>JBBIST010000061.1:0-18807 GCA_037441125.1 Burkholderiales bacterium
CCGCCGCCGTCGCAGCCGGAAGCGGCCACCGGCCTGGCGGCCGAGCGCACGGCCAGCAGCGCGCAGCACTTCATGGCCGCGGCCGCGCACCCGCTCGCCGCACAGGCCGGCCGGCGGATCCTGGCGGCCGGCGGCTCGGCGGTCGACGCCGCGATCGCGATGCAGATGGTGCTCACCCTGGTCGAGCCGCAGAGCTCCGGCATCGGCGGCGGCGCCTTCCTGCTGCACTGGGACGGCCGCCGCGTGCAAAGCTACGACGGCCGCGAGACGGCGCCGATGGCCGTCGACGGGCACCTGTTCGTCACTGCCGAGGGTCGGGCGATGGAGTTCGCCGCGGCCGCGGTCGGCGGCCGCGCGGTTGGCGTCCCGGGCCTTGTGCGCATGCTCGAGCTCGCGCATCGCCAGCACGGCCGGCTGCCGTGGCCGCAGTTGTTCACGCCGGCGATCGAGCTCGCCGAGCAGGGCTTCGCGATCTCGCCCCGGCTGCATGCGCTCGTCGCCGCCGATCGTCACCTGCCGCACAGCCCGGCGGCGCGCGCCTACTTCTACACCGCCGACGGCCAAGCGAAGCCGGTCGGAACGCTGTTGCGCAACCCGCAGCTCGCCGCGACTCTGCGCGCAATCGCCGATACCGGCGCCGACGCCCTGCATCGCGGCCCGATCGCCGCCGATATCGTCGCCGCCGTGCGCGGCCACCCGACGAATGCCGGCGCGCTCGCCGAAGCCGACCTGGCCGCCTATCGCGCCGTCGAGCGGCCGGCACTGTGCACCGACTATCGGCGCTGGCGCGTGTGCGGCATGGGGCCACCGTCGTCGGGCGGAATCGCGGTGGCGCAGATCCTCGGCATCGTCGCCGCGCACGAGCTCGCCGCCTGGCCGCCGGTGAGAACCAAGGGCGGGTTGGAAGCGCACCCGCATGCCGTGCACCTGTTCAGCGAAGCCGGCCGGCTTGCCTTCGCCGACCGCGCACAGTACGTCGCCGATCCGGACTTCGTGCCGGTCGATGCGGCCGCGCTCACGAACCCCGACTACCTCGCCGCCCGCGCGCGCCTGATCGGCAGCCACAGCATCGGACGCGCGGTGCCCGGCGCACCCGCGGGCGCGGCGCGCACCGGGCTCGCGCCGGACGACTCGGCGCATCGCATCGCCACCTCGCACCTGGCCGCGGTCGACCGCTTCGGCCATGCGGTGTCGATGACGAGTTCGATCGAAGACGCCTTTGGGTCGCGGCTGATGGTGCGCGGCTTCCTGCTCAACAACCAGCTCACCGACTTCTCGTTCCTGCCGCGCGCCGCCGACGCGATCGGCCGCGTGCAACCCGACGGGGCCGTCGTCGCCAACCGCGTGCAGCCGGGCAAGCGACCGCGTTCGTCGATGGCGCCGACGCTGGTGTTCGACCGCGACAGCGGCCGGCTGCTGGCCGCGCTCGGATCGCCGGGCGGCAGCCAGATCATCAACTACGTCGCGCGCACGCTGATTGCGATCTTCGATTGGCGGCTCGACCCGCAGCAGGCGATCGCCCTGCCCCACTTCGGCAGCCGCAACGGCCCGACCGAGCTCGAGCAGGGGGCCTCGGCCGATCTGATCGCGGCGCTGCGCTCGCGCGGCCACGAGGTGCGGGTGCTGCCGATGACGAGCGGACTGCAGGCTATTGTGCGCGCCTACGACCCGCAGCAGCCGACCTGGATCGGCGGCGCCGATCCGCGGCGCGAAGGTGTGGCGGTCGGCGACTGAGTTCGTGCCGTTGCTAGACTGGTCCGCTCAGGTCAGCAACCGGAGTCCAACGATGACGATCAAGGTCGGCGACAAGCTGCCGGACGCCCAACTGCACGAGTTCATCGAAGTCGAAACCGCGGGCTGCGCGATCGGCCCGAACGCGTTCCAGGTCGCCGACCTGGTGCGCGGCAAGAAGATCGTCATCTTCGGCCTGCCGGGCGCCTACACGCCGACCTGCAGCGCCAAGCACGTGCCGAGCTATCTCCAGCACCACGACGCCATCAAGGCGCGCGGCGTCGACGAGATCTGGTGCCTGGCCGTCAACGACGCCTTCGTCATGGGCGCCTGGGGCCGCGAGCAGCGCAGCGCCGGCAAGGTGCGCATGATGGCCGACGGTTCGGCCGAGTTCACGCGCAAGCTCGGTCTCGAACTCGACCTGACAGCGCGCGGCATGGGAGTGCGCTGCCAGCGCTTCTCGATGCTGGTCGACGACGGCGTGGTCAAGGCGCTCAACGTCGAGGCGCCGGGCAAGTTCGAAGTCTCGGACGCGCAGACGATGCTCAAGCAGCTCTAAGCGGCTGCGCGGCCGCCGCGCGCCGGCGCCGCAACCCCGCTCAGCCGCTGCGCAGCAGGAAGTCGCGCGGTCTGAAGCCCAGCGCCAGCAGGGCGCCGAAGTAGACCGCGACCGAGGCCGCCATCACCGCGCCCAGCAAGCCGAGCCGCAGCGGCCAGCGCTCGTACAGGCCGATCCAGTCGATCTCGCGCCCGGCCCAGCCGAGCAGCAGCGCCAGCGGCACCAGCGCCACCGCCAGGCGCGCGAGAAAGACGCCCCAGCCCGGTTGCGGCGTGTAAATGCCCCGGCGCCGCAGGCCGGCGTACAGCAGCGCCGCGTTGGCGAGCGCGCCGAGGCTGATCGACCAGGCCAGGCCGGCGTGCGCCAGCCAGGGCACGAGGACGATGTTGGCGAGCTGGGTCGCGATCAGCACGCCGACCGCGATCTTCACCGGCGTGGCGATGTCCTGCTGCGCGTAGAAGCCGGGCGCGAGGATCTTCACCGCGATCAGCCCGAGAAGCCCCGCGGCGTAGCCGATCAACGCGCTCGCAGTCATCGCCACGTCGCGCGCGCCGAAGCGGCCGCCCTGGAACAGCACCGCGATCAGGCCCTCGGCCAACAGTCCGAGCGCGAGAGCGGCCGGCAGCGCGATCAGGCACACCAGGCGCAGTCCCCAGTCGAGCATGCGCGAGTAGTCCTGTGCGCGCTGTTCGGCAAACGCCTTGCTCAGCGTCGGCACCAGCACCGTGGCCAGCGCCACGCCGAGCAACGCCGACGGAAACTCCATCAGGCGATCGGCGTAGTACAGCCAGGCGTTCGATCCCGGCGCCAGGTGCGAGGCGATGTTGGTGTTGATCACCAGGCTCAACTGCGCCACCGACACCGCGAACACCGCCGGCCCCATCTTGGTCAGGATCCGGCGCACGTCCGGGTCGGCGAAGGCGGTGCGCACTCCGGACAATCGCGGCAGCATGCCGATGCGCGCCAGCGCCGGCAATTGAATCGCCAGTTGCAGCGCACCGCCGACGAACACCGCCACGCCGAGCGCGAGCACCGGCGGATCGAACCAGCGCATCGACAGCAGCCCGAAGGCGATCATCGACAGGTTGAGCAGCACCGGCGTAAAGGCCGGCACGGCGAAGCGATTGAAGGTGTTGAGCACGCCGGCGGCGAAGGCCACGAGCGACATGAAGAAGATGTACGGAAACATCCAGCGCGTGAGCATCGTCGCCAGTTCGAAGGTCTGCGGCTGGCCGGCGAAGCCGCTGGCGATGAGGAACACCAGCACCGGCGCGAACAGCACGCCGAGCAGCGACACCGCGAGCACGATCCAGAACAGAGCCGACATCACGTGCGAGGCGAGCGCACGCGTGGCCTGCTCGCCGCGCCGGCTACGCGTCTCGGCCAGGATCGGCACGAAGGCCTGGGCGAACGCGCCCTCGGCGAACAGCCGGCGCAGCAGGTTCGGCAGGCGAAAGGCGACCGCGAAGGCGTCCATCGCCGGGCCGCTGCCGAACAGCCGCGCCAGCAGCAGGTCGCGCGCCAGCCCGGTGATGCGCGAAACGAGCGTCAGGCTGCTGACGGTGGCGGCGGCGCGCAGGAGGTTCACGGGGTGGGCGCGCCGACGCGGGCGCAGCGAGGATCCGGAGGGCGGCCGAAACGGCCGTTGCTGCGGCGATCGTCCACGGCGACCGTGGAGGGCGTCGATGCCTCTGCTATAGTACCGGGCTTTACATGCGTCGCCTTGCGCGAGAGCTGCCACGGGCATTGCGCGAGCGGCAACGAACCGCAAAGCGGCTGCTTGTAGGCGCTGCGATTGCAGCGGGCGCTGCGATTGCAGCGGACGCTGCAATCGCAAAGCAGCGCAATCAGCGGCGGGCGGCAGTCATACCGTGACAGGAATCGATTCATGGCCAACAGCAAGCAAGCGCGCAAGCGCGCCCGGCAGTCGACGCTGCGCAATGCCCACAACACCGCGCAGCGTTCGCGCCTGCGCACCGCCGTCAAGTCGGTGCGCAAGGCGATCGCCGCCGGCGACAAGGCGGCCGCGGCGGCGGCGTTTCGCAGCGCCACCAGCGTGATCGACACGATCGCCGACAAAAAGGTCGTGCACAAGAACCTGGCGGCGCGCAACAAGAGCCGGCTCGCCGCCGCCGTCAAGGCGATGGCGTAAGGCGCAGCGCACCGCTCGCCGCACCGTCGGCGCCGCCGCAATGCGGGGGCGCCTGACTCTATGAAGGGCCCGTTCACGGGCCCTTTTCGTTGCCGGCGCCGCCTCCGGCTCGCTCGGGCAGTTCGCAGCCTTCGTACACGGGCAGTTCGTTGTCGCGCGCGAAGTCGATCACGAAGTCGAAAGCCATCGGTTCGATCTGGCGCAGCCGCTCGTCGAGCAGCACGCACTTGACGCCCGCCACCGACACCGGCCGCACGTAGGGCGAGTAGCCGATGTGGGCGTCGCGGCCGGCCGCCGGGCCGCCCGGACGGTACGGCGCCAGCACGCCGCACAGGCGCTCGGCCCAGTCGCTGGGGCGGAAACTGCGACCGTGCACGGTGACGCCGTGGATGAAGAACTGGCGCGGCTTGGCGGTCTCGGTCACGATCAGCGGCAGATCGACGATCGGCGCCAACGTCGAGCAGCGGCAGCCGGCACCGGCTACCTATAATTCCGACGCACGCGGCATCCGGTCGTACCGGTGCCGCGTTGCTTTTCGGACCGCCGCGAGGACACGATGCCGCACCTGATGAACACCTACGCCCGCCTGCCGGTGGCCTTCACCCACGGACGCGGCGCCTGGCTGGTCGACGAGCAGGGCGAAGAATACTTGGATGCCCTGGCCGGCATCGCCGTCAACGGCCTCGGCCACGCGCATCCGCGCCTGGTCGCAGCGCTGGCCGAGCAGGCCGGGCGCCTGATCCACACCTCGAACATCTACCGCGTGCGCGAACAGGAGGCACTGTCGGACCGGCTGTGCGAGCTCACCGGCATGGACGAGGTGTTCTTCGCCAATTCCGGTTCGGAGGCAAACGAGGGCGCGCTCAAGCTGGTGCGCTTCTACGGCCACCGGCATGGCAACCCCGAGGCGCAGACGATCGTCATGGAGCGAGCCTGGCACGGTCGCACGCTCGCCACCCTGGCGGCCACCGGCAGCGAGAAGGCGCGCAAGGGCTTCGATCCGCTGCCCTCCGGCTTCCTGCGCGTGCCGTACAACGATCTGGCCGCGGTGCAGCGCCTCGGCGACGCCGACCGGCGCGTGCAGGCGGTCTGGCTCGAAGTCCTGCAGGGCGAAGGCGGGATCCAGGTCGCCGATCTCGACTACCTGCGCGCGCTGCGCGCGCTGTGCGACGCGCGCGGCTGGCTGCTGATGGTCGACGAAGTGCAATGCGGCGTCGGCCGCACCGGCAAGTGGTTCGGCTACCAGTGGGCCGGGATCCTGCCGGACGTGGTCACGCTGGCCAAGGGGCTCGGCTCGGGCGTGCCGATCGGCGCCCTGCTGGCGCGCGGTCCGGCCGCCGGCGTGTTCGGACCCGGCAACCACGGCACTACCTTCGGCGGCGGCCCGCTCGCCTGCCGCGCCGGACTGGAGACGCTGGCGATCATTGCCGACGACCGGCTGATCGACAACGCCGCCCCGCGCGGCGCGCAGATCCGCGCCGGCCTGGCGCGCGAGTTGCACGGGCATGCCGGCGTGCGCGCGATCCGCGGCCAGGGCCTGATGATCGGCATCGAACTGGATCGTCCCTGCGGCGAACTCGTGCGCCAGGCGCTTGCCGCCCGGCTGCTAGTTAACGTCACCCAGGACAGCGTGATCCGGCTGCTGCCGCCGCTGGTCATCGACGCGCGCGAAGCCGACGAGATCGTCGCCCGGCTGGCGCCATTGGTGCGCTCTTTCGTGCACGCGCCGGCGGCGGCGGCCTGAACGGGGCGGCTCATGGCGGCGCCGATCCGGCACTTCCTGCAGCTCGCCGACTTCTCGCGCGCCGAGCTCGAGCACGTGTTCGCGCGCTCGGCGGTGATCAAGGACCGCTTCAAGCGCTACCAGTTTTACCAGCCGCTGGCCGACCGCACGCTGGCGATGGTGTTCGAGAAGGCGAGCACGCGCACGCGCGTGAGCTTCGAGGCCGGCATGTACCAGATGGGCGGCTCGGTCATCCACATCACCACCGGCGACTCGCAACTGGGCCGCGCCGAACCGATCGAGGACACCGCGCGCGTGATCTCGCGCATGGTCGACCTGGTAATGATCCGCACCTACGAACAGGCGCGCATCGAGCGCTTCGCCGCGCACTCGCGCGTGCCGGTGATCAACGGCCTGACCAACGAGTATCACCCGTGCCAGATCCTGGCCGACGTCTTCACCTTCATCGAGCACCGCGGCGCCATCGCCGGCCGCACCGTGGCCTGGATCGGCGACGCCAACAACGTCGCCTACACCTGGCTGCAGGCCGCGCGCCTGCTCGGCTTCACGCTGCACGTCTCGACCCCGCCCGACTACGCGCTCGCTGCCTCGCGCACGGCGGCCGGAGAGCATCTGCGGGTGTTCGCCTCGCCCGTCGAGGCGGCGCGCGGCGCCGCTCTGGTGACCACCGACGTCTGGACCAGCATGGGCTTCGAAGCCGAGAACGAGGCGCGCCGGACCGCCTTCGCCGACTGGTGCGTCGACGCCGAGATCATGTCGGCCGCGCATCCCGAGGCGCTCTTCATGCACTGCCTGCCGGCGCACCGCGGCGAGGAGGTCTCGGCCGAGGTGTTGGACGGCCCGCAGTCGGTCGTCTGGGACGAAGCCGAAAACAGGCTGCACGTGCAGAAGGCACTCATGGAGTACCTGCTGCTCGGCGTCGACGTGCGCTGATCCGCGCGCCGACCGCGAGCCCGACCTCTTGCTAGCGCCACAGACAAGCGGGCAGGCGCGGCGCGCGCAACCGGCCGCAGCCTCACGCCCGCCTATAATCGCCGCCGCTCTCGGCACGCTGCCGCGGCGCTGATCGATCCCGGCCGCGGCGCCCGTGCGCCTCACGCGCGAAGGCCGCGCCGCCGACCCGCCCACCACCTCCGCTTGCGCCGGCGCTCCCGGCGATCGCCATGGCAACCATCCTGCAGCAGCTCCCGGTCGGCGAAAGAGTCGGCATCGCGTTCTCCGGCGGCCTCGACACCAGTGCGGCGCTGCTGTGGATGCGCGACCGCGGCGCCCTGCCCTACGCCTACACCGCCAACCTCGGCCAGCCCGACGAGCCCGATTACGAGGACATCCCGCGCCGCGCGCGGCAGTACGGTGCCGAGATCGCGCGCCTGGTCGACTGCCGCGCGCAACTGGTCAACGAAGGCATCTCGGCCCTGCAGTGCGGCGCCTTCCACATCAGCACCGCCGGCGCCACCTACTTCAACACGACGCCGCTGGGCCGCGCGGTCACCGGCACGATGCTGGTGGCGGCGATGAAGGAAGACGAAGTCAACATCTGGGGCGACGGCTCCACCTTCAAGGGCAACGACATCGAGCGCTTCTACCGCTACGGGCTGCTCGTCAATCCGGCGCTCAGGATCTACAAGCCCTGGCTCGACCAGCGCTTCATCGACCAGCTCGGCGGCCGCGCCGAGATGTCCGAATACCTGCGCCGCGCCGGCTTCGACTACAAGATGTCGGCCGACAAGGCCTACTCGACCGACTCCAACCTGCTCGGCGCCACGCACGAGGCCAAGGACCTCGAGCGGCTCGACCGCGGCATCGGCATCGTGCAGCCGATCATGGGCGTGGCCTTCTGGCGCGACGAGGTGCAGATCGCGCGCGAGGAAGTGTCGATCCGCTTCGAGCAGGGGCAGCCGGTGGCGCTCAACGGCGTCGAGTTCGCCGACCCGGTGCAGTTGCTGCAGGAAGCCAATCGCATCGGCGGCCGGCACGGGCTCGGCATGTGCGACCAAATCGAAAACCGCATCATCGAAGCGAAGAGTCGCGGCATCTACGAGGCGCCGGGCATGGCGCTGCTGTTCATCGCCTACGAGCGGATGATCACCGGCATCCACAACGAAGACACGATCGAGCAGTACCGCGACAACGGCCGCAAGCTCGGGCGGCTGCTCTACCAGGGACGCTGGTTCGATCCGCAGGCGATCATGTTGCGCGAGGCGGCGCAACGCTGGGTGGCGCGCGCGGTCAGCGGGGAGGTACGGCTCGAACTGCGGCGCGGCAACGACTATTCGATCCTCGACACCGTCTCGCCCAACCTCACCTACAAGCCGGAACGGCTGACGATGGAAAAAGGCGAAGCCTTCTTCACCCCGGCCGACCGCATCGGGCAACTGACGATGCGCAATCTCGACATCGCCGACACGCGCGACAAGCTGCACGTCTACGCCAAAGCCGGCCTGCTTTCCGCCGGCTCGGGCTCCGCGCTGCCGCAGCTCGAGGGCGGCTCGCCCGCGGCCGAGCCCCGGCGCACCAAGCCCTAGACGATCACCGGCTCCGGCTCCAGCCGCAGGCCGAACTTCTCCGCCACCTTGTCCTGGATCTCGCGCGCCAGCGCCAGGATCTCGGCACCGCTGGCGCCGCCGCGGTTGACCAGCACCAGCGCCTGCCTTTCGTAGACGCCGGCGCGACCGCGGGTGGCACCTTTGAGCCCCGCCGCCTCGATCAGCCAGCCGGCGGCGAGCTTGAAGCGGCCGCCGGCGAGCGGGTAGCTGACCAGCGACGGATGGCGCGCGATCAACTCGCCGTGCCGCTCGCGGCTGACGATCGGGTTCTTGAAGAAACTGCCGGCGTTGCCGATCGTCGCCGGATCGGGCAGTTTGCGGCGGCGGATCGCGACCACGGCATCGAAAACGTCGCGCGGACCCGGCCGCGCGCAGCCGCGCGCGGCGAGCTCATGCGCGAGGTCGGCATAGCCGGTCACCGGCTGCCAGCGGCGCGGCAGCGCCAGCGTCAGGGCGACGATCACGCGCCGGTGCGCCGGCTCGCGCTTGAACACGCTGTCGCGGTAGCCGAAGCCGCACTGCTCGGCCGACATCGTGCACAGCGCCTGCGCTTCGAGATCCCAGGCGAGCAGCGACTCGAAGCGTTCGCACAGTTCGAGTCCGTAGGCGCCGATGTTCTGCACCGGTGCGGCACCGGCCAGGCCGGGAATCAGCGCCAGGTTCTCCAGCCCCGGCCGCTCGCTCGCCAGCAGGCGCTCGACCGTCGCGTGCCAGAGCTCGCCGGCAGCGACCTCGATGCGCCAGTGCTGTGCATCCGGCTCGAGCTCGCGCACGCCCGCAAGCTCGATCTTCAGGACCAGGCCGTCGTAGTCGCGGGTGAACAGCAGATTGCTGCCGCCGCCTAGGACGAGGTGCGGCAGCCCGCGCGATCTAGCGTGGTCGAGCCAATGCACAAGCTGCTCGACGCTGCTGACGTGAGCGAGAAAGCGCGCGCGCGCATCGACGCCGAAGGTGTTGTATGGCGCCAGCGACACATCGGCGAGCGGCGGCGGGATCCTCACTGGCCGATTATCCCGTGCCAACGCGCGAGGCCCGCTCGTCGCGAGCGCCGCGGCTGCGCAGCGAGCTGCCGATCGACCCACTGTCGCGCGCGGGTCGCATGAAGGCCGGCCGATGCGACGCCGGCAATCGGCCGCCGGTGGCCGCTTGGCGGCAAGCACGACTCTCGCCCTCTCGTACATCGGTCATACGGTCGATACGGCTGCATAATGTGGAAGCGTCGCTTGCTGCGCATCGGTGTCGCCAGGCGCTCGCAGCGGACCGTCGGCGCCGCAGGATTCGTCCGGCACGCGCTCACCGCAAGCAACGAACGGAGCTTGAACTGAACAGGAAAACCCTTATGAATCAGGCTTCCGGCGGTTGTTCCTTGCCGGTAGCATGGTTCGGCGTTTCATGCCGATGAAACCTCTGCACCACCACCACGACTTCGACGCGCTCGATGTGCGGGCCGGGGCGCGCACCGCATCCGGCCCTGCTTCCAGGTCATCCGTTCACCCTACTTCATCCGACGCTCGTTCGAAGCTGGAACGCGATTACCCGGCGATGGCCAACGCGATCCGCCTGCTCTGGGGCTACCCGGAGATGAACGAGTACTTCGCCAAGCTGTGGCTGGCCGACGGCAGATCCGAGCCGATCGATCCTGAGGTCATGGCCGACCTGATGCTTCTGGCCCGCGTGCACCAGGACATCGTGCCGGCGCGGCCGAAGTCGTCGCTATCGTCGATCTACGGCACCGCCTACTCCGAGCGTCCGGCGCGCCGTGACGTCTGGGGCGACTGGCCACGCGTGCGCTAAACACGACGACACAAATAACGCCGCATAGACCACGATACTTTGCGGGCAGAAGAGTCACGCATGCTGCATTACTTGCGACGCTGTGTTTAGTCCGCCCGCGGGCAGCGGCCGCGCACCTCAGGACCTGCGGCTCAGGCGGCCGAGCGAATGCGCGCCGCGCGATCGGACGGCGCTTCCAGCAGAACTCCGAAGCGCCCGCGAATCGATGTCTCGATGCCCGAGGCATCGAGCCCGACGCTGGCCTGCAGGCGACCGACATCGCCGTGATCGACGAAGCGGTCCGGCAGGCCGAGCAGCAGCAGCGGACGCTGGATGCCGAGTTCGGACAGCATTTCCGCGACTGCGGCGCCGGCGCCGCCGGCGACCGCGCTCTCCTCGACCGTCACCAGCGCATCGTGGCTGCCGGCGAGCCGCTCGATCAGTTCTCGGTCCAGCGGCTTGACGAAGCGCATGTTGGCCACGGTGGCATCAAGCGCGGCGGCGGCCGCCAGTGCCTGGGTCACCATCGCACCGAAGGCGAGGATCGCAATCCGCCGTCCCGGCGCGGCGCGCGATTCGCGCCGGAGCTCGCCGCGACCGATCGGTAGTGTCTCCAGGTCGTCGGGCACGGCCACTCCGGGGCCGGCACCGCGCGGATAGCGCACGGCGGCGGGGCCCGGGTGGCGATAGGCGGTGCTGAGCATGCGCCGGCACTCGGCCTCGTCGGCCGGCGCCATCACCACCATGTTCGGCACGCAGCGCAGAAAGCTGTGATCGAAGGCGCCGTGGTGGGTGGCGCCGTCGGCGCCGACCAGGCCGCCGCGGTCGATCGCGAAGGTGACGTCGAGCGCCTGCAGCGCCACGTCGTGGATCAACTGGTCGTAGGCGCGCTGCAGGAAGGTCGAGTAGATCGCCACCACCGGCTTCATGCCCTCGCAGGCGAGCCCGGCGGCGAAGGTGACCGCGTGCTGCTCGGCGATGCCGACATCAAAGTAGCGGCCGTGGAACTCGGCCTCGAAGCGCACCAGCCCCGAGCCTTCGCGCATCGCCGGCGTGATCCCGACCAGCCGCGCATCGGCGCGCGCCTGGTCGCAGATCCAGTCGCCGAACACCTGCGTGTAGGTCGGCCGCGGCGGCGAGACCGGGGTCTGGATGCCCTCGTTCGGGTCGAAGCGGCCCGGACCGTGGTACAGGACCGGGTCGGCCTCGGCACGCTTGTAGCCCTGGCCCTTGCGCGTGACCACGTGCAGGAACTGCGGCCCCTTCATCCCCTTGAGATTGCTCAGGGTCGGCAGCAACGCGTCCAGATCGTGGCCGTCGATCGGGCCGATGTAGTTGAAGCCGAACTCCTCGAACAGGGTGGCCGGCACTACCATGCCCTTGGCGTGCGACTCGAAGCGGCGCGCCAGTTCGAACACCGGCGGCAGGTTCTTCAGCACGCTCTTGCCGGCCTCCTTGGCCGCCGCGTAGTACTTGCCGCTCATCAGCCGCGCCAGGTAGCGGTTCAGGGCGCCGACCGCCGGCGAGATCGACATGTCGTTGTCGTTGAGCACGACCAGCAGCCGAATGTCGTCGATCACGCCGACGTTGTTCATCGCCTCGAAGGCCATGCCGCCGGTCATCGCGCCGTCGCCGATCACGGCGATCGCGTGGCGGTCGATCTGCTGGTTGCGCGCCGCCACCGCCATTCCCAGCGCGGCCGAGATCGAGGTCGAACTGTGCGCCGTGCCAAAGGCGTCGTAACGGCTCTCGCAGCGGCGCGGAAAGCCCGAGATGCCCTCGAACTGGCGCAGCGTGCGCATGCCGTCGCGCCGGCCGGTCAGGATCTTGTGCGCGTAGGTCTGGTGGCCAACGTCCCAGACGATGCGATCGTGCGGCGTGTCGAACACCGCGTGCAGCGCGATCGTCAGCTCGACCGTGCCCAGGTTCGACGACAGGTGGCCGCCGGTGCGCGCCACCGACTCGACCACGAAGGCACGCAGCTCGATCGCGAGCTGCTGCAACTGTGCCGGGTCGAGCCGGCGCACGTCGGAGGGATCGTTGATGCTGTGCAGAAGTTCTGACATGGCGGCAGCGGCGAACACGCTCAATGCGTGCGCAGCACGATGAAGTCGGCCAATTGTCGCAGCCGCTCGGCCCGCCCGTCGAAGCCGGCCAGAGCCTGCCGCGCCTCGCCGTGCAGTCGCTGCGCCCAGTCGCGCGCCGCCCCCGCTCCGAGCACCGAGACGTAGGTGGGTTTGCCCTGCTGCGCGTCCTTGCCCGCGGTCTTGCCGAGCTGCGCCGAGCTGGCCTCGACGTCGAGCAGGTCGTCGACGATCTGGAACGCCAGGCCGATCGCCTGGGCGTAGCGATCGAGCGCGGCGCGCATCGGCTCGCCGGCGGCACCGGCGAGCGCGCCCAGGCGCACCGCGGCGGCAAGCAGCGCTCCGGTCTTCATCCGGTGCATCGTCTCCAGCTCGGCCAACGACAGCGCCGCGCCGACCGCCTGCAGGTCGAGCGCCTGGCCGCCGCACATGCCGGCAGTGCCGGCGGCCAGCGCCAGTTCGTGCATCAGCGCCGCGCGTCGCTCGGCCGCCAGCGGCGCCTCGGCCAGGACGCGAAATGCCTCGGCCTGCAGGGCATCTCCGGCGAGCATCGCCGTGGCCTCGTCGAAAGCCACGTGCACGGTCGGCTTGCCGCGCCGCAGGACGTCGTTGTCCATGCACGGCAGGTCGTCGTGGATCAGCGAGTAGACGTGAACGTACTCGACCGCGAGCGCGGCGCTGTCGAGTGCCGCCGGCGCGGCACCAGCGAGCTCGCCGGCCGCGTACACGAGCAGCGGCCGCACGCGCTTGCCCCCTTGCAGCACCGCGTAGCGGATCGCCTCGTGCAGGCGCTGCGGCGGCACTGCCGCCGGCGGCAGTTGCAGCTCGGCGCAGTGTTCAAAGCGGGCCAGCCGCTCGCCCATCCAGTCGGCAAGCGTTGCGCCGGCCGGCACCGCGGCGGGCTGCGAGTCGGCGTCCATGTTCGCGCGCCGCTAGCCGGGACCGCGCAGCTCGGAGGCGTCGAGCGGCTTGAGCTGGTCGCCCTCGAGCTTGCTGATCTCCTGTTCGGCAGACGCGAGCCGCGACTGGCAGTGCTGCGCCAGTTGCGCGCCGCGCCGGTAGGTGGCGATCGACTCGTCGAGAGTCAGCTCGCCCGACTCCATCTTGCGCACCAACTGGTCGAGCTCATCGAGCGCCTGCTCGAACGACAGCGTCTCGACCGCGGCCGCGGTCTCGTCCTTTGCGGATCGCTTCCCCATGAGGGCGATTGTAGAGCAGCACCTCGCGCCGCCCGGGCACGCTTGGCTAGACTCGACCTCCGATGCAGTCGCTCTGGATGCTGGTCGCGTCGTTCCTGTTCGCCGTCATGGGCGCGTGCGTCAAGCTCGCCACCCAGTACTACGGCATTGCCGAGATCGTCTTCTACCGGTCGCTCGTCGGCTGCATCGCGCTCGCCGCCTTCGCCCGCTGGCGCGGTCTGGAGCTGTCGACGTCGCTGCCCTGGGTGCACCTGCGCCGCGGCGTGGCGGGAACGGCGGCGCTGTCGCTATGGTTCTTCGCCACCACGGTGCTGCCGCTCGGCACGGCGATGACGCTCAACTACGCTTCTTCGCTGTACGTGGCCGCCTTCGCCGTCGTCGCCGGGCTCGCTGCCGGCCGCCGCATCGACTGGGCGCTGGCGACCGCGGTGCTGGTCGGCTTCGGCGGCGTACTGATGGTGCTGCAGCCTAGCCTCAACCCGCAGCAGGCGGCAGCCGGCATCGCCGGCCTGGCTTCCGGGCTGCTGTCGGCAGTCGCCTATTGGCACGTGAAGGATCTCGGCCGGCGCGGCGAACCGGAGTGGCGCACCGTGTTCTGGTTCACCTGCACCGGCCTCGTGCTCGGACTGGCGGGCGCGCTCTTGGCCGGACTGTCGCCGCACACCGGGCGCGGCGTCGCGCTGCTGCTGGCGATCGGCGTCACCGCCACCGCGGCGCAACTGGCGATGACGCGTGCCTACGGCGCCGGGCGCACGCTGCTCACCGCCAACCTGCAGTACTCGGCGATCGTGTTCGCGACCCTCATCGGTGTGGCCTGGTTCGCCGACCGCATCGCCCCGATCGACTGGATCGGCATCGCCACGATCATCGGCGCCGGCGCGCTTGCGACGCTGATCGCCGCGCGCAGCACGGCCGCCGGGCACCGATCCACCTGACCGCCACCGCATCCCACGAGGACTTTCGCATGAGCCATCGCACGCTGGTCAGCGCCACCGAGTTGCTGGCGCACCTGTTCGATCACGACTGGTGCGTGATCGACTGCCGCCACGATCTCGCCGACTTTGCCGCCGGCTACCGCGAGTACCGCGCCGGCCACATCCCGGGCGCGACCTTCGCGCATCTCGAGGAAGACCTGTCGGGCGAGATCACGGCCGCCACCGGCCGCCATCCGCTGCCGGTGCGCGAGCACCTGGTCGCGATCCTGCGCGAATGGGGCATCGGCAACGACACCCAGATCGTCGCCTACGACGCGCAGGGCGGACAGTTCGCGGGCCGGCTGTGGTGGCTGGCGCGCTGGCTCGGCCACGAGCGCGTCGCGGTGCTCGACGGCGGCTGGCAGGCGTGGCTGCGCTGCGCCGACTGGTCGAGCATCGAGGACGCCGAGCGTCCGCCCGGAGACTTCACGGCGAGACCTTCACTGGCGCCGGTGGTCGATGCGGCGCAGGTGCTGGCCACGCGCGACGACCCGCGCACGCTGCTGATCGACGCCCGCAGCGCCGAGCGCTTCGAGGGCCGGGTCGAGCCGATCGACCCGGTCGCCGGCCACATCCCGGGTGCCGTCAACCGGCCCTGGCAGGCAAACCTCGAGCGCGGACTGTTCAAGTCGCCGGCGCTGCTGCGCGCCGAGTTCGAGGCGCTGCTCGCCGGCCGCGCTGCGCCGCAGGCGACCCACACCTGCGGCTCGGGCGTGACCGCGGCCCACAACGCGCTGGCGATGGAAGTCGCCGGTCTGCCCGGATCGGCACTGTATCCGGGCTCGTGGAGCGAGTGGATCCGCGATCCGTCGCGGCCAATCGCCACCGGCGCGCCGCCCTGAGGCCGGCGCGGCCTCAGTGCGCGTGCAAGGCGCCCATCACCACCGCCGCCAGCAGTACGCCGACCAGCACCAGACCGACCTCGGGCGCCGACTGGCGCAGCGACTTGCGCCGCATCATCTCGGGCAGCAGGTCGCTGAGCGAGATGTAGATGAAGCTCGCCGCCGCCACCGTCAGCGCGTAGGGCAGCAGCGCCGCCGAGGCCTCGAGCACAAAGAAACCGGTGATGCCGCCGAGCACCGCCGAAGCCCCCGACAGCATCTGGAACACGAAGGCCTTGCGGCGCGTGAAGCCGGCGTTGAGCAGGATCATGAAGTCGCCCACCTCGTGCGGGATTTCGTGCGCCATCACCGCCAGGGTCGCCAGCACGCCGGCGCGCCAGTCGAGCAGGAAAGCGGCAGCGATGACGATGCCGTCGGCGAAGTTGTGGAAGGCATCGCCGATCAGGATCGGCCAGCCGCCGCGTCGCGCCTCGTGCGCGTCGTGCCCGTGCTGGTGACGGTGCGCGTCGCCCTCGTGGTGATGCGTGTGGTGGATCAGCGCCGCCTTCTCCAGCAGGAAGAAGCCGAGGATTGATCCCAGCAGCACCCAGCCGAGGACAAAGGCGTCGACCTCGGCGTGGAACGACTCGGGAAGCAGGTGGGTGAGCGCGACCGTCAGAAGCAGGCCGGCCGACACGCACACCAGCCGGTCGACCAGCCCCGACAGCAGGCGAAACGACAGCAGCGCTGCGAGCCCGATCGAGATGACCGTGGACAGGACATTGGCGACGACGATGAAGGCGAGCGTGGAGGACATGGAAGACCAGGGACGGAGGAAGCCACGGTAGCAAGGGCGTCAAGCCACGGCCGCCGGCGCACGCCGGCGGCAGGTCGTGCCGCGAACACGAACGAGGGGTCGATGCGCCTCAGGCCAGATGGCGGCCGAACCAGGCGAGCGCGCGCCGCCAGGCATCCTGCGCGGGCTCGCGGCGAAAGCTGGCGCGATAGTCGGCGTGAAAGGCGTGCGGCGCATCGGGGTAGAGCACCAGCTCGGAGGCGGTGTTGCCGGCCGCGCGCAGCGCCGCCATCATGCGTTCGATGGTCTCGTTCGGGATGCCGGCGTCGGCGCCGCCGTACAGCGCCAGCACCGGCTGCCGGATGCGCGCCGCGAGGTCGATCGGATGCAGCGGCGTGTTGGCCGTGGCCTCGCCGACGACGCGCCCGTACCACGCCACGCCGGCGCGGACCTTCGGGTTGTGGGCGCAATAGAGCCAGGTGATCCGTCCGCCCCAGCAGAAGCCGGTGACGCCGACGCGGCCGCCGTCGCCGCCGTTGGCGGCGGCCCAGGCGGCGGTGGCGTCGAGATCACTCATCACCTGGGCGTCGGGCACCTTGCTGACGATCTCGCGGATCAGCGTCGGGATGTCGGCATACTTGCTCGCATCGCCCTGGCGCGCGAACAGCTCCGGCGCGATGGCGAGATAGCCGGCCTTGGCGAAGCGCCGGCACACGTCCTTGATGTGCTCGTGCACGCCGAAGATCTCCTGCACGACGAGCACCGTCGCCAGTGCAGTCCTGCCCGCGGGCGCGGCGCGGTAGGCCGGCATCTCGCCGTCGGCGGTGCGGACCTTCACTTCGCCGGCCGTCAGTCCCTGCGTGTCCGTCTTGATCATCGTCTGCGCCTGCACCGGCAGCACGGCCGCGGCGAAGCCGGCCGCCAGCGAGGTCTTGACGAAGCCGCGTCGATCCACGGTCGCAGCCGGATGAAGGCGGTCGACCTCGTCTTGCGCTTCGCGCGCGATCTGCATCCGATCCCTGTCGTTCATGCGTTCGTCTCCTCGTGGGACAGCCGGCCGTGAGCGGCCGGCGGCCAGTGTAGCCACGCCGGATGGCCAACGCGCTGGCACAATCGCCGCCTTGCCCGAATCGCGCCGCCGATCAACCGCGGCGGCCACTGCCATGCCCTTCGACTCCGAGTCGCTTGCCCGCCGCTTTCGCAGCCTGGCGCCGGCCGTCGACCATTGCGCGCTGCGCGTGGTCGAGGAGACATCGCAGACCGTTGCCGTGCGTCAGGACATCGCCCTGCCGGTCAGTACGACGATCGACGGCGGCGCGATGGTCACCGTGATTGACGGCGACGGCATCGGCTATGCGGCGGCGAGCGACCTGTCCGACGCCGGCCTCGCCTGGGCGATCGGCCGCGCGCACGACTGGGCGCGGCTGGCGCGCGGCCGCAGCGTCTTCGACGGCGCGCCGCCGCGACTGCCGCGCCCGCGCGGCCACTACGCCTCGGCCACCGTGCGGCCGCTCGACTGGAGCAAGGCCGAGCGGATCGACGCCCTGATGCGCGAGTCGCGCGCCTGCCGCATCGACCCGCGCATCGTCGACTGGGAGGCGAGCCTGTGGACGATCCGCGCGCGCCAGTTGTCGCTGACCGCCGACGGTGCCGCCGCGGGCGAGTTCGCGCTGCAGGAGTTCGACTTCACGATCCCGGGCCTGCACGTGGTCGCGCACGACCGCGGCCTGACCCAGATCCGCTCCTGGGGCGGCCGCTACAACGGCTACTGCCAGCAGGGTGGGCTGGAGGTGATCGAGCGCGCAGGTTTCATCGGCAGCGGCCGCAACACCGCCGAGGAGGCGCTGCAGTTGCTCGCCGCGCCCAACTGCCCGAGCGGCACGATGGACGTGGTGCTGATGCCCGACCAGATGATGCTGCAAATCCACGAGTCGATCGGCCATCCGCTCGAGCTCGACCGCATCCTCGGCGACGAACGCAACTACGCCGGCACGAGTTTCGTCACCCTCGACATGTTCGGCAGCTACCGCTACGGCTCGCCGCTGCTCAACGTCAGCTACGACCCGACGCGCGGCGAGGAATTCGCCAGCTTCGCCTGCGACGACGAGGGCACGAAGGCCGAGCGCACGCTGCTGATCGAGCGCGGCGTGCTGCTGCGGCCGCTCGGCGGCGCGAGTTCGCGCCAGCGCGCACGCCGGCTCGGCGCCGAGCTCGACGCGGTGGCGACCACGCGCGCCTGCGCCTGGAACCGGCCGCCGATCGACCGCATGAGCAACCTGAACCTCGAGCCGGGCGCAAGTTCGCTGCAGGAGATGATCGCCGCCACCGAGTTCGGTGTGCTGATGCAGACCAACCGCTCGTGGTCGATCGACGACTCGCGCAACAAGTTCCAGTTCGGCTGCGAGTGGGGCCGGATGATCCGCGACGG
>JBBIST010000062.1:0-18504 GCA_037441125.1 Burkholderiales bacterium
TTTGTCTGATCACACCCCGCTGAAGTGGGTCAGTTTTCGATGATCGTCAACAGCTGTTCATCAACGGCGTGCCGGTTGCCACCTTCGAGCTGAAGAACAGCCTGACCAAGCAGACCGTCGCCGACGCCGTCGAGCAGTACCAGCGCGACCGCGACGCGCGCGAGCGGCTGTTCGAGTTCGGGCGCTGCGTGGTGCACTTTGCGGTCGACGACCACGAGGTGCGCTTCTGCACGCGCCTGTTGGGCAAGGGCTCGTGGTTCTTGCCGTTCAACCTGGGCTGGAACGACGGCGCGGGCAACCCGCCGAACCCGAACGGGCTCAAAACCGACTACCTCTGGAAACGCGTCCTCACCCGCGCGGGGCTGACCGACATCATCGAGAACTACGCGCAGGTGGTCGAGACCAGGGACGAGAAGACCGGCAGGAAGAGGCGGCTCCAGATTTGGCCGCGCTATCACCAGCTCGACGTGGTGCGCCGGCTGCTCGCCGATGCGCGCCTACACGGCGCGGGCCGGCGCTACCTGATCCAGCATTCGGCGGGCAGCGGCAAGTCGAACTCGATCGCCTGGCTCGCGCATCAGCTCATCGGCCTCGCGAAGGACGAGGTCACGGTGTTCGACTCGATCATCGTCGTCACCGACCGGCGCATCCTCGACCAGCAGATCCGCGACACGATCAGGCAGTTCGCGCAGGTCGGCGCCACGGTGGGGCATGCCGAGCACTCGGGCGACCTGCGAAAGTTCATCGCCGAGGGCAAGAAGATCATCATCTCCACGGTGCAGAAGTTCCCGTTCATCCTCGACGAGATCGGCGCCGAGCACCGGGGGCGCAGGTTCGCGATCGTCATCGACGAGGCGCATTCGAGCCAGGGCGGGCGCACGTCGGCGGCGGTGTCGATGGCGCTTTCCGCCGCCGGGACCGAGGACGACGACGAGACGCTGGAGGACAAGATCAACCGGCTGATCGAGGCCAGGAAGCTGCTGCCCAACGCCAGCTACCTCGCCTTCACGGCCACGCCCAAGAACAAGACGCTGGAGATCTTCGGCGAGCCCGATCCGCAGGCCGACGGCACGGTCAAGCACCGGCCGTTCCACAGCTACACGATGAAGCAGGCGATCCAGGAGGGCTTCATCCTCGACGTGCTCAAGTACTACACGCCGGTTGCGAGCTACTACAAGCTCGTCAAGAAGGTCGAGGGCGACCCGGAGTTCGACACCCGGCGGGCGAAGAAGAAGCTGCGCCGCTATGTGGAGAGCCACGACCACGCGATCCGGCTCAAGGCCGAGATCATGGTCGACCACTTCCACGAACAGGTGCTGGCGCTGAACAAGATCGGCGGCGAGGCGCGCGCGATGGTGGTAACGAGCGGCATCGAGCGTGCGATCCAGTACTTCCACGCGATCCGCGACTACCTGGCCGAGCGCAAGAGCCGTTGCCAGGCGATCGTCGCCTTCTCCGGCGAGCACGAGTACGGCGGCTCCAAGGTGACCGAGGCGTCGCTCAACGGTTTCCCGTCGAACAAGATCGCGGAGAGGATTCAGCAGGACCCGTACCGCTTCCTGATCTGCGCCGACAAGTTCCAGACCGGCTACGACGAGCCGCTGCTGCACACGATGTACGTCGACAAGCAACTCGCGGGCATCAAGGCGGTGCAGACGCTGTCGCGCCTCAACCGCGCGCATCCGAAGAAGCACGACGTGTTCGTGCTCGACTTCATGAACGACGCCGACACGATCGAGCAGGCGTTCGCCGACTACTACCGCACGACGATCCTCGCCGAGGAAACCGACCCGAACAAGCTGCACGACCTGAAGGCGGCGCTCGACGGCTATCAGGTCTATGGCGCCGCGCAGGTGGGCGAGTTCGCGGCGCTGTACCTCGACGGCGCGGACCGCGACCGGCTCGACCCGACTCTCGACGCCTGCGTCGCCGACTACCGCGAGCGGCTGGACGAAGATGGGCAGGTCGACTTCAAGGGCAAGGCCAAGGCGTTCCTGCGCACCTACGGCTTCTTGTCGTCGATCCTGCCCTACACGAACGCCGAGTGGGAGAAGCTGTCGATCTTCCTGACCTTCCTCGTGCCCAAGCTGCCGGCGCCGATCGAGGAGGACTTGTCGAAGGGCATCCTCGAGGCGATCGACATGGACAGCTACCGCGTCGAGAAGCAGGCGGCGGCCAAGATCCAGCTTCCTGATGCCGATGCCGAGATCGAGCCCGTGCCCGCCACGGGCGGCGGCCGCAAGCCGGAACCCGAGCTGGATCGGCTGTCGAACATCCTCAAGGCGTTCAACGACCAGTTCGGCAACGTCCCCTGGTCAGATGCCGACCGCGTGCACAAGCTGATCACCGAGGACATTCCTAGCCGAGTGGCAGCCGACAAGGCATACCAGAACGCGCGCCAGAACTCGGACAAGCAGAACGCCCGCATCGAGCACGACAAGGCCTTGGTGCGCGTGATGACTGCGGTCATGAAGGACGACACGGAGCTGTTCAAGCAGTTCATGGACAACGAATCGTTCCGGCGCTGGCTGACCGACACGGTGTTCGGGCTGACCTACGAGCAGCCCACCGCCACTCAATGAGCCCCTGCGCCACGACGCCGGCGAACGCGGCGCCGCGAACGCGCAGTCTCGGGGATCAGGAGGCGCGGTCGCCTTGGCGCTTGGCCGTCTCGCCGGCGCCGTGCAGCACGGCAAGCACCTCGTCGTGCAGCGGCCCCGCGGTCGCGATCAGCGACGGTGCCGCGAGCGGATCGCCGCCGGTCCAACTGCTGACGCGGCCGCCGGCGCCTTCGACCACGGGAACGATCGCCGCCACGTCCCAGTAGGCGAGCGTCGGATCGAGCATCAGGTCGGCGCCGCCGGTGGCGAGCGCGAAGTAGCCGAAGCAGTCGCCCCAGGTGCGCGTCAGCCGCGCGCGGCGCGCCAGTGCCTCGATCCGCGCCAGATTCGGCGCGCCGCGCTGTTCGCCCGCGGTCCACAGGCTGGTGAGCAGCAAGGTGGCGTCTTCGAGGCGGGCGCAGGCGCGCACGCGGGCGCTGCGCTCGCTGCCGTCGGCCGCGTACAGCGTGCAGCCGCCGGCGTGGCCGACCAGCGCCACGCCGGCGGCCGGGTGCGCGATCGCGCCGAGCAGCGGCCGCAGGCCGGCGCCGTCGTCGCGCTCGAGCGCGATCAGCGTGCCGAACAGGAAGCAGTTGCTGATGAAGGCGCGCGTGCCGTCGACCGGATCGAGCACCCAGCGGTAGCGCGCGCCGTGCTTGACGCCGAACTCCTCGCCGAGGATGCCGTGCTGCGGATAGCGGCGCTCGATCAGCGCGCGCATCGCTTCCTCGGCGCCGCGGTCGGCGCTGGTGACCGGCGAGGCGTCGCTCTTGGTGTCGACCGCGGCGCCGGTCAGGAACAGCGGCCGGATCACGCCGATGGCGCAGGCGATCAGCTCGTGCACGAAGGGCACGAACTCGCGCAGTTCGTCGGCGCCTGCGGTGGCGGTGAAGTTGGGGTGCGCCACGGCGGTCGGGGACTGGAGACGCAAGCGGACGCGCGCGCGGCCCGCGCTCAGGCGCGCGCCACGCAGGCGGCGATCTGCGGGTAGGGCGCCAGGGTTGGCGCCGGCTCGCACGCGTGGCGGCGATCGCCGCGCTGCGCGAACGAGGTCGCGATGTCGGTCGGGGTCAGCGGCATCAGGCGGAAGGCAGCGGCGCCAGCGTCGGCCGGGCGAGGATATCGGAAGCGACGCGGCGCCGCCGCGCGTGCTTGCACTACCAGGGCAGCGAGTAGGTCTTCAGGTGGGTGAAGGACTTGATCGCCTCCTCCACCCCTTCCTTGTAGCCGAGGCCCGAGTCCTTGATGCCGCCGAAGGGCGTCGACTCGAGCCGGTAGCCGGGCACTTCGCGCACGTTGACCGTGCCCACCTTCAGCTCGCGCACGAAGCGCGTGATGTCGTCGAGCCGGTTGCTGCACACCGCCGACGACAGCCCGTAGGCGGTGCCGTTGGCGAGCCGGATCGCCTCGTCGATGTCGCGCAGGCGCAGCACCGGCGCCACCGGTCCGAAGGTCTCGCTGCGCACGACTTCCATCTCGGGTCGCACGTGGTCGAGCACCGTCGGTGCATAGAGCGCACCCGTGCGAGTGTGGCCGCACAGCAGCCGCGCGCCGTGCGCGATCGCCTGGTCGACGCGCGACTCGATCTCGCGCGCCGCCGCCTCGTCGATCACGGTGCCCATGTCGGTGGCCGGATCGAGCGGGTCGCCGAAGCGCAGCGCGCGCGTGCGCTCGAGAAGCTTGTCGACGAAGCTGTCGGCCACGCGCTCGTGCACCAGGATGCGCTTGACCGCCGTACAGCGCTGGCCGGAGTTGCGGTACGAGCCGGCGGCGGCGAGGGCGGCGGCCTCGTCGAGGTCGGCGTCGTCCATCACGATCAGCGGGTCGTTGCCGCCCAGCTCGAGTACCTGGCGCTTGTAGACCGCGCGCGCGGCGATGTGCTTGCCGACCGCCACGCCGCCGGTGAAGGTGACGAGATCGACGTCGTCGCTCGCGAGCAGCGCGTCGCCGATCTCGCGCGGGTCGCCGGTGAGGACGCTGAGCATCGGCGGCGGCAGGCCGGCCTCGTACAGCACGTCGGCCAGCACGAAGGCGGAGAGTGGCGTCTTCTCGCTCGGCTTGACCACAATGCGGTTGTTGCTCGCCACGCTCGGTGCCACCTTGTGCACCACCTGGTTGAGCGGGTGGTTGAAGGGCGTGATCGCGGCGATCGCGCCGAGCAAGGGCTCGCGCAGCGTGTAGACCTTGCGCGACTTGCCGTGCGCGGTGAGATCGCACGAGTACACCTGGCCGTCGTCGACCAGCGCCTGGTGCGCGGCGAACAGCAGCACGTCGCAGGCGCGGCCCACTTCGTAGATCGTGTCCTTCAGGCACAGCCCCGATTCGAGCGTGATCAGCCGCGCGACTTCGTCGCGCCGGCCGGCGATCAGCTCGCCGGCGCGGGTCAGGATTCGGTAGCGGTCGTGGCGGCTGAGCGGGCTTGCGAACTCGCGCGCCGCGCGCAGCGCCGTGCGCACGTCCTCGACCGTCGCCATCGGCACGGTGCCGACCAGTTCGCCGGTGTACGGGTAGCTGACCTCGATGCGGCGGTCGCGATCGACCTTGCGGCCGGCGATGCGCAACGCTTCGTGCCGCACGGCGGCGGCAGGCGGCAGGTTCATTCGGCTCTTACTGGGCGTGGTTCAGGGCGAGGTCGAAGGCGTCGAAGTTGCGCCAGCGCCGGCCCGGGTCGAGACCCGCGATCGGCCGGTTCAGGATCAGCGGCACGCGCTGCTCGGAGACGCCGCCGTGCGAGCGCAGCGGCCGTTCGAGCTGCGACAGGTCGTGGCGCGAGCGCGCGGCTCCGAGGACGAAGCTGCGCTCCGACACCACCACCAGGTCGCCGATGCGGTCGGCCGGCAGTTCGAACTCGGCCGCCGCCTCGGCGCGCAGCAGCACGCGCTCGATGCCGGCGGTGGCGCGCAGCCAGGTCAAGACCTCGTCGATTGCCTCGCCGGGCAGATACACGGTGGCGAAGGAACCGAGCGCACCGTGATGTACGACGTAGGGGTCGGTGATCGGCAGGATCACGCGCGCGCGGCCGGCGCCGAGGCGGGCGTCGAGCAGGTCCTGCAGATAGACGACGTTGGGGCTGGCGTCGAGTGCGGTCTTGGCGTTCATGCCGTGGTCGGCGGTGAGCGCGAGCACGCAGCCGAGCGCGTCGAGCTGCGCCAGATGGCGGTCGACCATCGCGTAGAAAGAATTGGCGGTGGCGTCGCCGGGAGCGTGCTTGTGCTGGATGTAGTCGGTGGTCGACAGGTACATCAGGTCCGGCCGGCGCGTGTGCATCAGCCGCACCGCGGCGGCGAACACGAACTGCGACAGCTCGGCGCTGTAGACCGCCGGCAGCGGCAGGCCCACGAGCGACAGCACCTGGTCGATGCCGTTGTCGGCGAGCGTGGCCTGGTCGGCCTTCTCCGACGAGAAGCAGATGCCGCGCAGGCCGTGGCCGAGCAGCCGGCGCAGCTTGTCTTTGGCGGTGATCACCGCCACCGAGGCGCCGGCCTCGGCGCAGGCGGCGAGCAGGGTCGGCGCGCGCAGCCACTCGGGGTCGTTCATCATCACTTCGGTGCCGCTGGCGGCGTCGTAGTGATAGTTGCCGCAGATGCCGTGCACCGACGGCGGCGCGCCGGTGACGATCGACAGGTTGTTCGGGTTGGTGAAGCTCGGCACGACGCAGTCGGCGATCAGCGCCGTGCCCTCGGCGAGCACACGCTTGATGAACGGCATGTGACCGAAGGCGACCGCCTGCGCGATGTAGTCGGGTTCGCAGCCGTCGACGCAGACGACCACGGTCGGTGCCTTGGGCAGCGCGTAGCTGCGGTCGTTGACGGTGATCCGGCGGGACGCTGACATGGCTGGCTCGACTTCGGGCGGCCCTCACCGGGCCGCGGCGCGCGCTTCGGGTGAAAAGATGACTTCGTAATCTCGCGTCATGACCGGACGGTGACCGCATCTCGGGCGTGCGGTCACGGCGTCGACGCGCAACGGACACTGCGCGGTCACAGTCCGGACACGAAGCGGTCACGTGGTGCGCCGATTCTGCCCGGCGGTCGCAACGGCTGCGGCGCGCGGCGCCGCCTTGGCCGCATCCCCATTCCGAGGAGAGTCCATGTCCGTGTCCCGCCCTGCCTGCAGGTCGCTGTCAAGCCGACTGTCGTCGCTCGCCTTGCTCGCCGCCGGTGCCGCGGCGCTGCTGTTGGCGCAGCCGGCGCAGGCGCAGAACCTGACCGTCTACACGGCGCTCGAAACCGATCAACTGCGCGCCTACCAGACCGCCTTCGAGAAGGCGAATCCGGGCATCACGATCACCTGGGTGCGCGACTCCACCGGCATCATCACCGCGCGCCTGCTGGCCGAGAAGGCCAATCCGCAGGCCGACGTCGTAATGGGGGTGGCCGCCTCGTCGCTGGCGCGGCTCGACTCCGAAGGCATGCTGGTGCCGTACGCGCCGCGAGGGCTTGACCGGATCCTGCCGCAGTACCGGGACCGCAAGAATCCGCCGGCCTGGGTGGGCATGAACGTCTGGGGCACGGCGATCTGCTTCAACCACCGCGAAGCGGCCAAGCGCGGCATCCCGCAGCCCCGGACCTGGAGGGATCTGCTCAATCCGGTCTACCGCGGTCAGATCGTGATGCCGCATCCGGCTTCGAGCGGCACCGGCTACATGGCGGTGACCGGCTGGCAAAGCCTGTGGGGCGAAGCCGAAGCGTGGAAGTTCATGGACGGGCTGCACGAGAACATCGCGCAATACATGCACTCGGGCTCGCGTCCGTGCGCGCGCGCGGCTGCCGGCGAGTTCGTGGTCGGCATCAGCTTCGACTTCCGCGCCAATCGGGAGAAGGCGCAGGGCGCGCCGATCGAGGTGATCTTCCCCGAGGAGGGCATCGGCTGGGATCTCGAGGCGATCGCGATCCACCGCGGCACCGACAGCCTGGCGGCGGCGCAGCGCCTGCTCGACTGGGCGGCGAGCGACGAGGCGATGCAACTGTTCGCCAACAATTTCGCGCTGGTGGCGGTGCCGCGCTTCAACCAGCCTCTGCCCAACATCCCGGCCGACTACGAGAAGCGCCTGGTGCGTAACGACTTCGCGGCCATGGCCCAGCGGCGCGACAGCGTTCTCGCCGAATGGAGCCGGCGTTTCGAAGGCAAGGCGGCGCCGAAGTGACCTTGTAGGTCTAGGGTTTAGCGTCGAGCGTCGAGCGTGGGGCGAGCGGCGTGGACGCCTTGCTCGCTCGTGAGGCGACCGCGCGACGCTAGACCCTGGACGCTAGACGCTCGACGCTAGACGCCAGACCCTAGACGCTCGACGCTAGACCCTAGACCCTAGACGCTCGACGCTCGACGCCCGATGGAAGCGCTGCGACTGCAAGGCATCGGCAAGTCCTTCGGCGCGTTCACCGCGCTGCGCGACATCGACCTGACGATTCGTCGCGGCGAGTTCGTCTGCTTCCTCGGGCCGTCGGGCTGCGGCAAGACGACGCTGCTGCGGATCATCGCCGGGCTGGAGCGGCAGAGCACCGGCAGCATCCGCCAGGACGGCCGTGATGTCTCGCACCTGCCGCCAGCGGCGCGCGACTACGGCATCGTGTTCCAGTCCTACGCGCTGTTTCCCAACCTGACGATCGAGGAGAACGTCGGCTACGGCCTGGTCAGCCGCCGGCACACGCGCTCGCAGGTCAAGCGGCGCGTCGACGAACTGCTGGCGCTGGTCGGGCTGCCCGAGGCCGGACCGAAGTACCCGAGCCAGTGCTCGGGCGGCCAGCAGCAGCGCATCGCGCTGGCGCGCGCGCTCGCAGCCTCGCCCGGCCTGCTGCTGCTCGACGAGCCGCTGTCGGCGCTCGACGCCAAGGTGCGCGAGCGCCTGCGCGGCGAGCTGCGCGGCCTGCAGCGCCAGCTCGGCGTGACCACGATCATGGTCACGCACGATCAGGAGGAGGCGCTGTCGCTGGCCGATCGCGTGGTGGTGATGAACCAGGGCGCGATCGACCAGATCGGCACGCCGCTCGAGGTCTACGAACGCGCCGCCACGCCGTTCGTTGCCGCCTTCCTTGGCCGGATCAACGCGCTCGAAGCGATGTCGCTCGGCAACGGCGTCTACCGGATCGGCGCGGTCGAGCTGCGCACCGGCGTCAACGGCGTGCCCGGCGGCGAGTGCGTGCGGCTGTACCTGCGGCCCGAGGATCGGTACGTCGAAGGCGAGGCGCCATGCGGCGCCGAGGCGCTGCACGGCCGCGTCAGCAGGTTCGACTTCCTCGGCACCTACTGTCTCGCCGAGGTGGCGGGCAGCGCGCTCGGCCAGCCGGTGCTGCTCTACTACTCCCTCAACCAGATGCACGATCTGAAGCTGCGCGAGGGGGCGCAGGTGGTCTTTGCGCTGCGCGGCGAGCGCGCGCGCGTGTTCGGCGCCGCCGCCGAAGCGCCGATCACCTTGCCGGCGGCGGCCTAGCCGGCGCCGCGCATCGCGCCAGCGTCCAGCCGATGAGCGTCCTGCCCTCGGTCGCGGCCGCTCCGCCGTCGCGCTGGTCTCTCGCCAGCGAGGCGATCGCCGCGCGCGGCGGCGTGCTGCTGCTGGCGCTGGCGCTGTTCGTGTTCCTCACCGTCCCCTTGGCGGCGATCCTCGTGCGCAGCCTGGTCGGGCGCGAAGGCGAGTTCGTCGGCGTCGCCAACTTTGCCGTCTACCTGGCGAGTCCGGGCTTTGCGCGCTCGCTCGGCAACACGCTCGTCTTCGCGCTGCTCACCACGCTCGCCACGGTGCCGCTCGCCTTCGGCTTCGCCTACGCGATGCAGCGCGCCTGCCTGCCGTACCGGGCCCTGTGGCGCAACATCGCGCTGATCCCGGTGCTGGCGCCGTCGTTGCTGCCGGCGCTGTCGTTCCTGTACCTGTTCGGCAACCAGGGCTGGCTCAACTTCATGCTCGCCTGGTTCGGCTGGGGCTCGATCTACGGCATGCCCGGGATGGTGCTGTCGATGACCTTCGCCAGCCTGCCGCACGCGGTGATGATCCTGATGGCCGCGCTGGCGCTGTCGGACGCGCGTCTGTTCGAGGCCGCCCATGCGATGGGCGCCGGAGCGATGCGCCGCTTCTGGACGATCACGCTGCCGGGCGCCAAGTACGGCCTGATCTCGGCGACCCTGGTGGTGTTCACGATGGCGGTGAGCGAGTTCGGCGTGCCCAAGGTGATCGGCGGCAACACCAACGTGCTCGCGGTCGACATCTACAAGCAGGTGGTCGGCCAGCACAACTTCTCGATCGGCGCGGTGGTCGCGGTGCTGCTGCTGCTGCCGGCGCTCGCCGCCTTCGCCATCGACCGCGTGATCCAGGACCGGCAAAAGGCGCTGCTGTCGGCGCGCAGCGTGCCCTACGAACCGCGCCCGCAGCGCGCGCGCGATGCGCTGCTGCTGCTGTACGTGCTGCTGCTGTCGGCGGCGATGCTGGCGGTGATGGGCATGGCGGTGTTCGGCTCCTTCGTTCAGTTCTGGCCCTACGACCTGAGTTTCACCCTGCGCCATTACGTGTTCGGCCTGCGCGAGGCCGGCATCGACGATGCCTACGGCAACAGCCTGCAAATGGCGCTGGCGACCGCGATCGTCGGCACCGCGGTGACCTTCGCCGGCGCCTACTGGCTCGAGAAGTCGGGCGTGGCCAAGGCGAGCGGCTGGCGGCGGCTGGTGCCCCTGGCGCAGGGGCAGGCGCTGCTGCCGATGGCGGTGCCCGGGATGGTGCTCGGCATCGGCTACATCCTGTTCTTCAACGCCCCCGACAACCCGCTCGGCTTCCTGTACGGCACGCTGTCGATCCTGGTGCTGTCGACGATCGTCCACTTCTACTCGACCAGCCACCTGACCGCGGTCACGGCCCTGAAGAGCCTCGATGCCGAGTTCGAGGCGGTGTCGGCCTCGCTCAAGGTGCCCTTTTACAAGACCTTTTGGCGCGTCACCGTGCCGGTGTGTCTGCCGTCGGTGCTCGACATCGCCCGCTACTACTTCGTCAACGCCATGACCACGATCTCGGCGGTCGTGTTCCTGTACGGCCCGCACACGACCCTGGTGTCGGTGTCGATCCTGCAACTCGACGAGGCCGGCGCGCTCGGCGCGGCGGCGGCGATGGCGAGTCTGATCATGTTCACGTCGGCCGCGGTGAGCGTGCTGTTCTTTGCCCTCGAGTGGTGGCTGTTGCGACGCACGCAGCGCTGGCGCACGCGCTGAGGCTGGAGGGAGAAACAAGTGATCCGAGGCAACGAGCCGATCCTGCTGACGCCGGGGCCGCTGACCACGAGCCTGGCCACCAAGCTGGCGATGCTGCGCGACTGGGGCTCGTGGGACGCGGCGTTCAACCGCCTCACGCTGTCGATCTGCCGCGACCTCGTCGACATCGTTGGCGGCGGCGACGACTACGCCTGCGTGCCGCTGCAAGGCAGCGGCACCTTCGCGGTCGAGGCGGCGATCGGCAGCGTCGTGCCGAAGTCGGGCCGGGTGCTGGTGCCGAACAACGGCGCCTACTGCGCGCGCATCGTCAGGATCTGCCAGGTGCTCGGGCGCGCCGTCGTCGACTTGCCCCTGCCGGAAGACCAGCCGGCCACCGCGGCGGCGGTGGCGGCGGCACTCGACGCCGACCCGTCGATCACGCACGTCGCCCAAGTGCACTGCGAGACCGGCGCCGGCGTGCTCAACGACCTGGCGGGCATTGCGCAGGCGTGCCGCGCGCGCGGCAAGGGACTGATCGTCGATGCGATGAGTTCGTTCGGCGCGCTGCCGATCGACGTCGCGCAGGCGCCCTTCGACGCCCTGGTGGCGGCCAGCGGCAAGTGCCTCGAAGGCGTTCCCGGCATGGGCTTCGCGATCGTGCGCAAGGCGGTGCTCGAGCGCTGCGCCGGCAACTCGCACTCGCTGGCGCTCGACCTGCACGACCAGTACGCCTATATGCAGCGCACCACGCAATGGCGCTTCACGCCGCCGACGCACGTGGTGGCGGCGCTGCGCGCGGCGATCGACCAGTTCAAGGAAGAGGGCGGCCAGCCGGCGCGGCTGGCGCGCTACCGCGACAACTGCCGCATCCTCGTCGACGGCCTGCGCGCGCTCGGTCTGCGCACCTTCCTGGCCGACGCGGTGCAGGCGCCGATCATCGTCACCTTCCACGCGCCGGCCGATCCGAACTACGGCTTCAAGGCCTTCTACGAGGCCACGCGCGAGCGCGGCTACATCCTGTACCCGGGCAAGCTGACCCAGGTCGAGACCTTCCGTGTCGGCTGCATCGGCGCGATCGACGGCAACGAGATGCGCAACGTCGTCTCGGCCGTGGGGCAGGCTCTCCAGGCGCTGGGGCTGAATCGGGAGGCGCCGCTTCCCAGGCGAGTCGCCTGACCGGGCTGCTCGCCGCAAGGTCCATCGCGACCGTTTGAGTCTCGGGTCGATCTGTCGGATTTCTTTACAGCGCTCAGGCGTCGCTTTTGCAAGTCATTGATTCATAGACTTGGCGCGCTCTGTGCTAAGACCCTGACGGAGTCGCCGGTTCGCGGGATCGGCGGTCGCAACGGAGAGCGTGCACATGAAGCTGATCGGTAGGGCCCTGACCGCATGTTCGCTGGTCGTCGCGCTCGCTATTGGCGGTCGCGCCGCGGCCGATCCGATTTCGCCCGGCGACAGGCTGGACGTCGCCAACCGGGCTGGTTCGATGTTCACGCCCTCGCCGGTGCCGGGCGACAGCAACGGCCTGTTCGCGAACCTCACCATCACGGTCAACGGCAAGAACGAGTCGGTCTCGGCCGGCATGTTCGTGCTTGACTACCGCGAGGCCGGAGTCGCAGGGTCGCCGTGGGAGCAGTTTCTGAGCTTCTGCCTGAGCCCGGACGTCTGGCTCGAGCCCTTCGACAACCCGTACACGGTCCACTCGCTGTCCGGTTCGCCGTACGCGGCTGCAGCCGACCGGATCAGCGAGTTCTGGGGCCGACATCACAGCTCGATCACCAACGACATCACCGCAGCCGCCTTCCAGGTCGGTCTGTGGGAGCTGGCGTTCGACTTGAACTCCAGCCTGACCTCAGGCCGCTTCAGCCTGGTTTCGAGAGGTTCCGTGTTCGACACGGCGCAGACTTGGATCGCCTCGATCGACGGCACCGGGCCACGCGCCAGCGGCCTGATGGTGCTGGTCGACCGTGCCGGCGCCCCGAACGTACAAGACCTGATCACGCAGCGCGTTCCTGAGCCGGGATCCTTGGCCCTGCTCGCCCTTGCTCTTGGCGCACTGGCGTTGGCGCAGCGGCGTCGCCGCTCCCCCTGAGATTGCGGTTGCCAAGACGCCAAGGGCGGCCGAAAGGCCGCCCTTGGCTTTTGTGCGGTCGCGCGGTCGTGAGGTTGGCCTCAGCGGGCGCCTGCGCAGTGCGTCGCAATGCGATCGACCAGCACGGGCATCCGCGCCTGCGGCAGGTCGTGGCCCATGTCTTCGACCAGCCACAGTTCGGCGCCGCCGATGCGACGCGCGGTGTCGCGGCCGGCGGCCGGCGGCACCAGCGGATCGACGGCGCCGTGGATCACCAGCGTCGGCGCGCGGATCGACGCCAGTTCGGCCGAGCGGTCGCCGCTGGCCGCGATCGCCAGCAACTGGCGCGCGGTTCCGGCAGGGCGGTAGGCACGCGTCAGGCTGCGCTGCAGCCGACTGCGCAGCAGCGCTTCCGGCGTCTGCCCGCCGGGGCTGCCGATGACGCTGAACAGGCGCAGGTAGTGCTCGACCAGCGCCTGATGGCTGGCGCCGGCAGGCGGTCGCCTGACCAGGGCGGCGAAGGCATCCAGGCGCGGTGGCGGCAGACCGCGCGCGCCGGAAGTCGACATCACCGAGGTGAGCGACAGCACGCGACCCGGGTGCCGGCCGGCGACGATCTGCGCGATCATGCCGCCCATCGAGACGCCGAGCAGATGCACGCGCGCGAGGCCGAGCGCGTCGATCAGCCCCAGCGTGTCGGCGGCCATGTCGTGCAGTCGATAGGGCGCCGGTACCGGCCAGCCCAGAGCGCCGCGCAGCAGTGCGCCGGCCACGCCCTGCGGGCGGAAGGTGTCGATCTGTGTCGACAGTCCCGCGTCGCGATTGTCGAAGCGCAGCACGCTGAATCCGCGCGCAATCAGACCCTCGACCAGTTCGTCCGGCCAGGAAGTCAGTTGCAGGCCGAGCCCCATGATCATCAGGATCGTCGGCCGCTCGCGGTCGCCGTCGAACTCGTACTCGAGCTCGACTTCAGGGCTGACGCGGACGCGGGCCATGGTGGTCGTCGTCAGGCGAGGTTGAGGACGATCACGCCGGCCACCACCGCGCCGACGCCGGCCCAGCGGCGCGCGCTGAGCCGCTCGCGCAGCAGCCAGGCGGCGATCAGCGCCGCGAACAGCACCGAGGTCTCGCGCAGCGCCGCCACCAGCGCCACCGGTGCCTGGGTCATCGCCCACAGCGTGATCGCGTAGGCGCCGGCCGAGGCGGCGCCGCCGATCAGGCCGGTGCGGCGCCGCTGCCACAGCTCGCTCAGGAAAGCGGCGCGGCGGCTGGCGATCATGTAGAGCGAAAACGGGATCGCGTCGAGCACGAACAGCCAGACGATGTAGCTCCAGACGTTGCCGGCGACGCGGGCGCCGGCGCCGTCGATGATCGTGTAAGTGGCGATCACCATCGCATTGGCCAGCGCAAAGCCGGCGGCGGCGCGGCTCGGCGCGTGCTCGACACTGCGCAGCGCAAGCGCGATCACGCCGAGCGAGATCAGCAGCATGCCGAGCCAGCCTGCCGCGCCCGGCAGCTCGCCCAGGAAGGCAATTCCGAGCAGCGCTGTGACGAGCGGTGCTGCGCCGCGCATCAGCGGGTAGACCAGCGACAGGTCGCCGCTGCGGTACGCGCGCACCATCAGCGCGTAGTAGGCGACGTGGGTCGTGATCGAGGCGGCGATGAACGGCCAGGATGCGGGCGCCGGCGGCGGCAGGACGAACAGCAACGGCGCCGCGACTACGCCGGCGCCGACGACGATCGCCGCGGTGTCGAGCAGGACGTCGCGCCCGCCCTTGATCAGCGCGTTCCAGCCCGCGTGCAGCAGCGCCGCGAGCAGGACCGCGGCCGAAACCGCGAGCGTCAAGAGGCGGCGTCCCGCCGGCGGCCGGCGGCCGCGCTCGCCGCGCGCCGCGCCACGCTCAGAAACCGATCGCGCTGCCGGCGACGTCGACCCGGATCACGCTGCGTCCGAGCAGGGCAGCGGTGCTGCGCGCGAAGTCGCGCGCCCAGTCGGGCTGGTCGCGGAAGCGCCGTTCGCCGCCGTAGCGGGCCACGCTGAGCACCAGGTCGGGCACGAGCACCTTGCCGATCGGGTTCGGTAGATCGCACTCGAGTTCGACAAACTGGCGGTCGAACCAGCGCCGGGCGCTGTCGCGGCTGTGCTCGCCCAGTTCCTCGGCGTGCACCTTGAACACGAACTCCTGCGACGGTCCGAACGAAACGTTCACTTGCTGCGTCATGACTTCCTTCTCCTTGCGGTGGTCGCTCGCCCGCGCCTTAGGCGATCACGGCGTCGGCCGGCGTGTAGGCGAGTCCGAGCGCGCGCGCCACCGCCTTGTGCGTGACCTTGCCGGCGGCGACATTGAGCCCGTTCTTCAGGTGCGCATCCTCGTGCAGGGCCTTGCGCCAGCCGCGGTCGGCAAGCCGCAGCGCGAACGGCAAAGTGGCATTGTTCAGCGCGTAAGTGGAGGTGCGCGGCACCGCGCCCGGCATGTTGGCCACCATGTAGTGGACCACGCCGTCGACCGCGTAGGTCGGCTCGGCGTGCGTGGTCGCATGCGCGGTTTCGGTGCTGCCGCCCTGGTCGATCGCGACGTCGACGATCACCGCGCCCTTTTTCATGCGACCGATCATCGCCCGCGTCACGAGCTTGGGCGCGGCCGCACCCGGGATCAGCACGCCCGAGATCACGAGGTCGGCGGCGAGCACTTCGCGTTCGACGTTGTCGGCGTTGGAAAACGCCGTCATCGCGCGTCCGTGGAACATCGCGTCAATGCGGCGCAGCGCGTCGACCGAGTTGTCGAGCACCACTACCTGCGCGCCGGTGCCGACCGCCATCTGCGCCGCGTTGCTGCCGACCACGCCGGCGCCCAGGATCACGATCCGTGCCGGCGGCACGCCGGCCACGCCGCCGAGCAGCACGCCCATGCCGCCGGCTGACTTCTCCAGGCAGCGCGCGCCGGCCTGCACCGCCAGGCGCCCGGCGACCTCGCTCATCGGCGCCAGCAGCGGCAGGCCGCCGGCGGCCGAGGTGACGGTCTCATACGCGATGCACACGGCGCCGCTGGCGAGCAGGTCGCGCGTCTGCTCCGGGTCGGGCGCCAGGTGCAGGTAGGTGAACAGCACCTGGCCTTCGCGCAGCCGTCGGCGTTCGTCGGCCTGCGGCTCCTTGACCTTGACGATCATCTCGCAGGTCGCGAACACCTCGGCCGCCTCGGCGGCGATGCGCGCGCCGGCGGCGCGGTAGTCTTCGTCGCCGGCGCCGATGCCGGCGCCCGCCTGGGTCTGGACGATCAGCTCATGCCCGTGCGCGACCAACTCGCGCACCGACGAGGGCGTGAGGCCGACCCGGTGCTCGTGGACCTTGACTTCCTTCGGTACGCCGATTCGCATTCGCACCCCTCTGCTGTCACGCCCGCCGCCACAGGCGGCGGCGCGCAAGCCGGCGATCGCCGTGCGCCGACCTCCTGCCCGGCCCCGGTCGCGGGCTCCATTGTCCGCTCATCGGCCGCCGCCGGTGGCAGATGTCCGTCCGGGCTGTCGCGGCGGCGGGGGCGCAGTATCGACCGCCGCGCGCGCCGCTGTCTGTGCGCGCGGTCAAGGCCGGGCGAGACGGCGGTGGCGCGCTGCCTCGTCGCCGGCCGACGCCGGGCAGCACTTCACTCGGCGCTGGCGTCGAGTCGGATCGAGGCGGGGTCGCGGCCGCCCGGCAGTGGTGCCGCCTGCGGTCGCGATCGGCCGAAGTCTGCGCTGCGTCGCTCCTCGTGCGCTGCCCCGGTCTCCTGCGCGACGCGATTGCGACCGGCCTGCTTGGCTGCGTACAGCGCACGATCGGCGCGCGCCACCAGTTCGCCGAAGTCGCCTTCGCCGCGCGCGCATGCAAGACCGACGCTGACCGTCAGCGCCCGGTCCAGGCCGAGCGACTCGGGGGCGAGCGTGGCCACGGCCACGCGCAGCCGCTCGGCGATCGCCAACGACCGCTCGACGCTCGCGCCCGGCAGCAGCACCGCGAACTCCTCGCCGCCGTAGCGGCCGAGTTCGTCGCCGCGCCGCAGGTGGCGCTTGAGTTCGTCGGCGACGGCGCGCAGCGCGCGGTCGCCGGCCTGGTGGCCGAAGTCGTCGTTGATCGCCTTGAAGTGGTCGAGGTCGAGCAGCAGCACGGCGAGCGCCTCGCCGCTAGCGCGAGCTGCCGCCAGCAAACGCTGGCCGAGCTCGACGATCTGGCGCCGGTTCGGGGCGCCGGTCAGGAAGTCGGTGCGCGCCAGCCGTGCGTCGCGGCGGCTGCGGCGGGCGATGCGCAGCAGCGCCACCGAGGCGGCGAGCGCGATCAGGCCGGCGGCAAGGATCAGCGCCGTCTGCACCCGTGCGCCTCTCTCCGCCTGCGCCAGCGCCAGGCGGTGCCGCTCGCCGTCGCGCCGGGCGCGTTCGAGGTCGGCCGCCATGCGGTCGCTCTCCAGTCGACCGCGCTGCGCCGCGAGCTGGCGCGACAGGCGCTGGTCGTCGTGGCGCTCGCGCAACCGCAACTGTTCGCCCAGCGCCGCGTGCGCCTCGCGGTAGCGACCGAGGGAGGCGTAGACCGTGGCTGCGACCTCGTGCAGACGCATGCGCAGTCGCAACTCGTCCGAGCGCAGCAGCAAGGCGCGCGCCTCCTCGACCGCGGCGACCGCCGCCGCGGCCCGGCCCCGGTCCAGCTCGATGCGGGCGCGGTCGATCAGGGCCGAGGCGAGCGCGTCGCTGACCTCCAGTGAGCGCAGCGCCGCCAGCGCCTGGTCGCTGAGCGCGTGCGCCCGGTCGTGCTCGCCGAGTCCGCCGCGCGCGCGCGCCAACATCGCCGTGCCGGTGGCGATGCCGAAGTCGTCGTCGAGCGCGTGATAGCGCGCCAGCGCGCGCTGCAGGCCGTCGACCGCCTCGGTGTAGCGTCCGGCGCCGACCAGCATCCCCGCCAGTGCGCGTGCCGAGTCGGCTTCCCCGAGCGGGTCGCCGTCGGCGCGAAACGAGTCTTCGGCCAGGCGGTAGCCCTCGATCGCCGCCGGCGCGTCGTCGATCGTGCGCGCCAGCGACGCTCCGGTGTAGGCGGCCGCGGCCTTCAGCGCCGCGGCGCCGCTGGCACGCGCAAGCGGCCACGCCTGCTCCAGGTGCGCGAAGGCGCGCTCGAAGTCGCCGCGGCGTGCGCCGTGCTCGGCGAGGAACAGGCGCGCCTCGACCCGCGCCTCGGCGTCGCCGCTGCGGTCGGCCAGGGCGAGCGCCTCCTCGCCGGCGGCGAGCGCTTCGAGGCCGCGATTGGCTTCCTCGAGCGCGTAGGCCTGACTGCACAGCAGTCGCGACAGCAGCGCCGGATCGGCCAAGGCGCGCGCCACGGGCAGCGCGCGCTCGGCCAGAGCGATCGCCTCGTGCATCCGGTACAGGAGGGTGGTGGCACGCACGGTCGCCACCGCCAGACGCACTTGGCCTCGCGCCGACAGGCCGGCGCGGTCGAAGCGGGCGATCGCGTCCAGGGCGCGCTGCGGTTCTCGCCTGGCCAGGGTCTCGATCGATCGCAGCCGCGACTCGACCGCATCGGTCTCGTCGCCGCCGGCCGCCGCCGGGCCGGTGGCGGCGTGCACGGCGCCGGGCCAGGAGCGCGGCTCCGCATGCGCCAGCGCGGCGCCGAGCGCCAGCAGCAAGGCGACGAGCCGACGGCCGGCG
>JBBIST010000063.1:0-18405 GCA_037441125.1 Burkholderiales bacterium
GCGCGGCCGCGAGCCGCAGCGTCCGGTGGCACGCGCCGCGGCGGCGCGTACGGCGCCGCGCGGCCGCAGCCGCTAGGGCGACAGCCACTGTCGCCCTACTCGTAGCGCACCCCGAGCACTTCGTATTCGCGCCGGCCGCCGGGCGCGGCAACTTCGACCACATCGCCCTCCAGCTTGCCGATCAGGGCGCGGGCGATCGGACTCGAGACCGAGATCCGGCCGGCCTTGATGTCGGCTTCGTCGTCGCCGACGATCTGGTACTTGACCAGCTCGCCGGCGGTCAGGTCCTCGAGGTCGACGGTGGCGCCGAACACGATCCGGCCGCCGGCCTCGACCGTGGCCGGGTTGATCACCTGCAGCACGGCGAGCTTGCCTTCGAGTTCCTGGATCCGACCCTCGATGAATCCCTGGCGCTCGCGCGCGGCGTCGTACTCGGCGTTTTCCGACAGGTCGCCCTTGTCGCGCGCGTCCTTGATCGCCTGGATCACGGTCGGCCGGTCGACCGACTTCAGCCGTTGCAGTTCTTCCTTCAACTTCGCCGCGCCGTGCGCGGTGATCGGGATCGGCATGTCGCAATCTTTCGCTTGCAGAAGAAAGCCCCGGCACGGGGCCGGGGCGTCGAATCAAATCTAGCGGCGTCGCGCGCCGGATTCAACCGGGCCGGTCGCGGCCGGCGCATCCCGCCGATGCGCGCCGCGGCGCTTACGCCGCCAAGGCGCGGTGCAGCCCCTGCAGGTCGTAGACCTCGATGCGTTCGAGGTGCTTCATGCCCTCGACCGCGGCGCGGCCGCCGGCGATCGTCGTGTAGTAGGTCACACGCTGCGCCAGCGCCGTGATCCGGATCGAGCGCGAGTCGGCGATCTGGGCGCGATTCTCCGGCACGGTCGTGATCACCAGATCGATGTCGCCGTTTTTCAGCAGGTCGACCACGTGCGGGCGCCCGTCCTTGACCTTGTGCACGACCTTGATCGGGATGCCGGCCGCCTGCACGGCCGCGGCCGTGCCGCGCGTGCCGACCAGCGCATAGCCCATGTCCGACAGCAGGCGCGCCACCTCGACCGTGCGCGGCTTGTCGGCGTCCTTCACGCTCAGGAACACGGTGCCGCCCGGCGGCAGGGTGCCGCCGGCGGCCAGTTGCGACTTGAACAGCGCCTCGCCGAAGGTGCGCCCCACGCCCATCACCTCGCCGGTGGAGCGCATCTCGGGGCCGAGCAGCGGATCGACGCCCTGGAACTTCACGAACGGGAACACCGCCTCCTTGACCGAGTAGTACGGCGGGATCACCTCGACGCGCGCACCCTGCGCGGCGATCGTCTGGCCGACCATGCAGCGCGCGGCGATCTTCGCCAGCGGTTCGCCCGTGGCCTTGGAGACGAATGGCACCGTGCGCGAGGCGCGCGGGTTGACCTCGAGCACAAAGATCTCGCTCGCCGCACCGCTGCCCTGGATCGCGAACTGCACGTTCATCAGCCCGACCACCTTGAGCGCGCGCGCCATTTTCGCCGTCTGGCGCTTGAGCTCGTCGATCACACCCGCCTCGAGCGAGTACGGCGGCAGCGAGCAGGCCGAGTCGCCCGAGTGCACGCCCGCCTGCTCGATGTGCTCCATCACGCCGCCGATACGCACCTCGCCGCTGGCGTCGGCCACACAGTCGACATCGACCTCGATCGCGTCGTCGAGGAAGCGGTCGAGCAGCACCGGCGAATCGTTGCTGACCTTGACCGCCTCGCGCATGTAGCGCTCGAGGTCGCGCGGCTCGTGCACGATGTCCATCGCCCGGCCGCCGAGCACGTAGCTCGGCCGCACCACCAGCGGATAGCCGACCTCGGCGGCACAGCGCAGGGCATCGGCCTCGGTGCGCGCGGTGCGGTTGGGCGGCTGCTTCAGGCCGAGCCGCACCAGCAGTTGCTGGAAGCGCTCGCGGTCCTCGGCGATGTCGATCGAGTCGGGCGAGGTGCCGATGATCGGCACGCCGTTGACTTCCAGGTCGCGCGCCAGTTTCAGCGGTGTTTGCCCGCCGTACTGGACGATGACGCCGAACGGCCGCTCCTTGTCGACGATCTCGAGCACGTCTTCGAGCGTCAGCGGCTCGAAGTACAGGCGATCGCTGGTGTCGTAGTCGGTCGAGACCGTCTCCGGGTTGCAGTTGACCATGATCGTCTCGAAGCCGTCGGCGCGCAGGGCGAGTGCCGCGTGGACGCAGCAGTAGTCGAACTCGATGCCCTGGCCGATGCGGTTCGGCCCGCCGCCGAGAACGATCACCTTCCTGCGGTCACTGGGCGCGGCCTCGCACTCGTCTTCGTAGGTCGAGTACATGTAGGCGGTGGTGGTGGCGAACTCGGCCGCACATGTGTCGACCCGCTTGTAGACCGGGCGCACGCCGTGGCGCAGGCGCGCCGCGCGCACGGCGTCGGCCGGCACCTTGAGCAGCCTTGCCAGGCGCCGGTCGGAGAAGCCCTTGCGCTTAAGGAAGCGCAGCTCGTCTCGGCCGAGTGAGTCGAGCGCTCGACCCGCGAGCCGCTCCTCGATCCGCACCAGTTCCTCGATCTGGGTCAGGAACCAGGGGTCGATCGCGGTCTCCTCAAACACTTCGCCCACGGTCATGCCGATGCGCAGGGCATCGGCGACATACCAGATCCGGTCCGGCCCCGGCTCGCCCAGTTCCTCGACGATCTCGTCGCGATCGGTGCTGCGCTCGTCCAGTCCGTCGGCGCCGACTTCGAGGCCGCGCAGCGCCTTCTGGAACGACTCCTGGAAGGTGCGGCCGATCGCCATGACCTCGCCGACGCTCTTCATCTGCGTGGTCAGGTGGTTGTCGGCCTGCGGGAACTTCTCGAAGGCGAAGCGCGGCACCTTGGTCACCACGTAGTCGATGCTCGGCTCGAAGCTCGCCGGTGTGGCGCCACCGGTGATCTCGTTGCGCAGTTCGTCCAGCGTGTAGCCGACCGCCAGCTTGGCCGCGACCTTGGCGATCGGAAAACCGGTGGCCTTGGAGGCCAGCGCCGACGAACGCGACACGCGCGGGTTCATCTCGATCACGATCATGCGGCCGTCGCGCGGATCGATCGCGAACTGGACGTTGCTGCCGCCGGTGTCGACACCGATCTCGCGCAGGATCGCGATGCTGGCGTTGCGCATGACCTGGTATTCCTTGTCGGTCAGCGTCTGCGCCGGCGCCACCGTGATCGAGTCGCCGGTGTGAATACCCATCGGGTCGAGGTTCTCGATCGAGCAGACGATGATGCAGTTGTCGGCACGGTCGCGGACCACCTCCATTTCGTATTCTTTCCAGCCGATCAGCGACTCCTCGATCAGCAGTTCGTGCGTCGGCGACAGGTCGAGGCCGCGTGTGCAGATGGCGACGAACTCCTCCATGTTGTAGGCGATGCCGCCGCCGGTGCCGCCGAGCGTGAAGCTCGGCCGGATCACCGCCGGGAAGCCGAGCTTTTCCTGCACCGCCAGCGCCTCGGCGAGCGAGTGCGCGATGCCCGAGCGCGCCGAGCCCAGGCCGATGCGCGTCATCGCTTCCTTGAACTTCAGCCGGTCCTCGGCCTTCTCGATCGCCTCGGGCGAGGCGCCGATCAGCCTGACACCGTACCGGTTGAGCACGCCGTGCCGGTACAGGTCCATGGCGCAGTTGAGCGCGGTTTGCCCGCCCATCGTCGGCAGGATCGCGTCCGGCCGCTCCTTGGCGATCACGCGCTCGACCACCTGCCAGGTGATCGGCTCGATGTAGGTGACGTCGGCCGACTCCGGGTCGGTCATGATCGTCGCCGGATTGCTGTTCACCAGGATGACCTTGAAGCCCTCCTGCTTGAGCGCCTTGCAGGCCTGCGCGCCCGAGTAGTCGAACTCGCAGGCCTGGCCGATGACGATCGGGCCGGCGCCGATGATCAGAATGCTCTTGATGTCGGTGCGCTTCGGCATCGTTACTTGTCGTCGTAGTTCTGCGGCGCGAGCCGGCGCTCGACCAGCTCGATCAGGATGTGGATCACCTTGATGTGCAGCTCCTGCACGCGGTCGGCGTACTTGCCGCCGGGGGTGACGATGGCGATGTCCGCCAGCTGCGTGATCGGCGTGCCGGGCCGGCCGGTGAGCGCGATCACCTTGACGCCGAGCTCGCGCGCCTTGCTCGCGGCGGCAACGACGTTCCTGCTCGTGCCACTGGTGCTGATCGCGAGCAGCACGTCGCCGGCGCGGCCGTGCGCGGCCAGGTAGCGCGCGAACACCTGCTCGTAGCCGTAGTCGTTGCCGACGCAGGAAAGATGGCTCGGGTCGCTGATCGAGACCGCGGCGTAGCCGGGACGGTCGTCGCGGTAGCGGCCGGTCAGCTCCTCGGCGAAGTGCATCGCGTCGCACATCGAGCCGCCGTTGCCGCACGAATAGACCTTGCCGCCGGCGGCGAAGGTGGCCGCGAGCAGCTCGCCGGCGCGCGCGATCTCGGCCAGCATCGCCGGATCGGCCAGCAGCGCGTCGAGCGCGCCGCGCGCCTCGGTGAGCGTCGCGCGCACGATCTCGATGCTCATGCCCGCTCCTGCATCAGCCGCACGAAGCGGTCGAACAGATACGAGATGTCGTGCGGCCCCGGGCTCGCCTCCGGGTGGCCCTGGAAGCAGAACGCCGGCCGGTCGCTGTAGCGAAAGCCTTGCAGCGAGCCGTCAAACAGCGACACGTGCGTGACCTTGCACCGTGGCGGCAGGCTGGCCGGATCGACGGCGAAGCCGTGGTTCTGCGAAGTGATCAGCACGCGGCCGTCGTCGAGGTCCTGCACCGGATGGTTGGCGCCGTGGTGGCCAAACTTCATCTTCAGCGTCCGGCCGCCGGCAGCCAGCCCCATGATCTGATGGCCGAGACAGATGCCGAAAGTCGGCAACCCGTCAGCGATCACTTCGCGTGCCGCCTCGATCGCGTAGTCGCAGGGCTCGGGATCTCCGGGGCCGTTGGACAGGAACACGCCGTCGGGCTTCATCTTCAGCACTTCGGCGGCCGGCGTCGCGGCCGGCACCACGGTGACGCGGCAGCCGCGCGCAACGAGCAGGCGCAGGATATTGCGCTTGACGCCGAAGTCGTAGGCGACGACGTTCCAGCGCGCGCCGGCGCCGGTGCCATAGCCGCGGCCGAGCTGCCACTCGCCTTCGCTCCACTCGTACGGCGACTCGACGCTGACGACCCGCGCCAGGTCGAGCCCGGCCATGCCCGGAAAGGAGCGCGCCAGCGCCAGCGCGCGCGCGACGCTCGCTTCGTCGTGCGGCGCGACCAGGATCGCACCGGCCTGCGCGCCCCGGTCGCGCACGCGGCGCGTGAGGCTGCGCGTGTCGATGTCGGCGATCGCCACGCAGTTCTCGCGCTGCAGGTAGTCGGCGAGCGAGCACTGGGCGCGGAAGTTCGAGTGCGCCGGCGGCAGGTCGCGCACGATCAGCCCGGCCGCATGCACCTTGGCCGACTCGACGTCCTCGGCGTTGGCGCCGGTGTTGCCGATGTGCGGATAGGTCAGGGTGACGATCTGCCGGCAGTAGCTGGGATCGGTGAGAATCTCCTGGTAGCCGGTGAGTGCGGTGTTGAACACCACTTCACCGACACAGTGGCCGGGGGCGCCGATCGAGCGGCCGCGAGACACCGTCCCGTCGGAGAGCGCGAGGATCGCGGTCGGACGGGCGTCGACGATCAGGGACGACAACCTTGGCTCCTTCGGGATTCGGCCGCTCGCCGGTTGCGGCGCCGGCTGCCGCGGGATCGACTGCAAGCCGATCGACGGCTCGCGTTGCGCGCGGCCCGAGATCCGCCGCCGGCCGCGACCGACCGCTGGCGGCTGCGCGATCGACAGCCAGCGCACGGGCAGTGGCTAAACTGCCCAAGTATAGCCGCGTCACCCTGCCCGACCCGGCACCACGGAACCCGGCGCAGCGCGTAGCGCGCGGGCGTGCGCGGTCGAACGCGGCGCAGAGCGAAACCCGGCTGGCAGCGTCGAACCGGCCTTGAAGACGGCGCCAAGCACGCGATGCTGATCCTGCCCTATCAGACCCGGTTCTCCCTCGCGAACCTGCCGCTGGCGACGCTGGCGCTGATCGCCGCCTGCGTGTTCACGTTCTTCGTCCTGCAGGGCCGCGACGACGAGCGCTACGAGCAGGCGCAACGCGTCTATGCGCAAAGCGAATTGCCGCAGATCGAAGTGCCGCGCTACCTGGCCTGGCTGCGCCAGCGCACAGACGGCGAGTCGCAACGGCGGCTGCGCGCGATCGAGCAGCGGCCGGTGCTCGCTCTGCGCCTGATGCAGGCCGACGCCGCCTTCCAGGAGGAGTTGCGCGCCGGGCGCATCGTCACGCCGCAGGACCCGCACTACGAGCGCTGGCGCGCCGACCGCGCGCGCGTCGATGCGGTGCTGGCGCAGGTGTTCACCGCGCGCTTTGCCGCCGAACCGGGCGGCGCCTGGTGGCGCCTGCTCACGCACCAGTTCCTGCACGGCGATCTCGGCCACCTGATCGGCAACATGATCGTGCTGCTGGTGGCCGGCCCCTTCGTCGAGGCCGCAATCGGCCGCACCCGCTTCCTGCTCGGCTACCTGGCCAGCGGCGCCGCCGCCGGCGCGGTGCAGACGATGTTCACGGCGGCACCGCTGATCGGCGCCTCGGGCGCGATCGCCGGCGCGATGGCGATGGTGGCGGTCGTCTACGGCGCGCGCCGGGTGCAGGTCTTCTACTGGGTGTTCGTCTACTTCGACACCGCGCGTGTGCCGGCGCTGGCGCTGCTGCCGGTGTGGGTGGCGAACGAGATCTTCCAGTGGCTGGCAAGCGGCGGCCATTCGCGCGTGGCCTATCTCGCCCACCTCGCCGGCCTCGGCGCCGGCGCCCTGTACGCGCTGCTGTTGCGGCTGACGCAGCCGACACAGATCGAACGGCGCCTACGCGCCGAATCCGAAGGCGAACGCAAGGCGGTCCGGCACTCGTCGCTGCTGCGCCGGGCGCAGGAGGCGGCGGCGCGACTCGATACCCGGCGCGCGGCGCGGCTGTACCGCGAGCTGGTCGAGATCGACCCGGACCAGGTCGACCACCTGGTCGCCTACTTCAACGTCGCCCTGCTGTCGCGCGACAGCGAGGCGCTGCACGACGCAATGCTGCGCGTGCTGTGGTTTCGCGCCCGCGGCGGCCCGCTGCAATTGCGGCGCATCTACCTGCAGATGAGCCAGCCGCAACTGCTCGCCGACCTGCCGGTCGACGAGCAGTTGCGGCTGGCGCGGCGGCTGGTGGCCGCGCGCGAGGATGCGGCCGCACTGCGCGTGCTCGACCGCATTCTCGAGGACGAGAACCTGCGCAGCCTCTACGGCCGGCAGACGGCCGACTGTCTGCTCGGTCTGTACACGGCCTACAGCCGGCACGGGCTCAAACAGCAGGCCGCCGGCATCCAGCAGAGGCTGGCGCAACACTTTCCCAAGCCCGAGCGCATCGGCGGCCTGGCACCGCAATCGGAACCGCCGCCGACGATCCGCGCCAGCACGCGCCGCTCCGGGCTGCGCGGGCCCGACACCGTCTACATCGATCTGAGCCGCTGAACGCCGGGCGCGCTCGTGCCTGGCGAGCGCGCGTCGATCTCGACTGCCGCTGCCGCGCCGGCCGCCGGCGACGGCACGCCGTGCCCTAGCGCGGAATCGTCGGCGGTGCTGCCAGGCGGTCGAGACGCTCGAGCGTGCGCCGGCCTTCGGCCGCGGCCGCATCGTCCGGGTACTTCTGCACCAGGTGTTCGAGGATCGCGCGCGCCTGCGCCAGCACCGGTCCGCCCTGCTGCAGCATCAGTTGCGCACCGAGCAGGTAGACGGCCGGGATGTCCGGGTGCATCCGGTGCTTGCGGTCGAAGCCCTTGATCAGTTGCGCCGCCAGTTGCGGCCGGCTTGCCGCCATCGCCGCGCGCGCCAGCGGCACCACGTGCTCGACCGTGCGCGGCGACCAGCCGCCATCGCGGGCGAGCGCCTCCTCGGCCAGCGGCAGGGCAGCGCGCGCGTTGTCGCTGCGCATCAGCAGGTCGAGATACCTTTCAGTGTGATCTTCGATCCGCGGCCGGTAGCCTTCGGCGAGCAGCAGCTTGTGCAGGCGCGCGTGCAGAGACAGGTCGTGCGGGCGCTGGCGCAGCTCGTCGTTGATGAGGTCGATCGCCTCCTTGACCTCGCCCGACGCCACCAGGCGCGCGATCATCGCGTCGCGCGCTCGCGCCTTGACGTCGACCCGGCGCGAGGCCGGCCCGCCCGCCTCACCGGGACCGATGACGGTGATCTCCAGCTCGTCGGCGTACTGGTACATGGCGTAGCCGAGCAGCGCGCACATCATGTAGGTGAAGTACCAGAAGCCGGCGACGATCGCGAACATCAGCACGAAGATGCCGGCGCCGAGCGCGGCGTCGCCGCCGCCGGCCGCCACACCGAGCGCGGTGCCGATGCCGCCGGCGCCGGCGACCACGGCGATGCCGTAGGTGCGGCACAGGTCGGCGAAGAACACGAACACGCACAGGGCGATGTACGGCTTGCCGATGCGCGCGATTACCTCGACGATGCCGCCCGGGCTGAGCGCGCGGCGCACGCTGCCGGTGGTGACCAGGCGCATCACCGCCGCCGGCAGGGCGACGCCGAACAGCACCACCCAGGCGATCCAGACCAGGACCTCGCTCGCGGTGGCGATCGCCACCGCGACCAGTACCAGAACGAACACCAGGTTGATGGCGACGAACTTGAACGGCCGCGACCAGCTCGACTCGACCTCGATCTGCGGATAGTCGGCCGGGCGCAGGAAGCCCTGCGCCGAGCGCTCGATGATCGTGAAGCCGAATTTGGCGCCGACCAGCAGCACCGCGAACAGGGCGCCGACCATCAGCAGCAGGCCGGGCAGGCCGAGCATCAGCGCCAGCGGCGACAGCACCGCCACCGCCGACATCGCCAGGATGCGCGCTGCCACCGTGCGCTCCAGCGGCAACTGGAAGAACTTCGGCACCCGTTGCCAGAAGGGCGTGGCCGGCGGCCGGTCAGGCTCACCGTCGCGCAGATCGCGAGTCGCGGGCGGAGCGGGGGTCGAAGTCATCGGCGGTGGCAGTCGGCAACGGCGCCGATGCTACCGAGCCCAGGTGGCGGCAAACGCGCGAATACGCCCCGATCCGGGTCTCTGTCAGCGCACCCCAAGCGCCGAACAGTGAACCGCACGGTCGCCGCCTTGGTCCTTGGCCGCGTACATCGCGTCATCGGCGCGGCGCAGCAGCTCGAGCGCACCGACCGCGTCGGCCGGCGCCAGCGCGTAGCCGATGCTGGCGCGGGGGCCGATCTCGGTCGCCGCCCGGCGAACCGCCTGCAGCAGGTGCCCGGCCAGCGTGCTCGCGGCGGCGCGGTCCGGCAGGCGCGCCACCACCAGAAACTCATCGCCGCCGAAACGACCGATCGCATCGTCGCCGCGCAGCGTCGCCTGCAGCGCGCGCGCCACCGTCACCAACGCTGCGTCGCCGGCACGATGGCCGTGCGAGTCGTTGATCCGCTTGAAGTCGTCAAGGTCGACGAAGAACAGCGCCACCGGATCGGTGCCGCAGCGGGCGATCGCCAGATCGAGCCAGTCCATCAGCGCGCGCCGGCTCAGCACGTCGGTGAGCGCGTCGCGCTCGACGCTGCGGCGCAGAGCCTGCTGCGCAAGGGTGAGTTCGTGCACGTCGAAGTGGGTCGCGTAGATGCCGACCACGACACCGTCGGCGTCGAAGTCGGGCGAAAAGCTGGTGCGCACCCAGCGCGGCCCGAGGTGCGCCAGCTCGACCAGACGCGTGCACTCGCAGCTCTGGCCGTCGCGCGCCCGCTCGAAGTACACGCGATCTTCGGCCCAGTCGCGCCTGCCCCCGACCTCGGCCAGCGGCCGCCCGACGAGATCGGCCGCCGGTCGGCCCATCGCCTGCGCGTAGGCGCGGTTGACGAAGCGCACGACGAAATCGCGATCGACATAGCTGAGCGGTGTGGGGATGTTCTCGGCGAAACGGTCGAGGCGGCGGCGCGAGTGCTCGAGCTGCTGGCGCAGGCTCACGTCGTCGTGGATGTCGAACGCGATCGTGTAGATCGCCTCGATCCGGCCGGCGTCGTCATGCTCGGGAAAGGCCTGCACGCGCGCCCAGCGCGGCGGACCTTCGCGGTGCGTGAGCAGCCGATCGTAGGTGGTGACGCGGCCGGTGAAGGCGCCGGCGAAGGATTCGCGCGCGGCCGCCCAGGCGGCCTCGCCGAACAGTTGCTCCATCGTGCGGCCGAGCAATTGCTCGCGCGGGCGGCGTGCCCAGTCGGTGTAGGGCGTGTTGCAGAAGCTCAGCCGGTACAAGCGGTCCCAGCGACCGATCGGCAGGCCGATCGCATCGACCAGACGCTCGAGTTGCGCGCTGTAGCGGGCCGCGAGCAGCCGCTGCCCCGCATCGACGCCCGTCGCGGACCCACCGCCGGCGGCATCGCCAATGCGTGCCTCCCGACCGATGCGCCGGCCCCGCCGCGTCCTGGGCGAACTCTCGTCCATCAGGCCCCCGTGGCGAAGATCGCGACCGTGCACACCCAGCCGACCAGCCAGGCGACCGAGCGCGCCGCGTGCCAGTCGGCGACGTAGGCGCCGATGTAGGCCAGGCGCGCGGCAACGAAGATCAACGCCAGCGCGTCGACCCGTTCCTGCGGCGCGGTCACCAGGTGGGCGATGATCACCGCCGCGGCGAAGAACGGGAAGGCCTCGAAGCTGTTGCGCTGCGCGTGGTCGGCGCGCCGGCGAAAGCCCTGCTGGCGCTCGAGCCAGGCGCGTGGCTCGCGGTTGTCGTAGCGTTCGCCGCCGGCCTTGGCGATCGTCGCCGCCACCCAGGGCAGCAGGCCGGCCGCAAGCACGCACCACAACGCCGTCGTCATCTGCACGGTTCTGTCTCCTGTCGCAAAAGAGGCCGCCTCAGCCGGCGGCGCGCCGGTCGAGCATCGCCTGGGCGATGGTGTTGACGTCGGTGTATTCGAGCTCGGCGCCGGCGGGAACGCCGCGCGCCAGACGCGTGATCCGCAACTGCGGATCACGCGCACGCAGCAGCTCGGTGATGTAGTGCGCGGTGGCGTCGCCCTCGGGCGTGAAGCTGGTGGCGACGATCACCTCGCGCACCAGCCCGTCGGCGGCGCGCGCCAGCAGCCGTTCGATCTGCAGCTCGCGCGGGCCGATGCCGTCGAGCGGCGCCAGCCGACCGAGCAGGACGAAGTACAGGCCCGAGTAAGCGAGCGACTGCTCGACCATCAACTGGTCGGCCGCAGTCTCGACCACGCACAGCAGCCCGGCGTCGCGGCGCGGGCTGGCGCAGGTCTCGCAGACTTCCAGTTCGGTCAGCGTGTTGCAGCGGGCGCAGTGGCGCACGGCGTCGACCGCGGCGATCAGCGCTTGGCCGAGCCGCAGCGCCGCCTCGCGTTCGTGCTGCAGCAGATGGAAAGCGATGCGTTGTGCCGAACGCGGGCCAATACCCGGCAGACGCTTGAGCGCGTCCACCAGCGTGTCGAGCTTCGGTCCGAGCTTCATGCGAGCGTCGGCGGGCGCTTGGTCATGATCGATGACCGCGGCTTGGCGCGCTTGTTTGATGATGGATGACGGCGCTGCCCGCCTATGAGGTCCGCTGCGCCGGCTGCGACACGCGGGCGGGCTGCGCTTGTCTCATCGGCGCGCAGCGCCGTCATAGCGTGCAACGCACGCGTCATCCGTCATCAGAAAGGCAGCTTGAATCCCGGCGGCAGCGGCATGCCGGCGGTGACGCCGGCCAGCTTCTGCTGCTCGCTCTCCTCGGCCCGGCGCACGGCGTCGTTGAACGCGGCCGCGACCAGATCCTCAAGCATGTCGCGGTCGTCGCCGACCAGCGACGGGTCGATCTGCACCCGCCGCACCTGCTTGCGGCAGGTCATCGTGACCTTGACCAGCCCGGCGCCGGACTGGCCTTCGACTTCGGTCTGCGCCAGTTCGTCCTGAAGGCGCTTCATGTTCTCTTGCATCTTCTGCGCCTGCTGCATCAGGCCGGCGAGCTGGTTCTTCATCATCGTTGGCTTCCTTTCGCGTTCTCGGTGATTCGGCGACGGCGCGAGCGCGGCTCGCGCCGTTTCATGGCTCGTTCGGGCGGATCGAGCCCGGATCGACCTGGGCACCGAAGCGGTCGACCAGTTGCTGCACGAAGGGATCGCCGTAGATCGCCTCCTCGGCGCGGCGCTGTCGTTCGGCGCGCGCCTGCTCGGCAATGCCGGCCGCGGTCGGCCCCGCAGTCGCACCCACCTCGACCTTCAGCCGCACCGGCCGTCCGAAGTACTGCGCCAGCGCGTTTCTCAGCCGCTCGACGTTGGCCGGCTCCGCCAGCGCCCGAGTCGCCACGCGCAGCCGCAAGGCGTCCGCTTCGTGCGCGACGAGTTCCGCCGCCGCCGCCAACTGACGCGGCAGTCCCTGCACCGGCAGGCGCGCCACCAGCGCCGGCCAGTCGCCGTCGAAGCCTGGTGCGGCGGCCGAGCCTGCGGTCGCCGGCGCCGCCGCGGCGCTGGCGACCGCAGGCGAAGTCGCCGTCGGCTCGATCCGCGCTTGCGGCGCGGCCGGCAGCACCGACGTGCGCGGCGGGCGGGAAGCGGCCAGTGCCGCCGCGCGCTGCGGCATGGATTCGCCGGCGGCCGCGTCGGGCGCGAAGGCGAGCATGCGCAGCAGCGTCATCGTGAAGCCGGCGTATTCGTCGGGCGCCAGATGCAGGTCGTTGCGGCCGTGCAGCGCGATCTGGTAGTAGAGCTGGACCTCGTCGGCGGCAAAACGCTGCGCCAGACGCGTCACCGCCGCGGCCTCGTCGCCGTCGGCGGCGTCGGCTCCGGGCACGCGCTGCGCGAGCGCGATCCGGTGCAACAGGCTCGCCAGGTCGCGCAGCCCCTGGGCGAAAGAGAAGCTGCGTGCCGCCATTTCGTCGGCGATCGCCAGCAGTTGCGCGGCGTCGCGTTCGGCCAGCGCCTCGAGCACGCGCACCAGCAGCGTCGTGTCGATCGCGCCCAGCATCGCCCGCACCGACTCGAGCGTCACCCGGCCGGCGCTGAAGGCGATCGCCTGGTCGAGCAGCGACAGGCCGTCGCGCATCGAGCCGCGCGCCGCGCCGCCGAGCAGGCGCAGCGCCGCCGGCTCGGCCGCCACCCCCTCCTGCTCGAGGACCGCAGCCAGATGGCCGGCGATCGCCGCCGGCGCCATCTGCTTGAGGTTGAATTGCAGGCAGCGCGACAGCACCGTGACCGGCACCTGCTGCGGATCGGTGGTGGCGAGGATGAAGCGCACGAACTCGGGCGGCTCCTCGAGGGTCTTGAGCATGGCGTTGAACGCATGCTTCGACAGCATGTGCACTTCGTCGATCGTGTAGACCTTGAAGCGCGCCTGGCTCGGCGCGTAGACGGCGCGTTCCAGCAGCGCCACCATGTCGTCGACGCCGCGGTAGCTGGCGGCGTCCATCTCGATGTAGTCGACGAAGCGGCCGGCGTCGATCGCCGTGCACGCCGGGCAGCGGTTGCATGGCGTTGCCGTGATGCCGCCGGCGCCGTCCGGCCCGGTGCAGTTCAGCGACTTGGCGAGGATGCGCGCCAGCGTGGTCTTGCCGACCCCGCGCGTACCGGTGAACAGATAGGCGTGATGCAGCCGCTGCTGCTCGAGCGCGTGGCGCAGCGCGCGCACCACGTGCTCCTGGCCGACCAGCGAGGCGAAGTCCCGCGGGCGCCACTTGCGCGCAAGCACTTGAGACGACATGCAGGGAGTCTAGCCGGGCCGATCGACGCGCCGCGACCGGCAAGAGGAGAAGTCCGCGTCAGGGCTGCAGGCTCGCCTTTCATGCGCGCAATGCGCGCATGAAAGGCGAGCCTTGTCCTCGGCACTTCAGGCTCTTCGCTGTGGCTGCTTCGTTCCCGACCTGACCAGGTTCACGACACCCGAACGCGAGGGGGCCCGCCGGCGCGAAGTGTATCGCCTCAAGCGCCGGCAGCGCCTGCGGTTCAGGGCGACCACTCGCGCCAGCCGCCGAGCAGCGGGAAGTACAGCGCGCAGCGCACCGGCTGCGGCCCGAGCGCGCCGACCAGGCGCGCGTAGCGCGCCAGCGGCTCGCGGTAGCGCGCCACCTCGTTGTCGAGGAACTGCTCGCGCCCGGCGCCCTCGTGCAGGCCGGTCTTGTAGTCGACCACCCAGCGCACGTCGTCCTCGATGAAGCTGCGATCGACCGCGATGTCGACGCGTACGCCGGCGTCGATCCCGGTCAGCCGCAGTTCGCTCGCGGCCTGCGCCGACTCGGGGCGCCGGCGCAGGAGCCAGCGCCCGCGCGCATCGGCAAGCGTGCTCTCCAGCGCCGTGCGCGCGCGCCCGAGCGCGCCGGCAAGCTGCGACGGCGGCACACCGGCCAGCGCCAGATCGCGCTCGAGCGCGCCGGCACAGGCGGCGATGCGCGCCGCCGGCCAGTCTTCGGCTCCTTCGCGCGCGATGCGCTGTAGCCAGCGATGAACCGCCGTGCCCACGAGACGCAGCGTCTCGCCGGCCCAACTGAATTCGGGCGGCAACGGCGCGCTCACCGCCGGCGCCGGCGCGCGCCAGTCGATCCCGGCCAGGCGCGCATCGTCGCTGCGCAGTCTCACCGCCTGCGCCAGGCGCCAGGTGCGCTGATCGGGCAGCGGCGCGTCCGCGATCGGCGCCGGCGGCGCATCGGGCTGCGCGCACGCCAGCGCCGCCTCGAATTCGGCCGCGACCACCGGCCATAGCGGCGCCAGCAGCGTGTCCTTGGCGGGCGGCACCAGCACCGCACCGTCGCTGCCGTCGCGGCGCCGCGCGGCGCCCAGCAGATGCAGCCGGCTGCGCGCGCGCGTGGCGGCGACGTACAGCAGCCGGGCCGACTCCAACTGCTGGCGCTCGCGCTCGAAGTCGCAGATCCAGCCGTGCACCGGATCGCGATCGTCGCCGGCGGCGGCGATCGCCCCGAACACGAGATCGGCGCCGCCGCTTTCGCTCGGGCCGGCGCGCGCCACTTCGGCCAGCGCCAGCAGTGGCGGTTCGTCGCTGCGCCCTCGCCGGTGCAGCCCGGGAAAGATCACGACGTCGAACTCCAGCCCTTTGGCCTTGTGGATCGTCATCAGCTCCACCGCCTGCGCGTCGACCGGATCGGGCGCCGCGAACAGCCGCTGCATCGCCGCTTCGAGCGCTTCCAGGTCGGGCAGGTCGCCGGCCTCCTCGACGCCGGCGAGCAGTTCCAGGAAGGCCTGCGCATCGGCGAGATCGCGCGGCGCGCGCAGGCAGTCGGCGCCGCCCAGTCGCAGCCACGCGCCTTCGACCGCATCGCGCAGCGTGCCGCGCCGCAGGTCGGCGAGCGCCGGGCGCAGCGCCTCGACCGCCGCCGCCAGGCGCGTGCGGCCGTCGTCGCTCAGACCGGCGGCGACCGCCTCATCGGTCATCAGCGCCCACAGCGGCCGGCGGCGCTCGCCCTGGGCGAGCGCGTGCAGGTCGGCGAGCGTCAGCCCGCACCAGGGCGCGCGCAGCAGCGCCAGCCAGGCGATGCGGTCGGCCGGATGACTCAGCGCGCGCGCCAGCGCCAGCAGGTCGAGCACGATCGGCCGCTGGCGCAACGTTTCGATCTCGACCGCGCGCAACGCCAGCCCCTCGGCGCGCAATGCCGGCACGATCTGCGCCAAGTGGCTGCGCGCGCGCACCAGCACCGCGATCGTCGCCTGCGGCCGCTCGGCGCGCGCGTGGCGCGCGATCGCGGCCACGCGCGCTGCTTCGGCCGCGTCGTCGGCGCCGGCCCAGGCGTGGACGCTGACCGCGGGTGCCGCCTGCGGATGCCAGTGCGTGGCCGGCTCGAAGGCCACGGCGCCGCGGGCGATGTCTTCCTGCGCCGGAAACACGCGCGCAAAGGCGGCGTTGATCCAGTCGACGATGCCGCGCTCGGAACGGAAGTTGGTGCTCAGCCGCAGCGGCGTCAGGGCGAGCGCGCCGACGCCCTGGCTGCGCGCGCGCAGGAACAACCCGACCTCGGCTTCGCGGAAGCGGTAGATCGACTGCATCGGATCGCCGACCAGAAACAGAGTGCGTCCGTCGCCGGCGCTCCAGCCGGCGGCGAGCCGCGTCAGCAGTTCGAACTGGCTGACCGAGGTGTCCTGGAACTCGTCGACCAGCAGATGGCGGATACGCGCATCGAGCGCCAGCAACAGATCGGTCGGCGCCTGCTCGCTGCCGAGCGCCGCCCGCGCCGCCTGCGCGACGGCGATGAAGTCGCACTGGTTGCGCGCCGCGAACTCGAGCTCAAGCTGGGCCGCCGCCAGACGCAACACCTGCGCCGCCGCGCCGAGCACCTGCCACTGCGCATCGTCGTAGCCGGGCGGCGGCAGCCGGCGCAGCGCGCCGAGCGCCTCCAGCAATCCCAGGCATTCGGCGCAGTCCTCGGCGAGCGCCGCGAACTCCTGCTGTGCGGCGCTGAAGCGGCGCTTTTCCTCGGCGCTGCGCGCGGCCGATTGCGGCGGAAAGCCCTGGTTCTTGTTGACCACCTTGCGAAATGCGCCGGCCTCGCTTCGGGTCAGCAGCAGCTCGACCAGCCCCAGCCACGGCGCGGCGGCGTCCTCGCCGTCGCCGGGCAGTTCGCTCAGGTCGCGGCAGGCGGCAAGCGCGCTGTCGCTGCCGGGCTCGAGGTGGGCGGCGGCCCACGCCGCCAGGCGCACCAGCCGCATGCCGACCGGCGCTGCGGCGGCGCGCGCACGCGCGAAGGCGGTGCGCCGCACCGCGCGCAGTCCGGCCTGCAGCCGCTCGCGGTCGTGTTCGGGGTCGTGCGGCACGACGCTGCGCAGCCACTGGTCGCGCCGGCGCAGCATCGCGATCAGCAGCGCCTCGAGCCGATCGCCGCGGTTGTCCAGATGCGCCAGCACCGTGCCGAGCGCATGCGCCTGGTCGGGCGCAGCTTCCTCGAGCATCGCCAGCGTGGCGCGCGCGGCGGCGCGATACAGCGGCTCGCAATCGTCCGGCACCGTCGGCGCCGCGCCCAGGCGCGATTGCAGCGGCAGCCGGCGCACAAGCGAGGCGCACAGCCCGTCGAGCGTCTGGATGCGCAGCCGCGCCGGCTGCAGCAGCAGATCCCAGCCGCGCTCGGCGTCGCGCGCCAGCGCCGAGCGCGCCAGCTGCCAGGTCTCGCGCTCGTGCGCCTCCTCCGGCGCCGGCCCGTCGCGTGCGCCGGCCAGGGCATCAAGCACGCGCGCGCGCATTTCGGCCGCCGCCTTGCGCGTGAAAGTGAGGGCGACGACTTCCTCCGGCGCATCGACGTGCGCCAGCAGCACCAGCACGCGGCGGATCAGCAGCTCGGTCTTGCCCGACCCGGCAGGCGCCTGGACGATGAAGGAGGCGCGCGGATCGAGCGCGCGCGCGCGCTCGGCTGCGTCGGCCGGTCGGGCACCGGCTTCAGTCATCGGCGCCCTCGCCTTGGTGCTCAGCCTGCGCTTCGACCGCCAGGCGCGCGGCCAGGTCGACGCGCTCGTCGATCCGGCACAGCGGCGGCAGCGCGCAGTGCTCGCAGCTCCTCGCCAACGACTTCGGCGCCACCGCCGCGTCGCCGCCGATGAAGCCTTGCGCCAGCGCCTCCAGCGCCGCGCGCCAGTCGGCCAGCAATCCGTCCCAGCCGGGCTGAGCGATCAGGGTGTCCTGCGCGCCGACCACGCGCGCGCCCGGCAGCAGGTCGTCGGCCGCCGCCAGCGCCCGCAACCCGGATTGGCCGGGACGAAGCAGCGCGTAGGCGACGGCGCCGATGCGCTGGCGGCCGCAGGCAAGCTGACCGCCGTCGAAGGCGACCGCATACAGCGGCAGTTGCGGCTGCTGCGGGCGTGCGTCGAGCCAGTCGCCGATCGCCACCCGACCGGTCTTGTAGTCGATGATCGCCAGCGAGCCGTCGTCGAGGCGGTCGACGCGATCGGGCCGGATCTGCAGCGCCAGGCCGCCGAGATCGATCCCGCCCTGCGCTTCGACGTTGAGCACCGAAAACGGCGGCCGCGCATCCTCGATCTGCAGCCACGCGTGCACGGTGCGCAGCAGCCGTTCGCGCTCCAGCTCGCGCAGGCGCGCTCCGAACAGATCGGCGCGGCGGCGCGCCAGGTCGTCGAGCGCGGCGTCGACGCACGCCAGCAACCGCGCATGCAGCGCGCCGTCGTCGAGCGCGCGCAACGCCGCCTGCGATCCGAGGTCGCGCCAAAACGCCTCCAGGGTCGCGTGCAGCAGGCCGCCGCGCAGCATCGGATCGAGCCCGGGGCGCGGCTGCGGCAGCGGCTGCGCGTGCAGGCGGTGGACGGCGAAGGCGCGAAACGCGCACGCCGACTGGTCGGTGAGCACGCGCGTGCCGCCGCGCCAGCCGTAGCCTGCCCCTGCGCAGGCGGGGGCCTGTTCGGGCGCGACC
>JBBIST010000064.1:0-18335 GCA_037441125.1 Burkholderiales bacterium
CGCCCGCGGCACCCGTGGCACCTGTCGCCCCGGCACCGGCGCCGCCGGCAGCGCCGAGTGTGGAGCCGACCCCGCGTCCGGCAGCGCCGGCGGTTCAAAGCGGCTTGACGTGGGCCTGGCCGGCGGGCGGCAAGCTGATCGAGGTCTTCGATGAGGCGCGCAACAAGGGTATCGACATCGCTGGCCAGGAAGGCGATCCGGTGCTCGCCGCCGCCGACGGCCAGGTGGTCTATCGCGGCAACGCCCTGCGCGGCTACGGCAACCTCGTGATCATCAAGCACAGCGACGACTTCATCTCCGCCTATGCGCACAATCGCCAGATCCTGGTCGAGCAGGGCCAAAGCGTGAAGCGCGGCCAACGCATCGCCGAGATCGGTCGGACCGACGCCGATCGGCCAAAGCTGCACTTCGAGATCCGCCGTCAGGGCCGGCCGATTGATCCGGTGCGCCTGCTGCCGCCGCGCTGAGCTGCAGCCGCGCTGGGCGCGAGACGGGCGGCGCGGCGGCGCGCCTGCGAGTGCCCTGTACCGCATGTTTGCCGGTCGCGAGCGCGACCTGCGCGACAAGGGCGCGCAGCGCGATTCGCGGTCGATACAATGCCGCGTGACCCCCGTCCTGTGCTTCGACCTCGAGACCGTGCCCGACGTCGACGGCCTGCGCCGCTTGCGCCGCGAGTGGGCCGCGCTCGACGATGCCGCCGTGGCGCAGGCGGCCGCCGCCGAGCGGCGCGAGCGCACCGGCGGCAGCGACTTTCTCCAGCACCACCTGCATCGGATCGTCGCCATCGGCTGCGTGCTGCGCGACGACAGCGGCTTTCGCGTGCGCTGCCTCGGCGGCGCCGACGACGGCGAGGCCAAGCTGGTGCAGGACTTCTTCCGCCTGATCGACCGCTATAGCCCGCAACTGGTGAGCTGGAACGGCGGCGGCTTCGACCTGCCGGTGCTGCACTACCGGGCGATGGTGCACGGGGCGACCGCGGCGCGCTACTGGGACCAGGGCGAAGACGACCGCGACTTCCGCTGGAACAACTACATCAGCCGCTACCACGCGCGCCATCTCGACCTGATGGATCTGCTGGCCCTGTACCAGCCGCGCGCCAGCGTCGCGCTCGACGATCTGGCCAAGCTGTGCGGCTTCGCCGGCAAGCTCGGCTTCGACGGTGCTCGCGTCTGGCAGGCCTACCAGGCGGGCGAGCTGGCGCGCATCCGCGACTACTGCGAGACCGACGTCGTCAACACCTATCTCGTCTACTGCCGCTTCCAGAAGATGCGCGGCCATCTGAGCGCGACGGCCTACGCCGACGAGATCAAGCTGGTGCGCGCCGCGCTCGCCGAACGTGCCGGCGCGCCGCATTGGCAGGCCTTCCTCGCCGCCTGGGCCGACACCTGAAATGCGGGAGCCATTTTCGATCGAGATCGACTCGCTCGATCTCGACGGCCGCGGCGTCGGCCGCCGCGACTCCAAGGTGGTGTTCGTCGACGGCGCGCTGCCGGGCGAGCGCGTGCTCGCGGTCGCGACCAAGGTCAAGCCGGGCTACGAATGCGCGCGCCTGGTCGAGGTGCAGCGAGAGTGCGCGGCGCGCGTACGTCCCGCCTGTCCGCACTTCGGCCTGCATGCCGGCGCCTGCGGCGGCTGCGTCATGCAGCACCTGGAGGCGCGCGCGCAGGTGGCGATCAAGCAGCGCGCCCTCGAAGATGCGCTCTGGCACATCGGCCGCGTGCGGCCGCGGCAGGTCCTGCGGCCGATCCACGGCCCCACCTGGGGCTATCGCTATCGCGCGCGGCTGGCGGTGCGCTACGTCGCGCGCAAGGGCGGCGTCCTGGTCGGCTTCCACGAGCGCGGCAGCAGCTACGTCGCCGACATGCGCGAGTGCCATGTGCTGCCGCCGCACCTGAGCCGGCTGCTGCCGCCGCTGCGCGAATTAGTCGGGCGGCTGACGGTGCGCGAGCGACTGCCGCAGATCGAGATCGCGGTGGCCGGCGACGGCGTGCGGCGCCGCACCGCGCTCGTGTTCCGCCATCTGCTGCCGCTGACGCCGGCCGACCGTGACCTGCTCGCCGCCTTCGGCCGCGAGCACGGCGTCGAGCCCTGGGTTCAGCCGGGCGGACCGCAGACCGCGGTGGCGCTCGATCCGGGCGGCGCGAGTGGCCTGGAGATCGAGCTGGCCGAGTTCGGCCTGCGCGTGCCATTTGCGCCGACCGACTTCACCCAGGTCAACCACCGCATCAACGAAGTGCTGGTTCGGCTGGCGCTGCGCCTGCTCGAGCCGCGGCGCGACGAGTGCGTCGCCGACTTCTTCTGCGGCCTGGGCAACTTCACCTTGCCCTTGGCCACGCGCGCGCGCCGCGTGGTCGGGATCGAAGGGCAGGCGACGCTGATCGAGCGCGCGCGCGCCGCCGCCGAAGGCGCCGGCCTGGCCGAGCGTACGCGCTGGAGCGTTTGCGACCTGTTCGCCTGGTCGCCGGCCGACTGGGATCGGCTCGAAGCGCAGGAGGGCTCGATCGGCGCCGTGCTGATCGACCCGCCGCGCGAGGGCGCACTGGCGGTGGCAAAGACGCTGGTGCAGGCGGCGCGCCGCCCGCGCCGCATCGTCTATGTCTCGTGCAACCCGGCTACGCTGGCACGCGACTGCGCGCTGCTGGTCCACGAAGGCGGCTGGCAACTTGCCGCTTGCGGCGTGGTCAACATGTTCGCGCACACCGCGCATGTGGAATCGATCGCGGTGTTCGACGCCGGCGCGGCCGCGAGCGAGAGTGCAGCGTGCTAAGATTCCACCCCCGTAGAGCGACGCAACTCATTCATTTTTCTAGTGATTTTGCCGTCGGCCGCAGTGCGGATCGCACCCCTTCCGCACCTTCCACCGAACTTCGGAAAAACACGCAATGGCCATCGAACGCACCCTGTCCATCATCAAGCCCGATGCGGTCGCCAAGAACGCGATCGGAGCGATCCTGTCGCGTTTCGAGCGCGCCGGCCTGAAGATCGTCGCCGCGCGCATGATGCACCTGTCGCGGGCGCAAGCTGAGGCGTTCTACGCCGTGCACCGCGCACGACCTTTCTACAAGGATCTGGTGAACTTCATGATCTCCGGGCCGATCATGGTGCAGGTGCTGGAAGGCGAGGGCGCGATCGCCAGGAATCGCGACCTGATGGGTGCCACCGATCCGAAGAAGGCCGCGCCGGGGACGATCCGTGCCGACTTCGCCGACAGCATCGACGCCAATGCCGTGCACGGCTCGGACGCGCCGGAGACGGCGGCGGTCGAAGTCGCTTTCTTCTTCCCGGCGCTCGCCATCCACTCACGTTGAGAAAGCGGGGCCGGAGTCCGCCGTGGATCGCGTCAACCTGCTTGGCCTGGACGTCGCTGCGCTGACGGCGCTCGTCTCGTCGCTGGGCGAGAAGCCGTTTCGCGCGCGCCAGCTGGCGCGCTGGATCCACCGGCGCGGCGCCCGCTCGTTTGACGAGATGACCGATCTCGCCCGGTCGCTTCGCGGCAAGCTTGCCGAGGGGGCGCAGATCGCTGCGCCGCCGGTGCTGCGCGATGCCACCGCCGCCGACGGCACCCGCAAGTGGCTGCTCGACGTCGGCCAGGCCAACGCGATCGAGACCGTGTTCATCCCCGAGGACGATCGCGGCACGCTGTGCATCTCGACCCAGGCCGGCTGCGCCATGGCCTGCCTGTTCTGCGCCACCGGTGCCCAAGGCTTCAACCGCAACCTCACGACGGCCGAGATCGTCGGCCAACTGTGGTGGGCCGAGCATTTGCTGCGCGCCGATGCCGGCCTGAGCGCCGAGCACGAGAGGGTGATCAGCAATGTCGTGCTGATGGGCATGGGCGAGCCGCTGCAGAACCTGGAGGCGGTGCTGCCGGCGCTGCGCCTGATGCTCGACGACGATGCCTACGGGCTGTCGCGCCGGCGGGTGACGCTGTCGACCAGCGGCCTGGTGCGGCAGATGGACAAGCTGGCGCAGCAGTGCCCGGTGGCGCTGGCGGTGTCGCTGCACGCGCCCAACGACGACCTGCGCGACCGCCTCGTGCCTCTGAACCGCAAGCATCCGCTGCGCGACCTGATGGCCGCCTGCCGGCGCTACCTGGCGCGCGCGCCGCGCGACTTCATCACCTTCGAGTACGTGATGATCGACGGCGTCAACGACCGCGACGAACACGCGCGCGAGCTGCTCACCCTGGTGCGCGAGGTGCCGTGCAAATTCAACCTGATCCCGTTCAATCCCTTCGCCGGCTCGACGCTGGCGCGATCGCCGGCGGCGCGGATCGCCGCTTTCGCGCGCATCCTTCAGGACGCCGGCATCGTCACCACCACGCGCCGCACGCGCGGCGACGACATCGATGCCGCCTGCGGCCAGCTGGCGGGCGAGGTGCGCGACCGCACGCGCCGCAGCGAGCGTCGGCTCAAGATTGCGCCGGCGGCAGCGTCGGCCGGTGCCGCTTGAGCCGATGGCAGCCATGAAGCGAGTCATCGGCGTCGGTGCCGTGATCGGCGCGGCGCTGCTGCTGGCGGCGTGCGAGACCACCACCACGCTCAACGGCCGGCCGCTGGCGCCGCCGGCAGCGGCGCCGCGTCCGACCGAGGCCGACCTGCAACGGCGCGCCGAGATCCGGCTGCAGTTGGCCGCGACCTACTACCAGCAGCGCCAGTACGCGGTGGCGATCGAGGAAGCCAACCAGGCGCTGGCTCTGAATCCGAACCTGAGCGCTGCGCACGGACTGCTCGGCCTGATCCACATGAACCTCGACGACCCCTCGCAGGCCGAAGCGAGCTTCGCGCGCGCGCTGCGCATGGATCCCGACAATCCCGAGTTGCACAACAACTACGGCTGGTTCCTGTGCCGCACCGGTCGCGAGCGCGCCGCGATCGAGCACTTCCAGCGCGCCGCCGCCAACCGGCTGTACGCGACGCCGGCGCTGCCGCTGCAAAACGCCGGTGTATGCATGATCCAGGTGCGCGACTTCAAGGCGGCCGAGTCGTTCCTGCGCCAGTCCCTCGAGCGCGACGCGACCTCGGCCGTGGTCAAGTTCCAGCTTGCACGCCTGTACCTGATGACGCGCCAGCTCGAGCGCGCCAACTTCTACTTCAGCCTGCTCGAAGGCGGCCTGGAGCCGACCGCCGAGACGCTGTGGCTCGGACTGCGCATCGCCCGCGCGCAGGGCGATGTCCATGCCGAGCGTGGCTACGCCGAGCAGTTGCGCCGCCGCTTCCCGGGGTCACCGGAGGCGGGGCTGTTGCGGCGCGGGGTGTTTGATGAGTGAAGCGGCACCGTCTGAGGGCGCGGTGCCGGCCGGCGAGGCAGCGCCGGCAGCCGGCTTCGGGCGCATGCTGGCGCAGGCGCGTGCGGCGCGCGGGCTTGGCGTCGCCGAGGTAGCGGCGCGCCTGCGCCTGCATCCGCGTCAGGTGGTGGCGCTGGAGGAGGAGCGGCTCGAGGCGCTGCCTGAGGCGCCGTTCGTGCGCGGCTTCGTGCGCAACTACGCCAAGGAACTGGATCTCGATCCGGCGCCGCTTCTGGCGGCGCTCGAGCGCGCCGCTCCGGCGCGCGAGTTCAAGACGCCGCCGGCATCAGCGGTGACTCAGGCGGATACGCGTCGGCTCAGGATGGAACGTGGTTCGCGCAGTGCGGTGATCGGCGGCGGCCTCGGCCTGCTGGTGGTGCTCGGTGTGATCGGCTGGTTCGCCTCGCAGCGCCCGGCGCTTCCTGCAATCGAGGCGCCGCAGGCGGCGCGCACGGATTCGCCGTTGCCGCCCGTCGCGAGCGAGCCGGCGCCGGTGGCGGCAGCAGCGGCGCCGGCGGCTGCGCCAGCGACCTCAGTCGCGCCTGCTAGCGAAGTGGCGGCTACAGCGCTGCTGCGGCTCACCGTCGGCGAGCGACCGTCTTGGGTCGAGATCGCGCAGGGCGACGGCCGGGTTGTGTTGAGCGGGCTGCAGGAGCCCGGAACTGATCGCCGCATCGGCGCGGCGCAGCCGCCGCTTAACGTCGTGATCGGCAACGCCTCGAGCGTCACCCTCGAATACCGCGGCCGGCGCATCGACCTCGCCGCCCACACGCGCGCCAACGATCTGGCGCGCCTGACGCTGGAGTGATCGGCCGTGGCAAACGGACCCCGCGCGCCTCGGCCCGCGTGCCGCGCGCGGCGACAGTGGTGCGCTCGCCGGAGACGCAGACCATGAACTGGGTGGCCGGCGAAGACGCCGTGCTCGCAGCCGGGCCCGCGTGTGCCGGGCCGCTGGCGCGTCGGTGTACGCGCCGGGTGGCCGTGCGTTGGGGCGCGCGCGAGGTGTCAATCGGCGGCGGCGCGCCGGTAATGGTGCAGTCGATGACCAACACCGACACGGCCGATGCGATCGCCACCGCGATCCAGGTCAAGGAGCTGGCGCAGGCCGGCAGCGAAGTGGTGCGCATCACGGTCAACTCGCCCGAGGCGGCGGCCGAGGTGGCGTCGATCCGCGACCAGCTCGACCGCATGGGGATCGACGTGCCGCTGGTCGGTGACTTCCACTACAACGGCCACAAGCTGCTGGCCGACTTCCCGGGCTGCGCGACATCGCTGTCGGCGTACCGGATCAATCCCGGCAACGTCGGCCGCGGTGCCCGGCGCGAGGACAACTTCGCGCGCATGGTCGAGGTCGCCGTGCGCGAGGGCAAACCCGTGCGCATCGGCGTCAACTGGGGATCGCTCGACCAGGAGTTGCTGGCGCGCATGATGGACGAGAACGCGCGCCGCACGCAGCCGTGGGAGGCCGGCGCGGTACTGCGCGAGGCGCTGGTGCGCAGCGCGATCGAAAACGCGCAGCGTGCCGAGGAGCTCGGCCTGGGCGGCGACATGATCGTGCTCTCGGCCAAGGTGAGCGGCGTGCAGGATCTGATCGCCGTCTACCGCGAACTGGCGCGCCGCTGCGACTATCCGCTGCACCTCGGTCTGACCGAGGCCGGGATGGGCAGCAAGGGCATCGTCGCCTCGACCGCGGCGCTGGCGGTGCTGCTGCAGGAGGGCATCGGCGACACGATCCGCGTGTCGCTGACGCCGGCTCCGGGCGAGGCGCGCACGCGCGAAGTCGAGGTCGCACAGCAGATCCTGCAGACGATGGGGCTGCGCGCCTTCGCGCCGATGGTGATCGCCTGTCCCGGCTGCGGCCGCACCACGAGCACCACCTTCCAGGAGCTGGCGCAGCGCATCGAGGGTTTCCTGCGCCAGCAGATGCCGGTCTGGCGCCGGCAGTATCCGGGTGTGGAGACGATGCGCGTGGCGGTCATGGGCTGCGTCGTCAACGGACCCGGGGAGAGCCGGCACGCCAACGTCGGCATCAGCCTGCCCGGCTCGGGCGAGGCGCCGGTGGCGCCGGTCTATGTAGACGGCGAGCGCACGGTGACCCTCAAGGGCGAACGGATCGCCGAGGAGTTCCAGGCGATCGTCGCCGACTACGTGCAGCGCCGCTACGCGCGCGCTGCGGGCGCCGCGCAATGACCGGCGGCGCAGGCGTGTGGCGCACTGCGGTCGGCGACGGCGCAGCGCGGCCGGCAGCCGGCAGCAATGCGGAGGCGGCGCGGGCCGCGACGACAGCCCATGGCTAAGGCGGCGGTCGCGGGCGTGCGCGGCATGAACGATGTTCTGCCGGACGAAACACCCCTGTGGGAGTGGTTCGAGGCGCGCGTCGCCGACTGGCTGCGCAGCTACGGCTATCGCCAGATCCGCACGCCGGTGGTCGAGCACACCGAGGTGTTCGTCAAAGGCATCGGCGAGGTCACCGACATCGTCGAGAAGGAGATGTACTCGTTCGAGGACCGGCTCAACGGCGAGCAGTTGACGCTGCGGCCCGAGTTCACCGCCGGCGTCGTGCGCGCCGCGATCGAGCACAACCTCACCTACGAGGCGCCGCGCCGGCTGTGGTCGATCGGCCCGGTGTTCCGCCACGAGCGGCCGCAGCGCGGCCGCTACCGGCAGTTCCACCAGGTCAACGTCGAGGCGCTCGGTTTCGCCGGCCCGGACATCGATGCCGAGATGATCGTGATGCTGGCGCGGCTGTGGCGCATCCTGGAGTTGCCGCGCCTGCGACTCGAACTGAACTGCCTCGGCCAGGCCGACGAGCGCGCCGCGCACCGCGCCGACCTGATCGACTATCTGCGCCGGCACGAGCCGTCGCTCGACGCCGATGCGCGCCGCCGGCTGCACACCAACCCCTTGCGCATCCTCGACAGCAAGAATCCGGCGTTGCAGGCGCTGGTGGCGGCGGCGCCGCAGATCACCGCCTACCTCGGGGCGGACTCGCGCCGCCACTTCGAGGGCGTGCAGTCGCTACTGGCGGCCGCCGGCGTCGGCTTCGCGATCAACCCGCGACTGGTGCGCGGGCTCGATTACTACAACCTGACCGTATTCGAGTGGGTGAGCGACGATCTCGGCAGCCAGGGCACGGTCTGCGGCGGCGGCCGCTACGACCCGCTGATCGAACGCCTCGGCGGTCGGCCGACGCCGGCGATCGGCTTCGCCCTGGGCGTCGAGCGCCTGATCGATCTGCTGCGTGCCGCCGGCTCGGTCGAGGCCGCCGCCGGCTGCGACGTCTACCTGCTGCATCAGGGCGGAGCCACCCAGGCGCGCGCCTTTGTCGTCGCCGAGCAGCTGCGCGATGCCGGTCTGGACGTGATCTTGCACGCCGGCGAAGCGAGCCTGAAGTCGCAGATGAAGAAGGCCGACACCAGCGGCGCCGAGTACGCGGTGATCATCGGCGAAGCGGAACTGGCCGACGGCACGGCCGCGGTCAAGTCGCTGCGCGCCGGCGCCTCCACGCGCGACTTCGCGCAGCAGACCGCGGTCGCGCTCGACCGCCTGGCCGACCGCCTGGTCGAGGCGCTGGCCGCAGCCGAGCCCGAGCTTTGACGCAACCCATCGCCGCGCGCAGCGTCGAGCGCGTGACGCCCAAACGCTGACGGAAGGAAGCCATGGCATACGATCTTCAGGAGCAGGAGCACCTCGCGACTTTCCGGGCGTGGTGGGACAAGTACGGCACCCTCGTCCTGGTCGCGGTCACCGCGGTGCTGCTGGCGTTTGCGGCCTGGAACGGCTGGCGCTGGTACGAACGGCGCGAAGCGGCGGCGGCCACCGCGGTCTACGAGCAGGTGGTCCGCGCGCTCGAAGCCAATGAGGCTGCGCGCGTGCGCGAACTGGCCAGCCGCCTGAGCCGCGATTACGCGAGCTCGGCCTTCGCGGCGATGGCAGCGCTGCACGCGGCACGCATCGAGCAGGAGGGCAACGACCTGCCGGCGGCGCGCGCGCGCCTGCAGTGGGTGGTCGAAGAGTCCGGCCAGCGCGAGTTCGTGCCGATCGCGCGCGTGCGTCTGGCCGGCGTCCTGCTCGACGAGAAGAACTACGCCGAGGCGCTCAAGGTGCTGGCTGCCGAGCCGCCGCCCGAGCATCGCGTCGCCTTCGCCGACCGCCGCGGCGACGTGCTGTACGCGCAGGGCCGCGCCGACGAGGCGCGCGCCGCCTGGCAGCAGGCGCTCAAGCACGCCGAGCCGCAGCATCCGCTGCGGCCGCTGATCGAGCTCAAGCTCGAAGCGGTCGCCGCGCCGGTGGCCTCGTGAGGACACAGTCGATGCGCGCCGCGTTGGCGCTCACCTTGGCGGCGCTGCTGGCGGCGCCGGTGCTCAGCGGCTGTGGCGTGCTGCGCGGCCCGGCGGTGCGGCCGGCGCCGCTGGTCGAGTTCAAGCCGACCATGAACGTGCGCAGCGTCTGGCGCATCGGCATCGGCGCCGCGCACGGCGCCGCCCTGCAACCGGCGGTGCTCGAGCACGCAATCTATGCCGCTGCCGCCGACGGCACCCTGTTGCGCGTCGCACCCGCGACCGGCGAGGTGGTCTGGCGCATCGACACCGGCGCGCGGCTGGCGGCCGGGGTCGGCTCGGACGGATTCGTGTCCGCGGTGGTGACCACGCGCGGCGAGCTGCTCGCCTTCGGCGCCGACGGCAAGCCGCTGTGGCGCGCGCAATTAACCAGCGATGCGCTGACATCGCCGCTGGTCGGGCGCGGCGTCGTCGTCGTGCGCTCGACCGACCAGCGCGTGAGCGCCTTCGAGATCGACAGCGGCAAGCCGCGCTGGAGTTTCGTGCGCGCGGTGCCGCCGCTGACGCTGCGCACCGCTTCCGACATGACCTTCGTCGGCGACCACGTGCTGGTCGGGATGCCCGGCGGCAGGATGGTGGCGCTGGCGCTCGCCAACGGCGCGCCGCGCTGGGAGGCGGTGGTGGCCGAGCCGCGTGGGGCCACCGAGGTCGAGCGGCTTGCCGACGTGATGGGCGTGGCGGTGGCCGGGCGCGATGCCTGCGGCGCCGCGTTCCAGGGGCGCATCGCCTGCGTCGACAGCGCCAGCGGCGAGCTGCGCTGGGCGCGCGAGCACGCCGCAGGTGCGGGCGTGGCCCTCGACGAGCGCCATGTCTACGGCGTCGATGCCAGGGGCGCGATCGTCGCCCACGCGCGCGACGACGGCGCCAGCGTCTGGCGCAACGAAGCGCTCGCCCACCGCGAGCCGAGCACGCCGCTGGCGCTGCCGGCGGCGCTGCTGGTCGGCGACAGCCAGGGCTACGTGCATCTGCTGCGACCGGACAGCGGCGAGTTCGCCGCGCGCATCGGCCTCGACGGCGCGATCAAGGTGGCGCCGCGCGCCTGGGCCGGCGGCGCCATCGTCCAGACCCAAGCCGGCACGCTCGCGCTGCTGAACATCGAGCGCTGAACGGCAGCGCTGCGGGACCTTGGCGATGAAACCGGTGGTGGCGCTGGTCGGCCGGCCGAACGTCGGCAAGTCGACCCTGTTCAACCGCCTCACGCGCAGCCGCGCGGCGCTGGTGGCCGACTTCCCGGGACTGACGCGCGATCGCCACTACGGCGACGGCGTGGTCGGCCCCGTGCCCTACCTGGTGATCGACACCGGCGGCTTCGAGCCGGTGGCGGCGCAGGGCGTGGTGCGCGAGATGGCGGCGCAGGCGGAGCTGGCGATCGCCGAGGCCGACGTGGTCGTGTTCGTGCTCGATGCGCGCGAGGGCCTCGCGGCGCAGGACAGGCGCATCGCGCAGCGCCTGCGGCGCGCCGGGCGGCGCGTCGTGCTGGCCGTGAACAAGGCCGAAGGGCTGCCGCTTGCGGCCAGCGCCGAGTTCCACGAGCTCGGCCTCGGCGATCCGCATCCGGTCTCGGCCGCGCACGGCGACGGCGTGGCGGCGCTGATGGAAGTCGTGCTCGCAGGCTTCAGCGGCGTCGACGAGAGTGCGGCAGAAGACGACCCGGACCGTGTGCGGGTGGCGATCGTCGGCCGGCCGAACGTCGGCAAGTCGACTCTCGCCAACGCGCTGCTCGGCGAGCAGCGCATGATCGCCTTCGACGAGCCGGGTACCACGCGCGACGCGATCGCCGCCGACTTCGACTACGGCGGCGCGCCCTATCGGCTGATCGACACCGCCGGCCTGCGCCGCAGGGGCAAGGTGTTCGAGACGGTCGAGAAGTTCTCGGTGGTCAAGACTCTGCAGGCGATCGAGCGGTGCCATGTCGCGATCCTGCTGCTCGACGGCGCCGGCGAAATCGCCGACCAGGACGCGCACATCGCCGGGTTCATTCTCGAAAGCGGGCGGGCGCTGGTGCTGTCGGTCAACAAGTGGGACGGACTGGACGCCTACCAGCGCGCGACGATCAAGGGCGAGATCGAGCGCAAGCTGCACTTCCTCGACTGGGCGCGCGTGCACTTCATCTCGGCGCGCCGCGGCACCGGACTGAGCGCGCTCATGCGCTCGGTCGCCGCCGCCCACAAGGCGGCCTTCGCCAAGCTGCCGACACCGCGTCTGACGCGCGCGTTGCAGGCGGCGGTCGAGCGCCAGCCGCCGCCGCGTGCCGGCCGTTTCCGGCCCAAGATGCGCTACGCGCACCAAGGCGGGCAGAACCCGCCGGTGGTGGTGATCCACGGCTCCGGACTGGCCGGGGTCGGCGCCGGCTATCGGCGCTACCTGGAAGGATGGTTCCGCGAGCGCTTCGACCTGGCCGGAACGCCGCTGCGCGTCGAGCTGCGCTCCAGTGTCAACCCTTATGCCGACCGCGCAGCTCGCCGATCGTGATCGTGATCGGCAGCGCCGCGCGATGGCGCCTGCGGAGCAATTCCTTTACATTGAAATTCGCTGTTGCGAGGCCATCTTGGCTCTCGATCGACGGCCGACCGTGTGCGGTGCGCCTTTGAGCGCCGCCACTTCCACCTGGAGTCACCATGAGCAATAAGGGGCAACTTCTACAAGACCCGTTCTTGAATGCACTGCGCAAGGAGCACGTGCCGGTGTCGATCTATCTGGTCAACGGCATCAAGCTGCAGGGCCAGATCGAGTCGTTCGACCAGTACGTCGTGCTCCTGCGCAACACCGTGACGCAGATGGTCTACAAGCACGCGATCTCGACCGTGGTGCCGGCGCGACCGGTCAACCTCAACCTGGAGTCGCCGAGCTGAGCGCCTTCGCGGTCGAGACGGCGCGCGCGACGAGACCGCGCGCGCTGCTGGTCAGCGTCGTTGGCCGGCAGGGCGCGGGGGCCGACGCCGACGCGCTCGAAGAGCTGCGGCAGCTCGCCGAGTCGGCCGGCTATGCCGGCTGCGACGAGCTGCAGGCGCGGCGCGAGCGTCCCGATCCGGCCTACTACCTGGGCTCGGGCAAGGTCGAGGAAATCGCCGCCCGGCTCAGGGCCGACGGCGCCGGCGTGGCGCTGTTCGACGTCGCCCTGTCGCCGGTGCAGCAGCGCAATCTCGAGCGCGCGCTCGACTGCCAGGTGCAGGACCGCACCGGGCTGATCCTCGACATCTTCGGCCAGCGGGCCAAGAGCCGCGAGGGCAAGCTGCAGGTCGAATTGGCGCGGCTCGAACATCTGTCGACGCGTCTGGTGCGCGGCTGGACCCACCTGGAGCGGCAGCGCGGCGGTCTGTCCAAGACCGGCGGTCCGGGTGAGAAGCAGATCGAACTCGACCGCCGCATGATCGGCACCCGCGTCAAGGTGCTGCGCGAGCGCCTCAAGGCCCTGCACCGGCAGCGGCGCACGCAGCGCCGCGCGCGCGACCGCAACCGGGTTTTCACTATCTCTCTGGTCGGCTACACCAACGCCGGCAAGTCGACCTTGTTCAATGCCTTGACGCGGGCCGACGCCTACGCCGCCGACCAGCTGTTCGCCACGCTCGACACGACGGCGCGACGCTGCTTCGTCGCCTCCGGGGTCGAAGTCGTGCTCGCCGATACGGTGGGATTCATCCGCGGCCTGCCGCACGCCCTGATCGAGGCTTTCAAGTCGACGCTCGAGGAGACGGCGCAGGCCGACCTGCTGCTGCACGTAGTCGATGCCGCCTCGCCGGCGCGCGAGGCGCAGATTGCCGAGGTCGAGCGCGTCTTGCGCGAGATCGGCGCCGAGCGAGTGCCGCAACTGGTGGTGTTGAACAAGATCGATCGTCTCGAACGCGCCGCAGGTGTCGAGCGCAACCCCTGTGGTAGGCTCCCGCGCGTTTTCTTGAGCGCGGCCACGGGCGCAGGGATCGAGCTGCTGCGCCAGGCGATCGCCGAGACGGTGCGCCGCGCTGCCGACGATGCGCACGACGATTTGCAACTAGAGCCGCCGGAACCGGTCGAAGTGTCGCAATGACCGGCGCCCTGGGGCGCGGTGCGAAGCAACCGCAATTCGATTCAACTCCGGTACGGAACAGCCATGTCGCTTAACGACCCGCAATGGGGCCGTAGTGGGGGCTCGGGTGGAGACGGCAGGGACGACGCCGACTCGCGCGAGCCGCGTGACAATCGCGATGAGCGCGAGCAGCGCGCGCAGGGAGACCGGTCGCGCCGGCCGGGCGGGCAGGACGGTCCGCCCGACCTGGACGAGCTCTGGCGCGACTTCAACAAGCGGCTCGGCGGGCTGCTCGGCAAGCGCGGCGGCGGCAGCGGTAACGGCGGCGGCCTGGGCGGCGGCGGCGGACTGCGGCCGGACGCCAAGGGCGCCGGCATCGGCGCCGCGGTCGTGATCGGCGCGGCGGCGCTGATCTGGCTCGGCAGCGGCATCTACATCGTCAACGAGGGTCAGGCCGGCGTCGTGACCACCTTCGGCCGCTACAGCGAGACCGCCGGCGCCGGAATCCGCTGGCGCGCGCCGTGGCCGATCCAGTCGCACGAAGTGGTTGACGTGCTGTCGCTGCGCACGGTCGAAATCGGCCCCCGCGGGCGTGCCGACCGCCTGAGAGAGGCGCTGATGCTGACCGACGACGAAAACATCGTCGACATCCACTTCACGGTTCAATACCGGATCAGGGAAACCGCCGAGGGCGCGCGCGACTTCCTGTTCAACAGCCGGGCGCCGGTCGACTCGGTGCAGCAGGCGGCCGAAAGCGCGATGCGCGAGGTCGTCGGCCGCAAGATCATGGACTCGGTGCTGTACGAAGCGCGACTGGAAATCGCCGAGGACGTGCGCCGGCGCATGCAGGAGATGCTCGACCGCTACGGCACCGGCATCGTGGTCTCGGCGGTGGCGATCCAGAACGCGCAACCGCCGGAGCAGGTGCAGGCGGCCTTCGATGACGCGGTGCGCGCGACCCAGGACCGCGAGCGCCAGATCAACGAGGCGCAGGCCTACGCCAACGACATCATTCCCAAGGCGCGCGGTATGGCCGCGCGCCTGCTGCAGGAGGCCGAAGGCCACCGCTCGCGCGTGGTCGAGACGGCGCAGGGTGATGCCGCGCGCTTTCGCCTGATCCTGACCGAGTACAACCGCGCGCCGGCGGTCACGCGCGATCGCATGCACATGGAGACCATGCAGCAGGTGTTTGCGAACGTGAGCAAGGTGATGATCGACTCGCGCAACGCCAACAACCTGCTCTATCTGCCGCTCGACCGGCTGATGCAGCAGGCGGCGGCCGACACGACCGTCACGGCGCGCCCGCCCCTGATGCCGCTGCCCGAGGCCGGCGCCGCCGGCGACAGCCGCGCGCGCGAGCCGGCGCGCAACCGCGAGCGCGAGGCGCGCTAAGGAGCCGAGATGAACAAGATCGTCGCCACCATTGTCGGGCTGATTCTTCTGGCGGTGCTGTTTCGTGCCAGCACCTTCGTCGTCGATCAGCGCCAGTTCGCGATCCTCTTCGCCTTCGGTCAGATCAAGGAAGTGATCGACACGCCCGGGCTGCACTTCAAGCTGCCGCCGCCGTTCCAGAACGTCGTCTACCTCGATCGCCGGATCCTGACCATCGACACGCCACAGGCGGACCGTGTCCAGACCTCGGAGAAGAAGAACCTGCTGATCGACTCGTTCGTCAAGTGGCGCATCAGCGACCCGCGCCGCTACTGGGTGAGCTTCCTCGGCAACGAGCGCGCCGCACAGGAGCGGATCAACACGCTGGTGCGCGACGCGCTCAACCATGCCGTCAACCGGCGCACGGTCAACGACATCACCTCGCGCGAGCGCGACAAGGCGATGGAAGAGATCCGCGCCGCCGTGCAGGAGCGGGTCAGGGAGGTCGGCGTCGAAGTGGTCGACGTGCGGCTCAAGCGCGTCGACTTCGTGCCCGAGATCTCGGAATCGGTGTTCCGCCGCATGGAGGCCGAACGCAAGCGCGTGGCCAACGAGCAGCGTTCGATCGGCGCCGCCGAAGGCGAGAAGATTCGCGCCGACGCCGACCGCCAGCGCGAGGTGCTGCTGGCCGAGGCCTACCGCGAAGCGCAGACGATCAAGGGCCAGGGCGACGCGCGCGCCTCGGCGATCTACGCCGCCGCCTTCGGCCAGAACCCGGAGTTCTTCAGCTTTTACCGCAGCCTCGAAGCCTATCGCGCCACCTTCCGCAACCGCAGCGACCTGGTGGTGGTCGATCCCGCGTCGGACTTCTTCCGCTACATGAGGTCGTCGAACCCGAGCCGGGCGCAGCGCTGACGCCCGGAGCGGTCGGTGGCGACGATCGGCTTGGCGATCGCGCTGATGCTGGTCCTTGAAGGGCTGATGCCTCTGGTCGCCCCGGCCACCTGGCGCGAGATGTTCCGGCGTCTGCTGGAACTGTCCGACGGGCAGGTCCGCTTCATCGGGCTGGCGCTGGTGTTGTCCGGCCTGGCGCTGGCCTTGCTCATCGTCTGAGCGGCCGCGCGCTCGCCGTCACCGCGTCTTTCGTTTCCCATGTCCCGCTGGCTTTTGCCCGAAGGAATCGCCGATGTGCTGCCCGACGAGGCGCTGCGCATCGAGACCCTGCGCCGCTCGCTGCTCGACCTGTACCGCGGCTACGGCTACCAGCAGGTGATCCCGCCGCTGATCGAGTACCTGGAGTCGCTGCTCACCGGCACCGGTCGCGATCTCGACCTGCGCACCTTCAAGCTCACCGATCAGCTCTCCGGCCGCCAGCTCGGACTGCGCGCCGACATCACGCCGCAGACCGCGCGCATCGACGCCCACATCCTCAATCGCGCCGGCGTCGTGCGCCTGTGCTACGCCGGCGCGGTGCTGCACACGCGACCGGCGCACCCTCTGGCCGCGCGTGAGCCGTTGCAGGTCGGCGCCGAGCTCTATGGTTTCGCCGGACTGGCGGCCGATGCCGAGATCCAGCGGCTGGCGGTTGCTTCGCTGCGCCTGGCCGGCGTGGCGCGGCCGCGCATCGACCTCGGTCACACCGGGATCACGCGCGCACTGCTGGCGACCGATGCGCAGGCGACGGCGCGAAGCGACGAGATCCTGGCCGCACTCGGCGCCAAGGACGTGCCCGAACTGCGCCAACTGTGCGCGCCGCTGGCGAGCGAATCGCGCCAGGCGCTGCTCGCCCTGACCCGCCTGCACGGGCCGCTGCCTGAGGTGCTGGCGGCAGCGCGCCGCCACCTGCCGCCGCTGGCACCGATCGCGCAGGCGTTGGCCGACCTCGAGCATCTGGCGCGTGGACTCGAGGCCGACGAAACCAGCGCCGACCTCTCCGACCTGCACGGCTACCGCTACTACACCGGCGTCAACTTCGCCGCCTATGGCGACGCCCCCGGCGCGCTGCTGCGCGGCGGCCGCTACGACGACATCGGCCGCGCCTTCGGCCGCGCGCGACCGGCGACCGGCTTCTCGATCGACATGCGCGAGCTGTCGCGCGGCAACGGCGTGTCGCCGCCGCGACCGATCCTCGCCCCCTGCGACGACGATCCGGCCCTGCGCGCAGAGGTGGCCAGGCTGCGCAGCGGCGGCGAAGTGGTGGTGCAGCAACTGAGCGCCGATCAGACGTGCGCGATTGAGCTCGTGCCGCGCGAGTTGCGCCGGATCGACGGACAATGGCGGGTGATCGAGCGCACCTGAGCGCCTCCCGACCGTGCGAGAGAACAATGGCGAAGAGCGTGGTGGTCGTCGGCACCCAGTGGGGTGACGAGGGCAAGGGCAAGATCGTCGACTGGCTGACCGAGCAGGCCGACGGCGTGGTGCGCTTCCAGGGCGGGCACAACGCCGGTCACACGCTGGTGATCAACGGCGTCAAGACCATCCTGCGTCTGATTCCGTCCGGCATCCTGCGGCCCGCCGTGCGCTGCTACATCGGCAACGGCGTCGTGCTGTCGCCGCGCGCGCTGCTGAGCGAGATCGACGAGCTCAAGGCCGCCGGGGTCGACGCCGAGGCCAGGCTCGTGGTCAGCGGCAATTGCCCGCTGATCCTCGACTACCACGTCGCGCTCGACAAGGCGCGCGAGGCGAAGAAGGGCGATGCCAAGATCGGCACCACCGGACGCGGCATCGGCCCGGCCTACGAGGACAAGGTCGCCCGGCGCGCGCTGCGCGCGCAGGACCTGTTCGATCCGGCGCGCTTCGCCGAACGGGTGCGCGAGGCGCTCGACTATCACAACTTTGTCCTGACCCGCTATCTGGGCAGCGAGGCGATCGATGGCGAAGCGCTGATCGACGACAACCTCAAGCTCGGCGAGCGCATCCGGCCGATGGTGGCCGACGTCTCGTACCTGCTGAACGCGGCGCTTGCCGCCGGCCAGCGCCTGTTGTTCGAGGGCGCGCAGGGGACGCTGCTCGACGTCGACCATGGCACCTATCCGTTCGTGACCTCGAGCAACACGGTCGCCGGTGCCGCCGCCGCCGGCGCCGGCGTGGCGCCGCAGCGTCTCGGCTACGTGCTGGGCATCACCAAGGCATACGCGACGCGCGTCGGCTCGGGCCCCTTTCCGACCGAACTCGCCGACGCCACCGGCGAGACCCTGCGCTCGCGCGGCAACGAGTTCGGCGCCGTCACCGGCCGGCCGCGGCGCTGCGGCTGGTTCGACGCCGCCGCCCTGCGCCGGTCGGTGCAGCTCAACGGCGCGACCGGGCTGTGCATCACCAAGCTCGACGTGCTCGA
>JBBIST010000065.1:0-18329 GCA_037441125.1 Burkholderiales bacterium
GCGCCACGTGCAGGTGGCCGAGATGGTGATCGAGAAGGCCAAGCGGCTGGCCGAGAGCAAGAAGGACGTGGTGATCCTGCTCGACTCGATCACCCGTCTGGCGCGCGCCTACAACACCGTGATCCCGGCCTCGGGCAAGGTGCTCACCGGCGGTGTCGACGCCAACGCTCTGCAAAGGCCGAAGCGCTTCTTCGGCGCCGCGCGCAACATCGAGGAAGGCGGCTCGCTCACGATCATCGCCACGGCGCTGATCGACACCGGCTCGCGCATGGACGACGTGATCTACGAGGAGTTCAAGGGCACCGGCAACATGGAGATCCACATGGAGCGCCGGCTGGCGGAAAAGCGCGTCTATCCGGCGCTCAACGTCAACCGTTCCGGCACGCGCAAGGAGGAACTGCTGCTCAAGCCGGAGATCCTGCAGAAGGTGTGGATCCTGCGCAAGTTGCTGTACGGCATGGACGAGATCGAGGCGATGGAATTCCTGCTCGACAAGATGAAGAGCACCAAAAATAACGCCGAGTTCTTCGACCTGATGCGCCGCGGCGGCTGACGGCTCGCCGGCGCCGATCGCCTACAATGCGCGACCTTTCCGCCCCGGTACGTGGCCCGTCGACTTCGTCGGACAGGCTGGCGGCCGAAGATTCGAGGACCCCATGAAGCCAGGCATCCACCCCGCCTACCGCGAGGTCGTCTTCCAGGACATGCAAAGCGACTTCAAGTTCATCACCCGCTCGACCGTGCAGACGCGCGAGACGATCGAGATGAACGGCAAGACTTATCCGCTGGTCAAGCTCGACACCTCGTCGGAGTCGCACCCGTTTTACACCGGCGCGCAGACGCGGATTGTCGAGACCGGCCGGGTCGAGAAGTTCCGCCAGAAGTTCGCCGCCAAGACCGAGCAGGTCAATGCCGCGGCCGCCGTGGCCGCCGCCTCCAAGGCCAAGGAGCAGGCGGCGGCGCGCGCGCGCAAGAAGTAACGCCGGCCGACCGGCCGGCGCTGCGCCGGTGCGGCCAAGGCAGCTGCGGCTGCCTTTTTTGTCGCCGCCTGCGCGAGGACGGAAGGCGCGTAGCCTTCGCCTGCCGATGAGTTTCGACACCCGACTGTCCCCCGCCCGCGTGTCGGCGGCCGCGGCGCGCAGGCTGCCGCGGCCGGCACTGTTCGCGCTGCTCGCCGCCTACATCGTCGCCGGTCTGTTCGGCCGCGACCCGTGGCTGCACGAAGACGCGACCGGCTTCGGCATCGCCGCGAGCATGGCGCACGGGGCCGCCGCCGACTGGTGGCTGCCGAACATCGCCGGCGAGCGCCTGGTCGACGAGGGTCCGCTCGCCTTCTGGGTCGGCGCGCTCTTCATCTGGCTGTTCGGTGCCGTGCTCGGCGATGCGCAGGCGGCGCGCCTGTCGGCGGCCGTGTGGTTCGCGCTCGGCACCGCATCGCTGTGGTACGCGACCTACCGGCTGGCGCGCCGCACGGAAGCGCTGCCGGTGAGCTTTGCCTTCGGCGGCGAGGCCACACCGCGCGACTACGGGCGCATGCTGGCCGACATCGCCGTGCTGCTGCTGCTGGGAACTCTGGGCATCGTCGTGCGCATGCACGAGCTCACGGCCGAGACCGCGGCCCTCGCCCTGGTCGGCACAACCCTGTTCGGATTGGCGCTGGCGCTCGATGCGCCGCTGCGCGGCGCGCTCGTGGCCGGAGTCGCGATCGGCGCCTTGGCGCTGGCGCGCGGTCCCTGGCCGGCGCTGTGGCTGCTGGCGGCAGCGGCGGCGACCCTGTGGCTGGCCACCGGCACACGCCGCGGCCACGCCGCGCTCGTACTGGCGGCAGCAGCGTCGGCCACGGCGATGGTCTGGCCGCTGGGCGCGCTGTTGGCCGCGCCTGAGGCGCTGCGCGCCGAGTACTTCGCGCACTGGCGCCATCTAGCGCTCGAGTCGCTGGCGTTGGCGCGGCCGGCCGACTTCGCCTGGCTCGCGCGCGATCTGCCCTGGTACACGTGGCCGCTATGGCCGCTGGCGGCGTGGAGCGCCTACTCGTGGCGGCACGCGATGCGCCTGCCACATGTTGCCGCTCCGGGCCTGGCGTTGCTGGCGCTGCTGGCGGCGATGTTGACGCAGCAGCCGGTGGCCGACTCGGGGCTGATCCTGCTGGTACCGCCGCTGGTGCTGCTCGCCGCCTTCGGTGCCACCTCGCTGCGGCGCAGCCTCGACAGCCTGATCGACTGGTTCGCGATTGCCACTTTTTCGCTGTTCGCGCTCGCCGCCTGGGCCTACTTCGTCGCACTGATGACCGGCTCGCCGCCGAAAATGGCCTACTCGGTGATGCGACTCGTGCCCGGGTTCGAACCGGATCCGCATCCGCTGGCGCTGGCGCTCGCCGTGGCCGCAACCGCCGGCTGGATCGCGCTCGTCGCCTGGCGCATCGGCCGGCGGCCGCCGATGCTATGGCGCGGCCCGGTGCTCGCCGCCTCGGGACTGACCATGCTGTGGCTGCTGGCGGTGACCCTGTATCTGCCGGGCGTCAATTACAACCGCAGCTACGCGCCGATCGCAGGCGTGCTGCGCGCCGAAGTCGACCGTGTGGCACCGGGCAGTTGCCTCGCCAGCTACCGGCTGTTCGCGTCGCACAAGGCGCTGCTCGCCTACCACGGCGGCCTGCGCTTCGCGCCGCCGGGAGCGGCCTCCGAGTGCTCACTGCTGCTGCAGCGCGACTCGCGCCGCACCCATCTCGACGACGCCGCGCCCGCCGGCGACTGGGTGCCGGTCTGGGAGGGCCACTGGATCGCGCGGCCCGACGAGGTCTTCCGCCTGTACCAGCGCGGCGGCTGATGCGGCCGCCGTCCTTCGCCCAACGGCAGCGTGATGCGCGGCCGTTCGCCAGGATGCAGCGATGACGGCGCCGCCGATCGCCGCGCCGCTGCGGCCGGCCACCGGCACGCGCGCGCTGCTGGCGCTGGCGGCGCCGATTTTCGTCTCGCAGCTCGCGGTCATGGGTCTGGCGCTGATCGACACCGTGATGGCGGGGCGCCTGTCGGCCGACGATCTGGCGGCGGTGGCCATCGGCATGAGCCTGTACACGAGCGTGTTCATCGGCATGAACGGGCTGCTGCAGGCGCTGACACCGATCGCCGGCCACCACTACGGCGCCGGACGCTGGCGCGAGATCGGCCGCGACCTGGCCCAGGGCCACTGGCTAGCGCTGGCGATGTCGGCGCTCGGCGTGCCGCTGCTGGCGTTTCCCGATCCCCTGCTGCGCCTGCTCGGAGTCGGCCCCGAGGTGGCGGCGATCGCGCGCGACTACCTGATGCTGATCGCGCTGGCGCTGCCGGCGTCGCTGGTTGCACGCGCCTACATCGGCGTCAACGCCGCCCTGTCGCGACCAGGCGTGGCGATGACGATCAACCTCGCGATGCTCGCCGGCAAGCTGCCGCTGAACGCGCTCTTCATGTACGGGGCCGGACCGCTGCCGGCCATGGGGGGCGCGGGCTGTGCACTGGCGAGCACGATCCTGCTGTGGAGTGCGGCCGGCGCCTTCGCGCTCGCCTGGCGGCTGGACCCGTTCTACCAGCGCTTTCGGCTCGAGCGCGAGCGCTTCGTCGCTCCCGATTGGCCGCGGATCAAGGCCCTGCTGCGACTGGGCTTGCCGATGGGCGCGATGCTGCTGGTCGAAGTCACCTCGTTCACCTTCATCGCGCTGTTCGTCGCGCGACTCGGTGCCGCAACCCTGGGCGGGCACCAGATCATCGCCAACCTGGTGTCGATGCTGTTCATGCTGCCGCTGGCGCTGGGACTGGCGGCGAGCGTGCTGGTGTCGCAGTCGCTCGGCGCCGGCCGGCCGCGCCAGGCGCGCGAGGTGGCCTGGCGCGGCTGGCGCCTGGCGGTGATCGCCGGCTGTGCCGCGGCCGCCCTGAGCTGGCTCGCGCGGGTGCAGATCGTCGGCGCCTACACGACCGACGCCGAGGTGGCCGCGATCGCGCTGTCGCTGATGGCGCTGGCGGCGCTGTTCCACGCCTTCGACGCCGTGCAGTGCGCCTCGGGCATGATCCTGCGCGGCTACAAGGTGGCGCTGGCACCGATGCTGATCCACGGCGCGGCGCTGTGGGGCGTGGGGCTGGGCGGCGGCTACGCGCTTGCCTATCACAGCGCCTTCGGGGCTGCGTACGGCGGCGCGCTGGCGTTTTGGCTGGCGGCGGTCGTCGGCCTCGTCCTGGCGGCGGTCGCCCTCACCTGGCTCGCGAATTCCGTGTCGCGCCGCGCGATCGTCGCCGCGCGACCGGCCTCGGCTGCCAGATCCGAATAGGGGCGGTCAGCAGTCCGTTGCCACACATGAAAAGGGCGGGGTTCGACCCCGCCCTTTTCCGACCTGCACCCGGGAGGGTGCCGGCAGCGCTCAGCGACCCTGCGCCTGCAACGCGGCGATCCGCTGCTCGATCGGCGGGTGGCTGGCGAACAGCGCCAGCAGACCGCCGGGCTTGCCGGCGATGCCCATCGACTTGACCTGCGCCGGCAGTTCGCCCGGCTCCAGGTTGCCGAGGCGGGCGAGCGCATTGATCATCGGCCGCGTGCTGCCCATCAGCGCCGCGGCGCCGGCGTCGGCACGGAACTCGCGCTGGCGCGAGAACCAGGCGACGATGATCGCCGCCAGGAAGCCGAGCACGATGTCCATCACGATGACCGTGACCCAGTAGCCGATGCCGGGCGCGTCGCCCTGGTTGCGCAGGATGATGCGGTCGACCACATAGCCGAGCACGCGCGACAGGAACACGACGAAGGTGTTCATCACGCCCTGGATCAGTGCCAGCGTCACCATGTCGCCGTTGGCGACGTGCGCGACCTCGTGGCCGAGCACCGCCTCGACTTCTTCGCGGCTCATCGACTGCAGCAGGCCGGTGGAAACCGCGACCAGCGCCTTGTTCTTGAACGCGCCGGTGGCGAAGGCATTGGGCTCGCCCTCGTACAGCGCCACTTCGGGCATGCCGATGCCGGCCTTCTGCGCGTGCTTGCGCACGGTGTCGACCAGCCACTGCTCCATCGCGTTGCGCGGCTGATTGATGACCTGGGCGCGCGTGCTCCACTTGGCCATCGGCTTGCTGATCAGCAGCGAGATCAAGGCGCCGGCGAAGCCGACGATCAGTGCGAAGATCATCAGCGGCACGATCTGCAGTTCCTGTCCGCCGAGCCGGAAGTCGACCCCGAACACGGCGCTGACGATGGTCAGCGTGATGCCCAGCACGACGATGATCGCAAGGTTCGTCATGACGAACAGCGCGATGCGTTTCATGTGATCTCCAAATGCGAAATGAAGGGGTTGGGGCGAAACGGCGCCAGCCGCATCGGACCCGCCGGCGAGTCTAAGTCACCGCGATCCGATTCAAGCACTCCAGTGTTTCCTGCGACCTACATCGCCGACTCTCGGCCTGCATCCGTGGGGTTGATCACGGGCGCTTCGACCCGCGACCGTCTCATGGCGTTCCAAGGTGGGGACGGCGACGGCGGCGTCAAGTGAGGCCGTTGCCGACACACCCCTAGAATGTGCGGGTTTTCACGCACTCGCCCGCGCGCCGGCCGGCAGCAGCACCCGCGGCGTCGGCGCCGAAGTGCGCCGCGAGCCTGACCTGCGCCAGAGGCCGGCGCCACCGCCGCGGTAGCCTGCGCCGATCCGGCATGGCGCCGGAACGCAGCGCACGACCAACGAACGTCACTTCGCGAAGACCGCCATGACCACCGTCATCCACCGCGACCACCTGATCGAAAGCATCGCCGGCGCGCTGCAGTTCATCAGCTACTACCATCCGGCCGACTACATCGCACATCTGGCGCGTGCCTACCACGCCGAGCAGAGCGCGGCGGCGAAGGACGCGATCGCGCAGATCCTCACCAACTCGAAGATGTGCGCCGAAGGCCACCGGCCGATCTGCCAGGACACCGGCATCGTCAACGTGTTCCTGAAGATCGGCATGGACGTGAGGTTCGAGGGCTTCAATGGTTCGATCGCCGACGCCGTCAACGAAGGCGTGCGGCGCGCCTATCTGCACCCGGACAACGTGCTGCGCGCCTCGGTGGTGAGTCCACCCGAGTTCGGCCGCCGCAACACCCGCGACAACACGCCGGCGGTGATCCACATGGAGCTCGTGCCCGGCGACAAGGTCGAGGTCCAGGTCGCGGCCAAGGGCGGCGGCAGCGAGAACAAGAGCAAGTTCGTGATGCTCAACCCGTCGGACTCGATCGTCGACTGGGTGCTGAAGACGGTGCCGACAATGGGCGCCGGCTGGTGCCCGCCGGGGATGCTGGGAATCGGCATCGGCGGCACGGCCGAGAAGGCGATGCTGATGGCCAAGGAGGCGCTGATGGAGGAGATCGACATGTTCGACCTCCTGCAGCGCGGCCCGCGCAGCGATGAAGAGAAGCTGCGCCTCGAGCTGTACGAGAAGGTCAACGCCCTGGGCATCGGCGCCCAGGGTCTGGGCGGACTGACCACTGTGCTCGACGTCAAGGTCCGCATGTACCCGACGCACGCGGCCGGCAAGCCGGTGGCGATGATCCCGAACTGCGCCGCCACCCGCCACGCCCACTTCACGCTCGACGGCAGCGGCCCGGCATATCTGGAGCCGCCGTCGCTCGACCTGTGGCCGGACGTGCAGTGGCAGCCGGACTACGGCAAGAGCAAGCGCGTCAACCTCGACACCCTGACCAGGGCCGAGGTCGCCTCCTGGCAGCCCGGCGACACGCTGCTGCTGTCGGGCCGCATGCTCACCGGCCGCGACGCCGCGCACAAGCGCATCGAGGAGATGCTCGCCAAGTGCGAGTCACTGCCGGTGGACTTCACCAACCGCGTCATCTACTACGTTGGCCCGGTCGATCCGGTGCGTGATGAAGTGGTCGGCCCGGCCGGCCCCACCACCGCCACGCGCATGGACAAGTTCACCGAGATGATGCTGGCGCAGACCGGACTGATCGCGATGATCGGCAAGGCCGAACGCGGCCCGGTGGCGATAGAGGCGATCCGCAGGCACCGCAGCGCCTACCTGATGGCGGTCGGAGGCGCCGCCTATCTGGTCGCCAAGGCGATCAAGGCGGCGCGCGTGGCGGGCTTCGCCGACCTCGGCATGGAAGCGATCTACGAGTTCGAGGTCAAGGACATGCCGGTGACCGTCGCGGTCGATGCCCAGGGCAGCTCGGTGCACCAGACCGGCCCGCGCGAATGGCAGGCACGGATCGGCAAGATCCCGATCGCTGCCGCCTGAGCGGCGCGCCAACTGCGGATCAGGCCGGGAACACGCCGGTCGACAGGTAGCGGTCGCCGCGGTCGCAGACGATGAACACGATCGTCGCCCGTTCGACCTCGGCAGCGATGCGCAGTGCGATCGCGCAGGCGCCGCCCGAGGAGATGCCGCAAAAGATGCCCTCCTCGGCCGCCAGCCGGCGCGTCATCGCCTCGGCGTCGGCCTGCGTCACCTGCTCGACGCGGTCGACGCGCGCCGGATCGAAGATCTGCGGCAGGTAAGCGGGCGGCCATTTGCGGATGCCCGGGATCGACGAGCCCTCGGCCGGCTGTGCGCCGACGATGGCCACGGCCGGCGCCCGCTCCTTCAGATAGCGGCTCACGCCCATGATCGTGCCGGTGGTGCCCATGGCGCTGACGAAGTGCGTGATGCGGCCGCCCGTGTCGCGCCAGATCTCGGGTCCGGTGGTCTCGTAGTGGATGCGCGGGTTGTCGGCGTTGGCGAACTGGTCGAGCACCCGGCCGCGGCCTTCGGCCTGCATCCTCAGCGCCACGTCGCGCGCGTACTCCATGCCGACCGCGCGGCCGTCGCCGGCGGCCGGCGTCAGGATCAGTTCGGCGCCGTAGGCGGTCATGCTGGCGCGTCGCTCGGCGCTGAGGTTGTCCGGCATCACCAGCGTCATCCGGTAGCCGCGCATGGCGGCGATCATCGCCAGCGCGATGCCGGTGTTGCCGCTGGTGGCCTCGATCAACCGGTCGCCGGGGCGGATCTCGCCGCGCTCCTCGGCGCGCACGATCATCGAATAGGCGGGCCGATCCTTGACCGATCCGCCCGGGTTGTTGCCTTCCAGCTTGCCGAGGATCAGGTTGCCGCGGCGCGCCTGATCGGCGCCCGGCAGCCGCTGCAAACGCACCAGCGGCGTGTTGCCGATCGTGCCGTCGATCGTCGGCAACGCTGCCCGTAACCGGTCGTTGGCCAGTAAGTCGTTCACCTGTCCTGCTCCTTGCCACCGCCCGCGGGTTGCGGCGCCACCGCGTTGAACGCGCCCCGCTCCGAATTGACCGTCACCCCTTGCGCCTGCCACTGCTCGACGCGCCGGGCGCTCAGGCCCTTGACCCGCTGCTGCAGGTCACTCCAGCCGGCGAACGGCGCCTTGGCCCGCTCCGCCAGGATCCGCTGCGCCGTCGCAACGCCGATGCCGTCGAGCTGCTCGAGCTGCGCGCGACTGGCGTCGTTGATCTCGAGTGCTTCGGCAGCCAGCGGCAGCAGCGCCGCCAACATCACGGTTAGCAGTTTCATCCGACCTCGATCGATGCGCTTGGTTCGCGCGCCGGGCCGACCGGCTCGGCCCGGCGCGCTCACGATCCGGCGTCGAGTTCCTCGACGCGTCGCGGCGGGTACGAATCCCAATGGCTGCAGCCGGGACACTGCCAGTGGAACTCGCGCGCACGGAATCCGCACTTGCTGCAACGATAGCGCGCCAGCTTGCGTGCCTGGGCATGGATCAGCGGCCGCAGCAGGTCGAGTTCGGGGTCGCTGCGCGCGCCGACCGCACGCATCGCCAGCAGCTTGTCGAAGCCGAGCAGCGACGGATGGCGCTTGAGCTCGTCGCGCAGCAGGATTTCGGCCGCCGCCGCGCCTTCCCACTCGGCCACGCGCCGGCAGGCGACCTCCAGCAGATCGACGCTCGGCGCATCGAGCAGGCTGCGCCGCAGAAGATTGAGCGCCTCCTGGCGGCGGCCGATCGCGTCCATCGCCAGCGACAGGCGGTCGGCCACCAGCGCCAGGTACTCGGTGGCCATGCCCGACAGGCGCAGCCAGTGGCGTACCGCCTCCTCGGGCTGACCGGCGCGCGCGGCGAGGTCGCCGCAAAGCACCGTGGCGCGCACCGAGCGCCGGTCGGCGACCAGCGCCTCGTCGAGATGGCGCTGCGCGGCGTCGAGATCGCCGGCGGCGAGCGCGCGTTCGGCCAGCTCGCAATGGAAGTGCGCCACCGACACGTGGTGCGTCTCGCCCGCCTCGCGCTCGAGCCGGCGCGCGCAGTCGATCGCCTTGAGCCACTCGCGCTCCATCTGGTAGATGCGCAGCAGCGCGCGCAGCGCGCCGAAGCGGTGCTGGCGGTCGTCGAGCAGGCGGATGAACGAGTCTTCGGCGCGGTCGAGCAGCCCCCCCTTCAGGTAGTCCTGCGCCAGCGCCGCGAGCGCATTGGAGCGCTCTTTGGCCGGCAGGTCGGCGCGGTTCAGCAGGTGCGTGTGGATGCGCACCGCGCGCTCGATCTCGCCGCGCCGGCGAAACAGGTTGCCGAGCGCGTAGTGCAGTTCGATCGTCTCGGGATCGAAGCGCACGACCTCGACGAAGGCGTCGATCGCCTTGTCCGGCTGCTCGTTGAGCAGCAGGTTGAGCCCGCGGAACACCGAGCGCGGCGCCGCCCCCTGGTCGGAGGCCTTGACGCTCGCCTCGAATCCGCGCGCAAACCAGCCGGCGGCAAACACCGCCGGCAGGATCAGCAGGTGCCAGGGCTCGAGCTCGAACATCGGCGCGCTCTCAGCGCGGCGACTGCGTGTCGCCGTCGAGCTGGCCGGCGGCGCCGGCATTGCGCGCGGCGCTGGCCAGGCGGTCGCCGTCGCGTGCCGCGGCCGCTGCCGCCGGCGGCGCAACCGCAGTGCGGCCGGCGGCCGCCTTCAGTTGCCGTCGCAGCCGAAACAGGCTCGGTGCCATCGCCGCCGCGCCAGCGAGCACGCCGATCGCCAGGCAGCCGACGATGATCAGGATCAGCGGCACGTCGTCCCAGCGCAGCGTATCCGTCAGATACAGCGGCACCGGGGTCGTGTTCTGCAACGCGAACCACAGCGCCAGCGCAAAGAACGCGAGGCGGGCGAGCCAGGCGAACGACCGCATCGCGGCACCGGGCCCTGGCGCTCAGCCGCCGTCCGGCCGGTGCGCTACACCGTCGCCGTCGACCCGCTGGCGCAGTTCCTTGCCGGCCTTGAAGTGCGGCACGTACTTGGCCGGCACCGGCACGCGCTCGCCGGACTTCGGGTTGCGGCCGACGCGCGGCGGCCGGTAGTTGAGGGCGAAGCTGCCGAAGCCGCGGATCTCGATCCGGTTGCCGGCCGCGAGCGCGGCGCTCAGCGCGTCGAGGATCGCCTTGACCGCCTCCTCAGCGTCGCGCGCGACCAGCCGCTGATTGCGCTGCGCCAGGCGCGCAATCAGCTCCGACTTGGTCATCGTCGCTGTGTCGTCCCTCACCGGATGCGCCCGCGCGGCCGGCCGCGATCAGCGATTGTCGAGCTTGGCCTTGAGCAGCGCACCCAGGTTGGTGGTGCCGGTCTGCGCCTCGGCCTGCATGCGCTGCATCTGCTCCGCGGTCTCGGCGTTGTCACGGGCCTTGATCGACAGGTTGATGCTGCGCGTCTTGCGGTCGACGTTGACGATCATCGCCGTCACCGTGTCGCCCTCGCGCAGGTGCGTGCGCGCGTCCTCGACCCGGTCGCCGGCGATCTCCGAAGCGCGCAGGTAACCCTCGACGTCACCGCCGAGGCTCACCACCGCGCCCTTGGCGTCGACACTCTTGACCTTGCCGGTGACGACCTGACCCTTCTCGTGCGTGCCGGCGTAGCTGGTGAAGGGATCGCCGCCGAGCTGCTTGACGCCGAGCGAGATGCGCTCGCGCTCGGTGTCGATCGCCAGCACCACGGCCTCGACATCGTCGCCCTTCTTGTACTTGCGCACCGCTTCCTCGCCGGGCTCGCTCCACGACAGATCCGACAGGTGCACCAGGCCGTCGATGCCGCCGGGCAGGCCGATGAACACGCCGAAGTCGGTGATCGACCGAATCTGGCCCTTGACCCGGTCGCCCTTCTTGTGAGCGATGGCGAAGTCGTCCCACGGGTTCGGGCGGCACTGCTTCATGCCGAGCGAGATGCGGCGCCGGTCCTCGTCGATCTCGAGCACCATGACCTCGACTTCGTCGCCGAGCTGCACGACTTTCTTCGGATCGACGTTCTTGTTGGTCCAGTCCATCTCGGAGACGTGCACCAGGCCCTCGATCCCGGCCTCGATCTCGACGAAGGCGCCGTAGTCGGTGATGTTGGTGACCTTGCCGAACAGGCGCGTGCTCTGCGGATAGCGGCGCGCCAGACCGACCCACGGGTCCTCGCCGAGCTGCTTGACGCCGAGCGAGACGCGGTTCTTCTCCTGGTCGAACTTGAGCACCTTGGCGGTGATCTCCTGGCCGACGCTGACCACCTCGGTCGGATGACGCACCCGGCGCCAGGCGATGTCGGTGATGTGCAGCAGGCCGTCGATGCCACCCAGGTCGACGAAGGCACCGTAGTCGGTGATGTTCTTGACCGTGCCCTTGACGATCGCGCCCTCGCGCAGCGTCTCCAGCAGCTTGGCCCGCTCCTCGCCCATGCTCGCCTCGACCACGGCGCGCCGCGACAGCACGACGTTGTTGCGCTTGCGGTCGAGCTTGATCACCTTGAACTCGAAGGTCTTGCCCTCGTACGGCGTCGTGTCCTTGACCGGTCGCATGTCGACCAGCGAGCCGGGCAGGAAGGCGCGGATGCCGTTGGTCATCACCGTCAGGCCACCCTTGACCTTGCCGGTGATCGTGCCGCTCACCATTTCGCCGCCTTCGAGCGCGCGCTCCAGGTTCATCCAGGCCGCCAGGCGCTTGGCCTTGTCGCGCGACAAAATCGTGTCGCCGTAGCCGTTTTCCAGCGACTCGATCGCCACCGAGACGAAGTCACCCGGCTTGACGTCGATCGCGCCGAGGTCGTTCTTGAACTCCTCGAGCGGGATGTAGGCCTCGGACTTCAGGCCGGCGTTCACCACCACGAAATTGAAGTCGACGCGCACCACCTCGGCGGTGATGACTTCGCCCTGTTTCATCTCCTGCCGGTGCAGGCTCTCTTCGAACAGGGCGGCAAAGGACTCTTTCCCGGCCGCGGCGGCGGCCTTCGTCTGCATGGCTACGGAAGACATTCAACGACTCTCGAACACACCCGCGCCTTGCGCGCAGGTGGAGTTGGACACACGGCCGGCGCAAGGGCGCCCGCCGCACCTGGATGCGAGACCCGTCGATCCGATCAGGCCCCGCCGCGATGCCAGCCGATCACTTGCGCCACCACCTCGTCGATCGTGAGCGCAGAAGAGTCCAGCAGCTTCGCGTCTTCTGCCGGCCGCAGCGGCGCGGTCGCGCGCTCGGTATCACGCGCATCGCGTTCGCGTAGGTCCCGCAAAAGGGCCGCAAGGTTAGCCGAAATGCCCTTTTCGCTCAACTGCTTAAGGCGCCGCTTCGCGCGCGCCTCGACGCTCGCGGTCAGGAACACCTTGGTGCCCGCGTCCGGGAACACCACCGTGCCCATGTCGCGGCCGTCGGCCACCAGCCCCGGCGCGCGCCGGAAACCGCGCTGCAGGTCGAGCAGCGCGGCGCGCAGCGCCGGATGGCGGGCGATCTTCGAGGCGACCACGCCCACGTCTTCGCGCCGGATCTCGTCGCTCAGATCCTCGCCGTCGACCGTGACCCCGGCGGCGAAGCTCGGCCGCAGCGTCGCGGCGATCGCCGCCAGCGCCGGCGCGTCGTCGACCGCCACGCCTCGACGCAGCGACTGCAGCGCCACCAGGCGATAGAGCGAGCCGCTGTCCAGGTAGTGGTAGCCGAGCGCGGCCGCCACGCGCTGCGCCACCGTGCCCTTGCCCGAGGCGGTCGGGCCGTCGATGGCGATCACCGGCACCGGCGCTATCGCGGACATTGCGACAAACGAATGGACGCCGCAGGCTGTGGTCGAGAACATGCGCTCACGATTGGAGTCATTCTCATGCGCATCCCGTTCTCACAGAGCCTGGTCAAGACTTGCACCTTCGCCGTCGTGCATTTCACGGTCGCCTTCTCGATCGCCTACCTGATCACCGGCAGCTTCGGCATCGCCAGCGCGATCGCCCTGCTCGAGCCGGCGGCCAACACGCTGGCGTTTCTGCTGCACGAGCGGGCCTGGGCGCGCTTCACGCCGTGGTCGCGGCCGGCGGGCACGGCGCCGCAACCAGCGCCGCAAGGCGGCTGAAGAAGTCGGGGAAGGTCTTGGCCACGCAGTGCGGGTCGCGGATGTGCACCGGCACGCCGGCTGCGGCCGCCAGCGCGCAGCACATCGCGATCCGGTGATCGTCGTAGGTATCGATCACCGCCTCGCGCAGCGCCGCCGGCCCCGCGACCGCGATCCAGTCCGGCCCGGTCTCGACCTGCGCGCCGAGCTTGCGCAGCTCGGTGCTCATGGCGGCGATGCGGTCGGTCTCCTTGACCCGCCAGGAGCCGATGCCGGCGAGCCGGGTGCGGCCGTGCGCGAAGCAGCCGAGCACGGCCGCGGTCATCGCCGCGTCGGGAATGCGCGTGCAGTCGTAGTCGATCGCGCGCAATGCGCCGGCGGCCGCGACCTCGATCCAGTCGTCGCCCCACTCGACCCTTGCCCCCATCGCCGCCAGCAGATCGGCGAAGGCGACATCGCCTTGCACGCTGTCGCGGCCGACGCCGGTCACACGCACCGGTCCGCCGGCGATCGCCCCGAGCGCGAGAAAGTAAGAGGCGCCCGAAGCGTCGCCCTCGACGCGCACCGCTCCCGGCGACCGGTAGGCGGCGCGCGGCACGACGAAGCGCTGCCCCTGCTGCGCCACCTCGACGCCGAAGCGTGCCATCAGCTTGACCGTCATCGTCACGTAGGGCTGCGAGATCAGGGCTCCCGGCACCTCGACCGCAAGCCCGGCTGCGGTCGCGATCAGCGGTGCGGCCATCAGCAGACCGCTCAGGAACTGGCTCGAGACCTCGCCGCGCACCTGCACCGAGTCGGCCGCCGCCAGATGCGCCGGTTCGATCGCCAGCGGCGGAAAGCCCGGCTGTCCGAGGTAGCGCACGCGCGCGCCGAGCGCGTTGAGCGCCTCGACCAGATCGCCGATCGGCCGCTCGCGCATGCGCGCCACGCCGTCGAGGCGATAGCTGCCGCCGGCGAAGGCAAGCGCCGCCGTGAGCGAGCGCATCGCCGTGCCGGCGTTGCCGAGGAAAAGCTGCGCGCTGCGGTTCGGAAAGCGGCCGGCGCAGCCGTTGACGCGAACGATGTCGCCGCGGTGCTCGATCGCCACCCCGAGCGCTGCCAGCGCCTCGAGCATTACGCGCGTGTCGTCGGCCGCGAGCAGATGGCGCAGCTCGCTCGTGCCCTGCGCCAGCGCCGCGAGCAGCAGCACGCGGTTGGAGATGCTCTTCGACCCGGGCAGCGCCACACTGCCGCAGGCGCGCGCGATCGGCGCCACGGTCAGCACCGGCGGCCAGTCGGCGCCGGCCGGCTCGCCCGCGGGCGGCGACTCGAGGCTGGGCCGGATCGGCGCGCTCATCGCTTCACCTGCCCTCGTCGACCCGGCGCGGCAGCACGCGCTTGGTGCGGCTGGCCAATTCGAACACCTGCGCCAGACCTTCGCCGTCGCCGGCGTCGAGCGCACGCTGCAACTCGTCGAGCAATCGGCGGTGGCCGGCGAGCGCGGCCGACAGGGCGCTACGGTTGGCAAGCGCGATGTCGCGCCACATGACCGGGCAACTCGCGGCGATGCGGGTGAAGTCGCGGAAGCCGGCGCCGGCGAAGCCGAGCATGCGTTGCGCGTCGGGCGCGGCGGCGATCTGCGCCACGAGCGCAAAGGCGAGCAGATGCGGCAGATGACTGACGGCGGCGAAGATGCGGTCGTGCTCGTCGGCGCTCATGCGCGTGACCTCGGCGCCGGTGGCGCGCCACAGCGCTTCGACGGTGGCGAGCGCGCCGGCGTCGGTCTCGGCCACCGGCGTGGTGATTAGCCACCGGCCGCGAAACAGCGCCGCGTCGGCGTACTCGATCCCCGGCAGTTCGCCGCCTGCGATCGGATGCGCGGGCACGAAGCGCGCGAAGCCGGGGCCGATCGCCGGCGCGAGTTCGGCGCGCGCGGCGGCGATCACCGACGCCTTGGTGCTGCCGACGTCAGTGACGATCGCGCGGGCCTGCGCCGCAGCCGCGACCTCGCGCAGCACGGCGCGCATCGCGCCCACTGGCACCGCGAGCAGGACGAGGTCGGCGCCGGCCACCGCCTGCGCCACACCGGCAGCGGCGCGGTCGAGCACGCCGAGCGCCAGCCCCTGCGCGAGCGCGCGTTCATCGTGGTCGAAGCCGGTCACCTGCGACACGCGCCCGGCGGCACGCAGCGCCGCCGCCGCCGAACCGCCGATCAGACCGGCGCCGATCAGAGCCATGCGCATCGCGGTGCCTACGCGCGCGCCGCCGCCAGTGCCGGCGGCAGAGCCTGCAGGAAGCGCTCGTTCTCGTGCGCCAGGCCGACGCTCACGCGCAGCCACTCGGGCAGGCCGTAGTTGGCCACCGGCCGCACGATCACGCCGCGCGCGAGCAGCTCGCGGTACACGCGCGCGGCGGGCCCGACCTGCACCAGCACGAAGTTGCCGTGGCTCGGCAGATGTTCGAGGCCGAGGCGGTCGAACCCCGCCTGAAGCTCGCGCAGCCCGGCGCGGTTCAGCTCGTAGCTGCGACGCAGGAACGCCTCGTCGCCGAGCGCCGCCTGCGCCGCCGCCAGCGCCAGCGAGTTGACGTTGAACGGCTGGCGCACGCGGTTCAGCAGGTCGGTGAGCTGCGGCTGGGCGATGCCGTAGCCGACGCGCAGTCCAGCCAGCCCGTAGGCCTTGGAGAAGGTGCGCGACAGCAGCAGGTTGCGATGGCGGCGCACCCAGGCCGTGCTGTCGAAGCGGCTCGCCGGCGGCAGGTATTCGTTGTAGGCCTCGTCGAGCACCACCACCACGTCGCCCGGCATCCGCGCCAGGAAGCGCTCGATCGCGGCGGCGCCGACGAAGCTGCCGGTTGGGTTGTTCGGGTTGGCGAGGTAGACGAGGCGCGTGTCGCCGCTGACCGCCGCCAGCATCGCTTCCAGATCGTGCCCGAAGCCGGCCGCCGCAACCACGATCGCGCGCGCGCCGCGCGCCTGCGTGGCGAGCGCATAGACGGCAAACGAATACTGCGCATAGATGCAACTGCGACCCGGGGCGAGGAAGGCGGCAGCGGCCAGCTCCAGGATGTCGTTGCTGCCGTTGCCGAGCGTGATCCAATCGGCCGGCAGCGCGAGCTTCGCCGCCAGCGCCGCCTTCAGGGCGAAGCCGTTGGCGTCCGGGTAACGGCCCAGCTCCGCCGTGGCCGCGGCGATCGCCGCCCGCGCCGACTCCGGGACGCCGAGCGGATTCTCGTTCGAGGCGAGCTTGACGATGTTCTGCGGCTCCAGGCCGACCTCGCGCGCCAGCTCCTCGATCGGCTTGCCGGCCTGATACGGCGCGATCGCGCGCACGTAGTCGAGCGCGGGCAGCGCCGTGTCCACGGTCGCACTCATCGCTTCGGCGCGCGCGGCCGCCGGGCGCCCGGGGGTGGCAGCGGCGCGGGCGCGCCGCCGGTCGGACGCGGGCAAGTTCGATTCACGGCTCGGCTCACTCGGCGGCAGGATAGGCGCCCAGGCTCTTATAGAACGCGCACACCTGGCGCAGCGCCGCGAGCGCGGCGGCCACCTTCGGGTCGCTCTCGTGACCGTCGATGTCGACGTAGAAGTAGTACTCCCAGGCGCCGCTGCGCGCCGGCCGCGACTCCAGCCGCGTCATCGACACGCCGTGCGCCTCGAGCGGCGCGAGCATGTGGAACACCGCGCCGGCCTTGTTCGGCACCGCCAGGATGAGCGAGGTCTTGTCGCGTCCGGGCGGCTTCTGCGGCTGCGTCTGCTGGCGCCCGAGGACGACGAAGCGCGTGCGGTTGTTGGCATCGTCCTGGATGTGACGCGCGACCGCGAGCAGCCCGTAGCGCTGCTCGGCGACGTCGCCGGCGATCGCCGCCACGGTCGGGTCGGTCGAAGCCAGTCGCGCCGCCTCGGCGTTGCTCGCCACCGCCTGGCGCTCGAGTCGCGGATAGTGGGTGCCGAGCCAGGTCGCGCACTGCGCCAGCGCCTGCGCGTGGGCGCAGATGCGGTTGACGCCACGCATCGTGCCGTCGAGCGTGAGCAGGTTGTGGTGCACCGGCAGCGCCACCTCGGCGATGATCCGCAGCGGTGTGGCGAGCAGCAGGTCGAGGGTGCGCGTGACCGAGCCCTCGGTCGAGTTTTCCACCGGCACGATCCCGTACTCGGCGCCGTCGGCCTCGACCGTGCGGAAGACGTCGTCGATCGACGCGCACGGCTCGCGCACGACCGCGGCGCCAAACTGCTTGAGCAGCGCCATTTCGGAGAAAGTTCCGGCCGGCCCGAGGAAGGCCACCGTCACCGGCCGCTCGAGCGCGCGGCAGGCGGCCATCACCTCGCGCCAGATGCCGTTCAGGCCTTCTTCGGTCAGCGGCCCGCGGTTGATGGCGGCGATCCGGCGCAGCACCTCGGCCTCGCGCTCGGGCCGATACACGGGTGCCCCGGCCTCGTGCTTGATGTGGCCGACCTCGATCGCCAGGCGCGCGCGCTCGTTGAGCAGTTCGACCAGGCGCCGATCGACACCGTCGATCGCCTCACGCAGGGGTTGCAGCCGCTCGTCCATCGTGGCTCATGAGGGTTCGGCGTCGCCGCCGCCGCCTTCGGCCGACGGCTCAGCGCCGGACTCGCCGGCACCATGGCCGTTGCCGTTGCCGTCGGCGTCGCTCTCGACGATCCGCTGCAGGCCGGACAGCGTCGTGCCGGCATCGAGCGCAATCAGGGTCACGCCCTGGGTGGCGCGGCCCATCTCGCGGATCTCGGCCACGCGCGTGCGGATTAGCACGCCGCCGGTGGTGATCAGCATGATCTCGTCGTCGGGTCGCACCAGGGTGGCGGCGACCACGCGGCCGTTGCGCTCGCTGGCGGCGATCGCGATCATTCCCTTGCTGCCGCGCCCGTGGCGCGTGTACTCGCCGATCGGCGTGCGCTTGCCGTAGCCGTTCTCGGTCGCGGTGAGCACGCTTTGCCGCTCGTCCTCGGCCACCAGCATGGCGATCACCCGCTGGCCGGCGTCAAGCTGCATGCCGCGCACGCCGCGCGCCTGCCGGCCCATCGGCCGCACGTCGTTCTCGTCGAAGCGCACCGCCTTGCCGGCGTCGG
>JBBIST010000066.1:0-18190 GCA_037441125.1 Burkholderiales bacterium
CCGCCGCGCAGGTGGCCGAGCAGCGCGAAGCTCACCTGCATCATGTAGTTGCCGGCGCCGGCGCGGTCGAGCAGGGCACCGAACAGCACGAACACGAAGATGAAGCCGACCGACACGCCGAGCGCGATGCCGTAGACGCCTTCGGTCGACAGCCAGAAGTGACCGGCGGCGCGGTTCAGCGATGCACCCTTGTGCGCCAGCACGTCGGGCATGTGCGGGCCGGCGAACACGTAGCCGAGAAACAGCGCCGCCAGCAGCGCCATCGGCCAGCCGAGCGCGCGCCGCGTCGCTTCCAGCAGCAGCAGCACCCCGACCACCGCGACCCAGAAGTCGAGCGCGGTCGGCTGCGCCGGCCGCGCCGCGAGCTGGTCGTGGAACAGGAAGAGGTAGCTGCCGGCGAAGGCCGCCACCAAGGCCAGTGCCCAGTCGTGCAGCGGCACGCGGTCGCGTCGCGCGCGCTTGAAGGCCGGATAGGCGAGGAACGCGACGAACATGCCGACGCCCAGGTGCAGGGCGCGCGCCTGGGTGTCGTTGACGACGCCGACGCCGAGCACGAACGGCAGCGGGCTCGCGTACCAGAGCTGCAGCAGCGACCAAGCGACCGCCACCGTCAGCAGCAGGCGTCCGGTCAGACCGCTCGGCCGGCGGCCACCGACGTCGTTGTCGGCGACCAGTTGCTGCAGGTCGACCGATGCCGCTGCGCCCGGCGATGCGCTCACTGAGTCTCCCCCGGCACGATGGCGCGCTCTTGTAGTCGGCGGCGAGTCTACCCGCGCGTCGATGCGGCGGCGCCAGTTCGCAGCGTGCAAAGCGCGATGGGCGCCCGCAGGCGCCCATCGGGTCGAGCAGGAGCGCGCAGGGCGGCGGCGGGCTCGCGCGCGCCGCCGGCGCCGGCGATCACTTCATCCAGCCGCGCTCGCGGTAGTAGCGCGCCGCGCCCGGATGCACGGGCGCGAACTGGCCCTGGGTCGCCATGTCTTCCGGCCTCAGGTTGGCAAGCGCCGGGTGCAGCCCCTTGAACTCGCTTAGGTTGTCGAACACCGCCTTGACCAGCGTGTAGACGACTTCGTCCGGCACCTTGGCGCTGCTGAGCACGGTCGCCAGGACGCCGTAGCTGTCGATCGCGTTCGGGTTGCCGCGGTACATGCCGGCCGGCACCTGCGCGCGCGTGTAAAACGCCCGCTCGGCGAGCAGCTTGTCGACCGCCGCCCCCGTCACCGGAATGATCTGCGCGTTGCAGATCGTCGTCGGGTCGGTGATGTTGGCCGACGGATGGCCGACGACGAAGGTGAAGCCGTCGATCTTGCCGTCGCACAGCGCCGCGCCCTGCTCGTCGGCGCGCAGTTCGGAGGCGAGCGCCAGATCGGCGGTGCGCAGGCCCATGGCGGCCATCAGTTCCTCGGTCGCGGTGCGCGTGCCCGAGCCCGGGCTGCCGATGTTGAAGCGCTTGCCGCGGAAGTCCAGCAGCGAGCGCACGTTCGCCTCGCGCCGCGCCACCACCGTCATCACCTCGGGATGGAGCGAGAACACGAAGCGCAGGTCGGCCATCGGACCGTCCTTGCTGAAGGCGCCGGTCCCGCGGGTGGCGTTGAACTGCACGTCGGCCTGGGCGACGCCGAAGTCGAGCTCGCCCTGGCGGATCAGGTTGACGTTGGCCACCGAGGCGCCGGTCGACTCGACCGAGCAGCGAATGCCGTGCTTGGCGCGGTCGCGGTTGACCAGGCGGCAGATCGCGCCGCCGGCCGGGTAGTAGACGCCGGTCACGCCGCCGGTGCCGATGGTCACGAAGCGCTGCTGCGCAGCGGCAGGCGCAGGTGCCAGCACGGCGGCGACCACAGCCGACGCGCAGGCCGCGGCGGCCATCGAGAGCTTGAGTCTCATGGTGCTTCTCCTTGGAGTGAAAGACGGTCCGACTCCCGGCGGTCACGCAGCCAAGCGCCACCGATCTCCGGCATCGACGGCGGCAAGCGTAGCGCGCGCCGCCGGCGCGCTCGCGCCACGTGAGCGGGCCGCCTCAGGCCGGCGACGCCGGCCGGGGCTGCTTTCGACGCGCGGCGATCGAGCACCCACGGGAAAGTCCGAAGGCTGCGGTCAACCTTTCGCGCGCCCGAGGCTCCCACGATGCGATACGTGCTCGCGCAGTCCGGAGCGGTTGACGGGTGTCAACGGTGGCCGGCGGTTCGGTGCCAGCATGCCGTCGACGCCGTTCGAAGTCCCCTCGCAGCACCGGACGAGCCTCCCCCGGCCGAAAAGACTCGAGTGCCGCGCGCCCAGGACACGACATGTACCGGATCACCCGCCGCGAAGCCTTCTCCGACACCACCTTCCTGTGGGACGTGGAGGCGCCGGATGTCGCGCGCGCGGCCGAGCCCGGCCACTTCGTGATGCTGCGCCTGCACGAAGGCGCCGAGCGCATTCCGTTGACGGTCGCCGACTACGACCGCGACGCCGGCACGGTGACGATCGTCGTGCAGGCGCTGGGCAAGACGACGGTCGAGATGCGCGACCACTACAAGGCCGGCGACCGCTTTGCCGACTTCGTCGGTCCGCTCGGGCTGCCGCAGCACGTGAGCCGGGTCGGGCACGTGCTGCTGGTCGGCGGCGGCCTGGGCGTGGCCCCCGTGTACCCGCAGTTGCGCGCCTTCAAGGCGGCCGGCAACCGCACCACCGGGATCATCGGCTTCCGCAGCAAGGACCTCGTGTTCTGGGAGGCGAAGTTCGGCGCCCACTGCGACCGCCTGATCGTCTGCACCGACGACGGCAGCTACGGCAAGCCGGGCTTCGTCACCGCCGCGCTGCGTGAAGTGCTCGAGCAGGATCCGCCGGACCTGGTGGTCGCGATCGGCCCGCTGCCGATGATGGCGGCCTGCGCCGAGACCACGCGGCCGTTCGGCGTGCGCACGATGGTGTCGCTGAACGCGATCATGGTCGACGGCACCGGCATGTGCGGCTCGTGCCGCGTGACCGTCGACAAGCAGGTCCGCTTCGCCTGCGTCGACGGCCCCGACTTCGACGGCCACCAGGTCGACTTCGGCGAACTGATGCTGCGCCAGAAGCGCTTCAAGGGCGAGGAGGCGCGCGCCAGCAGCGACTACGCGCACGTGTGCCGGGTCGAGCAGCAACTGATCGTCGAGGGGCGGAAGAACTACAAGAAGTTCAAGGACCTGCCGCCGCACGCGGTGAAGATGCCCGAGCGCGACCCGGTCGAACGCGCGCGCAACTTCAAGGAAGTCAACCTCGGCTACTCGCTCGCCGAGGCGCTGGCCGAGGCCGAGCGCTGCATCATGTGCAGCAAGCCGACCTGCATCGACGGCTGCCCGGTCGGCATCGACATCCCGCGCTTCATCCGCCACCTGCTGGTGCGCGACCTGGACGGCGCGCGCGCGGCGATCCACGAGTCGAACCTGTTCCCGTCGGTGTGCGGCCGCGTGTGCCCGCAGGAGTCGCAGTGCGAGGCGCAGTGCCAGGTCGGCCGCAACAAGAAGACGCCGATGGAGCCGGTGGCGATCGGCCGGCTCGAGCGCTTCGTCGGCGACAACGCGCCGCCGGCGAAGGCGGCAGCGCACGTGGTCGAGCGGCCGCTCGGCCGCGTCGCCATCGTCGGCTCCGGCCCGGCCGGGCTGGCGGTGGCGGCCGACCTCGTGCGCTACGGCGCCGCACCGACGGTGTTCGAGGCGCTGCACGTGGTCGGCGGCGTCCTGCAGTACGGCATCCCGTCGTTTCGACTGCCGCGCGAGATCATCGCCCGCGAGGTCGACAACCTGAAGGCGATGGGCGTGGCCTTCGAGACCAACAAGGTGATCGGCAAGACCTTCACCATCGCCCAGCTCCTGAACGAGCGCGGCTACGACGCCGTGTTCGTCGGCGCCGGCGCCGGCGCGCCGAGCTTTCTCGGCATCCCGGGCGAACACGCCGGGCAGGTGTACTCGGCCAACGAGTTCCTGACGCGCGTGAACCTGATGGGCGGCGACCGCTTCCCGTACCTGGACACGCCGATCGCGATCGGCCGCAGCGTGGTCGTGATCGGCGCCGGCAACACGGCGATGGACTGCCTGCGCGTGGCCAAGCGGCTGCGCACGCCGACCGTGCGCTGCGTCTACCGGCGCACCGAGGCCGAGGCGCCGGCGCGCGTCGAGGAACTGCGCCACGCCAAGGAGGAAGGCATCGAATTCTTCTTCCTGCACGGCCCGGTCGAGATCCTGACCGACGCCGACGGCAACGTGCGCGGCATGAAGGTGCAGAAAATGGCGCTCGGCGAGCCCGACGAGCGCGGCCGGCGCAAGCCGCTGCCGACCGGCGAAGTCGTCGCGCTCGAGTGCGACACCGTGATCTACGCGCTCGGCACGCAGGCCAACCCGATCATCACCAAGTCCACACCGGGCCTGAACCTCAACCAGTGGGGCTACATCGTCGCCGATGAGGCCACGCAGGCCACGAGCGTGCAAGGCGTGTTCGCCGGCGGCGACATCGTCACCGGCGGCGCCACCGTGATCCTGGCGATGGGCGCCGGCCGCCGCGCCGCGCGCGCGATCGCCGCGTATCTGGCGGGCGGCAAGAGCAAGTGGCCGATCACGCAGGCCGACGTCGACGCCTTTTTGCCGCCGGCGCAGCCCGCCGCCCGAGGCGCCACCGAAGCCGCGGAGACCCAAGCATGAACGTCTGCCCGCGCTGCCGCCGCCCGCTCGAAGACGAAGAGTCCTACATCTGCTGCGCCGGCCAGGAACTGCGCTGGCGCTGCACCTCGTGCCTGAAGATCGCCGAGGGTTTCGCCTTTCCCTACGGCCTGTGCCCGTACTGCCGCGGCAGGCTCGAGCTGTTCGAGCGCGGCGCCGTTGCCGACGATGCGGCGCTGGCCGCCGTGCGCAAGGCCTTCGAGATCGAACTCGGCGGCCATGCGTTCTACGAGCGCGCCGCGCGCGACGCCACCGACCCGGCGCTGCGCGACCTGTTCGGCCGCTTCGCGGCGATGGAAGAAGAGCACATGGCGACGCTGTCGAAGCGCTACCACGCGCAGTTGCCGCAGCCCGCGGAAGACTTCCAGGTCGACCGCGCGGCGATCTTCTCCGGCGTCGAGCACCGGCCGCAGGACCCGGACAACCTGTTTCGCATCGCCATCGCCTTCGAGCGGCGCGCGGCCGAGTTCTTCGCCGCCGAAGGCGAGCGCGCAGCCGAAGGCTCGGTCGAGCGCGAGCTGTACCGCGAACTGGCCGCCGAGGAGCGCGAGCACGTCGAGTTGCTCACCACCGAATACCGCCGCTGGCAAGACGGCAAGGCCGGCATCCTGTAGGGGCAGCGCCGAAGCGCACACAAAGGGTGAAAGGTGAAACGTGAAACGTGATGCCCCCTCCCCAGCCCTCCCCCTGTCGGGGGAGGGTGAGGCGCCGGTGCCTTGCGCGTTTCACTTTTCACGTTTCACCTTTCACGTTTCACGCCAACCATGAACCCACACCCGTACGTCCTCGACGGCAATGAAGCCGCCGCGCGCATCGCTCACCTGTGCAGCGAGGTGATCGCGATCTACCCGATCACGCCCTCGTCGACCATGGGCGAACTGGCCGACGCCTGGTCGGCTGCCGGCCAGAAGAACCTCTGGGGCCAGGTGCCGGAAGTCATCGAGATGCAAAGCGAGGCCGGTGCCGCCGGCGCCGTGCACGGCTCGCTGCAGGCGGGCGCGCTGACCACGACCTTCACCGCCTCGCAGGGGCTGCTGCTGAAGCTGCCCAACATGTTCAAGATCGCCGGCGAGCTGACGCCGGCGGTGTTCCACATCGCCGCGCGCACCGTGGCCACGCACGCGCTGTCGATCTTCGGCGACCACTCCGACGTGATGGCGGCACGCAGCACCGGCTTCGCGCTGCTCGCCTCCTCCTCGGTGCAGGAGGCGCAAGACCTGGCGATGATCGCCCACATGGCGACGCTCGCCGCGCGCGTGCCGTTCCTGCACTTCTTCGACGGCTTTCGCACCAGCCACGAAGTCAACAAGATCGACCTGCTGAGCGAAGAGCAGGCGCGCGCGCTGATCGACGACGAGCTCGTGCACGCGCACCGCGCGCGCGCGCTCAACCCCGACAACCCGGTGATCCGCGGCACGGCGCAGAACCCGGACGTCTTTTTCCAGGCGCGCGAGGCCTGCAACCCCTACTACCAGGCGGCGCCGGGCGTGGTCGGCGACGCGATGCGTCGCTTCGCCGCAGTCACCGGCCGCAAGTACAGCCTGTTCTGGTACGTCGGCGCCGCCGACGCCGAACGCGTGATCGTGCAGATGGGCTCGGGCACCGGGGCCACGCGCGAGGCGGTGGCGCGGCTGGCGGCCGCCGGCGAGAAGGTGGGGCTGGTCACGGTGCGCCTGTACCGGCCGTTCGACGTCGCCGCCTTCGTCGCCGCGCTGCCGGCCACGGTGCGCGCGATCGCAACCCTGGACCGCACCAAGGAACCGGGCGCGGTCGGCGAGCCGCTGTACCAGGACGTGGTGGCGGCGCTGAACGAGGCCTGGCCCGAGAGCCGGCCGCTGCCGCGCGTGATCGGCGGCCGCTACGGGCTGTCGTCGAAGGAGTACACGCCGGCGATGGCCAAGGCGGTGTTCGACGAGCTGGCGCGCGAGCGGCCCAAGCGCCACTTCACGGTCGGCATCGTCGACGACGTGACGCACCTGTCGCTGCCGGTCGATGCCGATTTCGACACCGAGGCGGCCGGCGTCACGCGCGCGCTGTTCTACGGCCTCGGCGCCGACGGCACGGTCGGCGCGACCAAGAACACGGTCAAGATCATCGGCGAGAACACGCCGCTGCACGCGCAGGGCTACTTCGTCTACGACAGCAAGAAGTCGGGCGCGATCACGGTGTCGCACCTGCGCTTCGGGCCGGCGCCGATCGAGTCGACCTACCTGATCCGGCAGGCCGACTTCGTCGCCTGCCACCAGTTCGAGTTCATGGAGCGGCTCGAGGTGCTGGCGCTGGCGCGCCCGGGCGCGACCTTCCTGCTCAACAGCCCCTATGCGGCCTCCGAGGTCTGGGGCCGGCTGCCGCGCGAGGCGCAGCAGACGATCATCGCCAAGCGGCTGCGCTTCTTCGTCGTCGATGCGCTGGCGGTGGCGCGCCAGGCCGGGCTCGCCGGGCGCATCAACACCGTGACCCAGGCTTGCTTTTTCGCGATCTCGGGCGTGCTGCCGCGCGACGAGGCGATCGCCCGCATCAAGGACGCGATCCGCGCCACCTACGGCCGCCGCGGCGAGACCGTGCTCAATCGCAACTTCGCCGCCGTCGACGCCTCGCTCGCCGCGCTCACCGAGGTGGCCGTGCCGGCGCAGGCCGACTCGCGCATGACGCGCCGGCCGACCGTGGCGCGCGCCGCGCCCGACTTCGTGCAGCGCGTGACGGCGCTGATGATGGACGGTCGCGGCGACCTGCTGCCGGTGTCGGCGCTGCCGGTCGACGGCACCTTCCCGACCGGCACGACGCAATGGGAGAAGCGCAGCATCGCGCACGAGATCCCGATCTGGGACGCCGAGCTGTGCACGCAGTGCGCGATCTGCCCGCTCGTGTGCCCGCACGCGGCGATCCGCCAGACCGTGCTCACGGTCGAGGATATGAAGCGCGCGCCGGCGACCTTCAAGGCCGTGCCCTGGTCGCGCAAGGACGGCAGCGGCCTCGAAGGCATGCTCTACAGCCTGCAGGTCGCGCCCGAGGACTGCACCGGCTGCGGCGTCTGCGTCGACGTCTGCCCGACGCGCAGCAAGACCGCGCTCAAGCACAAGGCGATCAACATGGCGCCGAAGCTCGATCATCTCGAGGCCGAGCGCGCCAACTACGAGTTCTTCCTCGCCCTGCCCGAGGTGCGTCCCGACCTCGAGCGCATCGACCCGCTGCGCGGCTCGCAGCTTCGTCAGCCGCTGTTCGAGTACTCGGGCGCCTGCGCCGGCTGCGGCGAGACGCCGTACATCAAGCTGCTGTCGCAGCTCTACGGCGACCATCTGGTGATCGCCAACGCCACCGGCTGCTCGTCAATCTACGGCGGCAACCTGCCGACCACGCCGTACTCGAAGAACGCCGACGGCCAGGGTCCGACCTGGGCCAACAGTCTGTTCGAGGACAACGCCGAGTTCGGGCTCGGCATGCGGCTCGCGCTCGATGCGCAGCAGGCGCTCGCCAGGTCGCTGGTCGAGCGCCTGCGCGAGCCGATCGGCGCCGACCTGGCAGCCGCACTGCTCGCCGCAGCGCAGGACAGCGACGCCGAGATCCGCGCCCAGCGCAGCCGCGTGCGCCAGCTCAGGCAGCGGCTGGCGGCGCTGCGCACGCCCGAGGCGGCGCGTCTGCTGGCGGTGGCCGACAGCCTGGTCGCGCGCAGCGTCTGGATCGTCGGCGGCGACGGCTGGGCCTACGACATCGGCTACGGCGGGCTCGACCATGTGCTCGCCTCGGGCCGCAACGTCAACATCCTGGTGCTCGACACCGAGGTCTACAGCAACACCGGCGGCCAGGCCTCGAAGGCCACGCCGCGCGGCGCCGTGGCCAAGTTCGCCGCCGCCGGCAAGGCGGTCGGCAAGAAGGACCTGGGCATGATCGCCATGGCCTACGGCAACGTCTACGTCGCCCAGGTGGCGATCGGCGCTAACCCGGTGCACACGGTGCGCACCTTCCAGGAGGCGGCGTCGTGGCACGGGCCGTCGCTGATCATCGCCTACAGCCACTGCATCGCCCACGGCATCGACATGACCACCGGCTTCAGCCACCAGCGCGATGCGGTCAAGAGCGGCTACCTGACCCTGTACCACTTCGACCCGCGCCTGGGCATGGGCGGCGCCGACCATCCGCTCAAGCTCGACTCGCGCAAGCCGACGCTGCCGCTCGAGCAGTTCACGATGAAGGAAGGCCGTTTCGCGATGCTGGCGCAGGCCGACCCGGCGCGCGCGCGCGCGCTCAACCGCCAGGCGCAGGCCGAGGCCGACGCGCGCTGGCAGCTCTACGAGCAGGTGGCGGCGGTGCACCGCGTGGTGGCCGAAGCCGGCACCGGCGAGACCCCTGCCGACAGCGGCGCCGAGCCGCCGCCGGCGATCGCCAAGGAGGCCTGAACATGCACGCAGCGCGCGCCGCCGCCAGCCGTCCGGGAGGACCACGATGAGCGTCGATTTGAGCACCCGCTACCTCGGCCTGACGCTGCCGCACCCGATCGTCGCCTCGGCCTCGCCGCTGACCGGCTCGCTCGACAGCCTGCAGCGGCTGGAAGCCGCCGGCGCCGCCGCGGTCGTGCTGCCGTCGCTGTTCGAGGAGCAGATCGAGCACGAGGAGATGTCGGCCTACCGGCTGATGCTCTCGGGCACCGAGCTGTCGCCCGAGGCGAGCGGCTTCTTTCCCGAACTGCGCACGATCGCCACCGGTTCGGAGCGCGCGCTGGCGCTGGTGGCCGACGCCAAGCGCACGTTGCGCCTGCCGGTGATCGCCAGCCTGAACGGCTACACCACCGGCGGCTGGACGCGGATCGCGCGCCAGTTCGAGGAAGCCGGCGCCGACGCGATCGAACTGAACGTCTACTTCCTCGCCGCCAGCGTCGACGACACCAGCGCCGAGGTCGAGGCGCGCTATGTCGACCTCGTGCGCTCGGTCGCCGACGAAGTGAAGATCCCGGTCGCGGTCAAGGTCGCGCCCTACTTCAGCGCCATGGCCAACATGGCGCTGCGGCTGACCGAAGCCGGCGCCCGCGGCCTGGTGCTGTTCAACCGCTTCCTGCAGCCGGACATCGATCTCGAGGAACTCGAGGTGGCGCCGCACCTGGTGCTGTCGACCTCCGACGAGCTGCGCCTGGCGTTGCGCTGGATCGCGATCCTGCGCGGCCGCGTGCCGGCCAGCCTGGCCGCGACCGGCGGCGCGCACAGCGCCGAGGACGTGCTCAAGCTTTTGCTGGCGGGCGCCGACGCGGTGATGCTCGCCAGCAGCCTGCTCAAGCGCGGACCGGGTCATCTGGGAACGCTGGTCGCCGGCGTGCGCCGCTGGCTTGCCGACCGCGACTACGAGTCGGTGGCACAGATGAAGGGCTCGCTCAGCCAGCAGTCCTGCCCCGACCCCGACGCCTTCGAGCGCGCCAACTACATGAAGGCGCTAAAGTCGTACACGAGCAAGCACGCCTGAGCCGCAGCCGCGCGTGCTGCCCCATTCCGCCGAGGAGACACTGATGGCACTGATCATCAACGAAGATTGCACCGGCTGCGACGCCTGCAAGCCGGTCTGTCCGAACGAGGCGATCCGCGCCGACAACCCGATCTACGTCATCGACCCGGAGCGCTGCACCGAGTGCATCGGCGCCCACGACGAGCCGCAGTGCGTCGACGTCTGCCCGGCCGACTGCATCATCACCGACCCGAAGCACGTCGAGTCGCGCGAGCAGTTGCAGGCCAAGTACGAGCGATTGCACACCTGAACTTCTCCTGTGGCAGTGGCTGCGGCCGGCGGCCGGCCGCGCGCGACTTGACCGGCCGCAAGCTCGATCCGACGCTTCCGATCCACGATCCGACGCCATGAACCGCCGCCTCGACCTCGACCGTAACCGCCGAACGCGCGCCGCGCGTGCCGACCACCCTGCGGGCGCGGCAGCGCGCCGGCAGCGCTGCGCCGCCGGCGGCGACGGAGCCTCGCCGTGAGCGCGCCCGACGGCGCCGCGGCGCCGCAGGCCGCCGGCTCATGGCGGTTCGCCACCGAGGCGCGGATCGACGGCCGGCTGGTGATCGTCGGCTTCGGCAGCGTCGCGCAGGGGATGCTGCCGCTCGTCCTGCGCCACGTTCCGGTCGATGCGGCCGCGATCACCGTGATCACCGCCGACGACGACGGACGTGCGGCGGCGGCCGCCTGCGGCGTGACCGACTTGCGCGTGCAGCCGCTGACCCTCGGCTGCTACCGGCCGCGACTCGAAGCCCTGCTCGTACCCGGCTCTTTCCTGCTCAACCTGTCCTACGACGTCGCTTCGACGGCGCTGATCGAGCTGTGTCACGAGCGCAATGTTCCCTACCTCGATGCCTGCATCGAGCCCTGGATCGGCAGTCACTACGACACGCGCCTGTCGGCGGCCGAGCGCAGCAACTACGCGCTGCGCGAGCAGGCGCTGGCGATCAATCGCAAGGCCTGGCCGCACCGGCCGACGAGCGTGGTCGCGCACGGCGTCAACCCGGGGCTGGTGTCGCACTTCACCAAGCGCGCGCTGCTCGCCATGGCCGCCGACACCGGGCTGAAGGCGCCGCCGCCGCAGGGGCGCGAGGATTGGGCGCGTCTGGCGCGCGCGCTCGGCATCCGCACGATCCACGTCGCCGAGCGCGACTACCAGCGCGGGGCGCAGCCGAAGCAGGTGGGCGAATTCGTCAACACCTGGTCGGCCGCCGCCTTCGTCGGCGAGGGCAGCCAGCCGGCCGAACTCGGCTGGGGCTCGCACGAGAAGCGGCTGCCGGCGCGCGGGCGCGAGCACGAGCACGGCTCGCGCGCGGCGATCTACATCGAGCGGCCCGGGGTCACGGTGCGCGTGCGCAGTTGGACGCCGCTGCAAGGCCCGTACCACGGCTTCCTGATCACGCATGCCGAGTCGATCGCGATCGCCGACTACCTGACGCTGCGCGAAGGCGGCGCCGTCGTCTACCGGCCCACGGTCCACTATGCGTACCACCCGTGCGACGACGCCGTGCTGTCGATCTTCGAGTACTGCGGCCGCGGCTTTGCGATGCAGCCGCGCACGCGGCTGCTGCGCGACGAGATCGTCGACGGCATGGACGAGCTCGGCGTGCTGCTGTGCGGCCACCCGCGCGGCGTCTACTGGTACGGCTCGCGCCTGAGCACGCAGCAGGCGCGTGCACTGGCGCCGTTCAACAACGCCACGACGATGCAGACCGCCGCCGGCGCCCTGGGCGGGATGGTCTGGGCGCTGGAGAACCCGGGCCGCGGCGTGGTCGAACCCGAGGCGCTCGACCACGAGCGGGTGATGCGCGTGGCCGAGCCCTACCTGGGCGAGATGGCCGGCGTCTGGGGCGACTGGAATCCGTTGCAGGGGCGCGAACGACTGTTCGCCGAGGAACTCGACCGCGACGACCCCTGGCAGTTCGGCAACCTCCTGGTCGAGTAGCCGCGGCCAGGCAGCGCCGGTCTCACTGGACTACCCTCCGCGCTTCGCGCTGCGGGATGAGCGCTACGGAGCGGCCGTGCGCGCTCACTGAAATACCTTCGCGCTGCGCGCTCAGGGATTCGCCCTTCGGGCGGCCGTGCGGGCTCATGGCCACGCCGACAGCAGCGGCCCGATCAGCGTGTAGGCGGCGGCGCTGATCGCCACGATCGCCACCAGGTTGAGCCAGAAGCCGGCGCGCATCATCTGCGGCATGCGCACCAGGCCGGTGCCGAAGACGATCGCGTTCGGCGGTGTGGCCACCGGCATCATGAAGGCGCAACTGGCGGCGATCGTCGCCGGCAGCAGCAGCATCGCCGGCGGCAGGCCGAACACCGGTGCCAGCGCCGCCAGGATCGGCAGCAGGGTCGCGGTGAGCGCGGTGTTCGACATCAGCTCGGTGGCGAACACCGCCGCGGCGACGACCGCGATCAGCACCAGCAGCATCGGCGCGCCGGCGAGTGCCTGCGCCTGCGCGCCGATGAACTGCGCCGCGCCGTTGGCCTCCATCGCCGCCGCCAGCGCCAGACCGCCGCCGAACAGGATCAACACGCCCCACGGCAGTCGCGCCGCCGTGGCCCAGTCCATCGCGCGCGTGCCGGCGCGGTCGACCGGCAGCAGGAACAGCGCGATCGCCGCCGCCACCGCGATCGACGCGTCGGTCAGACCGGCGAGCGGCCGCACGCCGCCCACTTCGAGCCCGGCGAGCAGAGGCCGCGACACCCAGCAGGCGACCGTGACCGCGAACACCGCCAGCGTGACCCGTTCGCCGCGCGCCAGCGGCCCGAGCGCGGCGCGCTGCTCGCGCACCCAGGCACGGCCGCCCTCGATCTCGGCGATGCGCGTGGGAAAGAGCACGCGCGTGTTCAGCCACCAGGCCAGCGGCAACAGCAGCAGCACCATCGGCACGCCGATCGCCATCCAGGTGGCGAACGACACCTCGATGCCGTAGGTCTGCTCGTAGAAGCGCACGAAGATGCCGTTCGGCGGCGAGCCGATGATCGTGCCCAGGCCGCCGATCGATGCCGCGTAGGCGACACCGAGCAGCAACGCCAGCCCCAGGTTGCGCGTGTCGATGTCGTCTTGCGGGATGCCGCCGTGCTCGGCGAGCGAGCGGCCGGTGCGCCGGCGCAGCGCCTGGTCGACGATCGCCAGCGCGATCGGCACCATCATCGCCGTGGTGGCGGTGTTCGACACCCACATGCTGATCGCCGCGGTCGCCGCCATCACTCCGGCGACGATCGCCGCCGGCCGCGTTCCCGCAAGCGAGAGCACGGCGAAGGCGATGCGCCGGTCCAGCCCCCAGCGCTGGATCGCCAGCGCCAGCACGAAGCCGCCGAGGAACAGGAACACGACATCGGCGCCGTAGCTGGCGGCGGTGCGGCCGATCGGCAGCACGCCGAAAAGCGGGAAGGCGACGATCGGCAGCAGCGCCGTGACCTCGATCTCGACCGCCTCGGTCATCCACCACAGCGCCATCCACACCAGCATCGCCAGTGTGGCGCGGCCGGCGTGGGTCAGCGGCACGACCGTGCCTGAGGCGTCGAGGTACTCGTGTGGCAGCGCCAGGTAGAGCAGCGCCGCCGCGAGCGGACCGGCGGCGAGGCCGATGCGACGCACCTTGTGCTGCAAGTCCATGGCACCGCCCTCGTTGTGCGCCTGGGTGCCGGCGCGGCACGGGTTCGCGTGCGCCGCACCGCCGGTTCCGGACCGGCATGGTTTCACTCGCCAACGCGCCGGCGTTGACGGCCATCAACGCCGGCGCGTCGCAGTGCGCAGCCGCCCGGCGATGCCGCGACGTGCATGCGCGCCGAAGCCGCGCCCGCCCGGGAGTCAGGCCGGCGCCGCCAGCTTCGACGCTTCGGACTTCTTCTCGATCGCCAGCTTCCAGGTGGCCGGACCGGTCTTGTGAACCGCGCCGCCGGCGGAATCCACGGCCACCGTGACCGGCATGTCCTTGACCTCGAACTCGTAGATCGCTTCCATGCCGAGTTCGGGGAAGGCCAGCACGCGCGAGGCGCGGATCGACTTCGACACCAGGTAGGCCGCGCCGCCGACGGCGATGCAGTACACGGCCTTGTGCTTGCGGATCGCCTCGACCGCCGCCGGGCCGCGCTCGCTCTTGCCGACCATGCCGAGCAGGCCGGCCTGCGCCAGCATCGGTTCGACGAAGCGGTCCATGCGCGACGAGGTGGTCGGGCCCGCGGGACCGACGACTTCATCGCCCACCGGATCGACCGGGCCGACGTAGTAGATGAAGCGGTTCTTGAAGTCCACCGGCAGCTTCTCGCCGCGCGCCAGCATGTCGGTGATGCGCTTGTGCGCGGCGTCGCGGCCGGTCAGCAGCTTGCCTGAGAGCAGCAGGCGGTCGCCCGACTGCCAGGTCTGCACCTCGGCCGGCGTGATCGTGTCGAGGTTCACGCGGCGGCTGGTGGAGAAGTCGAGCGCGAGCTGCGGATACTCATCGAGGCTCGGCGGCTCGAGCGCCACCGGGCCGCTGCCGTCGAGGACGAAGTGCGCATGGCGCGTGGCGGCACAGTTGGGCAGCAGCGCCACCGGCTTGCTGGCGGCGTGGCAGGGCACGTCGGCCACCTTGACGTCGAGCACGGTGGTGAGGCCGCCGAGCCCCTGCGCGCCGATGCCCAGCGCGTTGACCTTCTCGAACAGCTCGAGCCGCAGTGCCTCGGCGGGCGTGGCGGGGCCGCGCGCCTTCAGCTCGTCGATGTTCACCGGCTCCATCAGGCCCCACTTGGCAAGCATTGCCGCCTTCTCGGGCGAGCCGCCGATGCCCAGCGACAGGATGCCCGGCGGGCACCAGTCGGCGCCCATCGTCGGCACCATCTGCAGCACCCAGTCGACCACGCTGTCGCCCGGCAGCAGCATCGCGACCTTGCTCTTGTTGTCGGAACCGCCGCCCTTGGCGGAGACGAACACCTCGACCTTCTCGCCCGGCACGAGGTCGAAGTGCACGATCGCCGGCGTGTTGTCCTTGGTATTGACGCGCCTGCCGGCGGGGTCGGCGAGCATCGAGGCGCGCAGCACGTTCTTCGGGTACGTGTAGGCGCGGCGCACGGCCTCGTCGCACATCTCTTGCACCGACAGCGTTGCGTCCCAGCGCGCGTTCATGCCGGCACGCACGAAGATGACCGCGCTGCCGGTGTCCTGGCAGATCGGCCGCTGGCCTTCGGCGGCGAGGCGCGAGTTGATCAGGATCTGCGCCAGCGCGTCCTTGGCCGCGGGCGAGGCCTCGCGCTCGTAGGCGCGCGTCATCGCCTGCAGGAAGTCGGTCGGATGGTAGTAGCTGATGAACTGCAGGGCGTCGGCGACGCTCTGGATGAAGTCTTCCTGGCGAATCGTTGCCACGGCAACCTCCGACGATGGTTGAAGTACAGGGCGGCGCGCAACGTTCGCTGCGGCCTGCCCCGGCGGTGCTCGGTGCGGGTGACCGGGCCCGGCCGGCGCGGCGCCGACGCCTCGGACGCGCGCGCGGGCCGGACCCGATCCCGCTCGAGTGCTCAGATGATCCAGACGAGAGCGACGAGGATGAACACCGTGAAGTAGATGACGCCGAAGATCGCCCCCAGACGCCAGTAGTCCTTCGCCGGGATGTAGCCGGAGCCGTAGTACACGGGGCTGGGGCCGGTGGCGTACGGTGTCAGGATGCCCATGATGCCGAGCGTGAGCGCCAGCAGCAGCGCGAAGGTCTGGATGTCGATGCCGGGGATGCCCATGCCGACCGCGAGCATGACCGGCAGCATCGCCGTCACGTGCGCGGTGATGCTGGCGAACAGGTAGTGGGCGAAGAAGAACACCGCCACCAGCAGCAGCATCGCCAGCACGGGCGGAAAGCCGGCCATCTGGGCGCCGATCGTGTCGGCGAACCAGCGCACGAAGCCGACCCGGTTCAGGCCGTCGGCGAGCGCCACCAGGGTCGCGAACCACACGAGCGTGTTCCAGGCCTGCTTGTTCGACAGCACGTCGTCCCAGGTCACCACGCCGAGGATCACCATCAGGGCGACGACGCCGATCGCCACGGTCGTGGCGTTGATCACGTCGCCGCCGAAGATCCACAGCGCCAGCGCCAGCAGCACCAGCACCGCAAGCAGGATCTCGCGCCGGCCCAGGCCGCCCATTTGCGCCAGTTCGCCGCGCGCCCAGTCGGGCACTTCGTTGCCGCCCTTGATCTCGGGCCGGTACAGCACGTAGGCGAGCAGCGGCAGCGCCAGCAGCAGCAGGATGCCGGCCGGCGCGAAGGCGGCGAACCAATCGAACCAGGTGAAGCTCACCTTGGCGGTCTTGTTGATCAGCTCGAGCGCGAGCAGGTTCGGCGCGAGCGCGGTCAGGAACATCGAGCTGGTGATGCAGGTGGCGGCGATGCCGACCCACATCAGGTAGCCGCCGATGCGGCGCGAGGACGGATCGTTCGGCTTGGAGTCGTACAGCGCCGGCAGGTTGCGGATCACCGGAAACACGGTGCCGCCGCTGCGCGCGGTATTGCTGGGGGTAAACGGCGCCAGCACCAAATCGGAGATCGTCACCGCGTAGCCGAGCGTGATCGTGCGCCGTCCCATCGCCTTGACCAGCGCCAGCGCGATGCGCCGCCCGAGCCCGGTCTTCTCGTAGCCGAGAGCGAACATGAAGGCGGCGAAGATCAGCCACACGGTGGTGTTGCTGAAGCCCGACAGTGCCCAGGTCAGCGAGGCGGCGGCCGGACGGAAGCCGGCCCTGGCCAGGTCGGCCGGGCTGAACAGGACATAGGGCGCGAGCACCGCCACCAGCACGACGCCGATCAGACCGACCGCGGCCCCCGGCAGCGGCTCGACCATCAGGCCGACGATGACGCCGGCAAAGATGGCGAAGAAGTACCAGGCGTGCTGCGGCAACCCCTCGGGCGGCGGGATCAGCGCAATGACGACCGCGACAATCAGCGGCAGCAGAATCTTCCACCAGGGCAGTGCCGCCGGTGCGGGCTGCTTCGGTGTTACCGGCAGTGTGGGGCCGGCGCCAACAGCGGATGACATGTGGTCCTCCTGGTTAACAACAGCACATAAATCCTTGCCTGCGTGCGGGCGCGGTGCCCTCAGGCACCGACCAGTCCCTGTCGCACCATCTGCCGCCGCATGTAGGCGATCTGGGTGGCCAGCGGCAGCTCCTTCGGGCAGAAATCGTGGCAGGCGAGCAGGCTCATGCAGCCGAAGACGCCGTCGTCGGTGCCGATCAGTTCGTAGTAGTCGGCGTCGGTGCGCGCGTCGCGCGGGTCGAGCTTGAAGCGCGCCAGCTTGCCGATCGCCACCGCGCCGACGAAGTCGGGTCGCATGCGCGCGGTGCCGCAGGCGGCGACACAGCAGCCGCACTCGACGCAGCGGTCGAGCTCGTAGATTCTCTCCGCCAGCTCGGGGTCCATGCGCTCCTCGAGGCGCGCGAGATCGAGCTCCTGCGACTTCAGGTGGACCCAGCTTTCGATGCGCTCGCTCATCGCCCGCATCCACTTTCCGGTGTCGACCGACAGGTCGCCGATCAGCTCGAAGAACGGCAGCGGCGCAAGCGAGATCTCGGCGCCGAGGTTCTTGGTCAGCGTGCGGCAGGCCAGCCCGGGCCGGCCGTCGATCAGCATCGCGCAACTGCCGCAGATGCCGGCGCGGCAGACGAAGTCGAACTGCAGCGAGGGGTCCTGCGTTTCGCGGATCTCGCTCAGCGCCATGAACAGCGTCATGCCGTCGGCCTCTTCGAGCGTGAACGACTGCAGGTGCGGCGGATGCGCCGCCCGCGGGTTGAAGCGCAGGATGTTGATCGTCAGCGTGCGCCGCGGGCCCGCCGCGCCCTCCGCGGCGGCCGCCCGCGCGAGTGCGCGCCGGCCGCAGCCGTGGTCGTTGTCGCAGCCGGCGGCGCCGCGCTTCAGCGCCGAGGTGTCGATCGCAAGCTCGTGGTCGTGGGTGCTCATGGCCGAAGTCCTCGCTCGGTTCACCGCGGCTGGCCGGCGGCGGATCGCGTCGTCGCCTCGACCGACGCCAGCGGTTCATCGATGCGTTCGTTGCGGCCGCGCAGTCGGGGTGGCAGCAGG
>JBBIST010000067.1:0-18141 GCA_037441125.1 Burkholderiales bacterium
CGGCCGCCGGCGCGCGTTGCGCCTGCTGGGCGGCCGCGGTCGCCGCACCCGGCACCGTGAAGCGCTCGTTCGCCGGCGGCGGCGGCAGATCGGGCGGGACCTCGAGCGGACGCTGCGGCGCGACCGCGCCGTAGTCGATGCGATCGCTGCGGATGCCGAGCGAGGCGCAGCCGCTTGCCAGCAGCGCCGCTGCCAGCAGCGCCAGCAGCCGCGCACTCGAGGCGCGCGCAGGAGTCGGGGTCAAGGCAGTCATGCAACTTCTCCTCGTCCGGCGCCGATCGACGGCACTGGGGGTTTACCGGGGGAACTCGTCGGTGCTCGCCGCAATCGGCCTGCGGCTTCGACCCGGTCGGGGCCGCCGCGTTGCGTCGATCGCTAGAGCACGCCGGATTCGCGCAGCGCCGCTTCGACCGCCGGCTGCGCCGCCGCCGACAGCGGCAGCAGCGGCAGGCGGATGCCGGCGCCGATGCGACCCATCTTCGCCAGCGCCCACTTGATCGGAATCGGGTTGGCCTCGACGAACAGCTTCTGCGCCAGCGGCAACTGCTGGCCATTGAGGCGGCGCGCGGTGGCCAGATCGCCGTCGAGCGCAGCGCGGCACATGCGGCTCATCAGAGCCGGCGCGACGTTGGCGACCACCGAGATCACGCCGTGGCCGCCAAGCAGCATCAGCGCCAGCGCGCTGTCGTCGTTGCCGCTGTAGACGGCGAACTGCAGCGGCAGCCGGCGCAGCAGGTCGGCGGCGCGCGCGGCGTCGCCGGTGGCGTCCTTCAAGCCGACGATGCCGGGCACCTGCGATAGGCGCACCGTGGTGTCGTTGGCCAGATCGGCCACCGTGCGGCCCGGGACGTTGTACAGGATCACCGGCAGACCGCAGGTCTCGGCCACCGTGCGGAAGTGCCGGTACAGCCCCTCCTGGGTCGGCTTGTTGTAGTAGGGCACGACCTGGAGCGTGGCGGCGGCGCCGACCTGCCGGGCGTAGTGCGTGAGCTCGATCGCCTCGCGCGTCGAGTTGCCGCCGGTGCCGGCGATCACCGGCACGCGACCGCGCGCGGCCTCGACCGCGGTCTTCACCAGCAGGCAGTGCTCGTCGTGATCGACGGTCGGCGACTCGCCGGTAGTGCCGACGGCGACGATGCCGTTCGTGCCCTGCTCGATCTGCCAGTCGATCAGGCGCCGATAGGCGTCGAGATCGAGCGTGCCGTCCTCGTGCATCGGCGTGACGACAGCAACCAGACTGCCGGTGATCATCTCGTGTCCCAGAGCCGCAAACAGGCGCTGGATTCTACCCGCGGCCACCGGCGCGGCCGCGCTCGGCTGCCGCTACTGCCGGCTCAGTCGCGGCCCGGATCCAGAGCCAGATCGCCGAGCGCGACCGGGCCGGCGCGGGCGCAGATGCGCTGCACGCGCGCCGGCCGCGGCTGCGCTTGCACGCCATCTTCGTAGGCAAGCACGTGCAGGCCGCTGCACGCCTGCAGCAGCTCGCCCGGCACGAGCAGGAAGTCCGGATTCGACGGCCGGCCATAGGCTTCGTTGCCCTGGGCGAAGGTCTCGTAGATCAGCACGCCGCGCGGCGCCAGCGCCGAGCGCAGCGCCGCGAATAGCGGCCGGTGCAGGTAGTTGACCACGACCACCGCATCGAACTGCCGCCCGCCGTAGGGCCAGGCCTCGCGCTCGAGGTCGGCGGCGAGAAACGAGACGTTGCCGAGGTCTGCCAGCGCCGGCGCCGGATCGCGGTCGACCGCAGCGACGATCGCGCCGCGCGCCGCGAACAGGCGAGCGTGCCGGCCGCCGCCGCAGGCGACGTCGAGCACGCGCGCACCGGGGCCGACCAGCGGCGCCCAGCGACGGACCCAGGATGACGGTGCGTCGACTTCGTGCATCGGCGGCGCGCGCCGAACGGCTTCGCCGGCGCGCGGCGTCAGTCTACGGGCGGCGGCGCGCAACGTCGGCGCACCGCTACAGTGCCGTATGGCGCCACGCGACGACAGACACGGCCGGCGCGCGCTGCTCGCCGGAGCGAGCGGTCTGGTCGGCCGCGCCCTGCTGGCGCGCCTGCTCGCCGACGAGCGCTACTCGCAGGTGCACGTGCTGCTGCGCCGGGCGCTGGCACTGCCGGCGCATTCGCGACAGGTCGTGCACCGGGTCGACTTCGACCGCCTGTCGAGCCTGCCCGCGGTCGACGACGTGTACATCGCGCTCGGCAGCACGATCCGCGAGGCCGGCTCGCGCGCGGCGTTTCGCCGGGTCGACTTCGAGGCCGTGCTCGCCACCGCGCGCGCGGCGCGGGCGGCGGGGGCAAGCCGACTGCTCGTGGTCTCCGCGCTCGGCGCCGATCCGACCTCGCGCGTCTTCTACAACCGGGTCAAGGGCGAGATGGAAGTCGCCGTAGCCGCGCTCGGCTACGCCAGCGTCGTCATCGCGCGTCCTTCGCTGCTGCTCGGCGACCGCGCCGCGCTCGGTCAGAGGCCGCGGCCGGGCGAGCGCTTGGCGCAGCGACTGCTCGGTCCGCTGGCCGCGCTGCTGCCGCGGTCGCTGCGGCCGATCGCCGCCGACGCAGTCGCGCGCGCGCTGCACGAGGCAGCCTGGCGGCCTTCGCGGGGCCTGCTCGTGCTGCCATCGGCGCAGATGCAGGTGCCGCACCGAGGCGGCTTTGCCCGTCAGTCGCCGGGCGACTGACGCCGTCAGTGCGCCAACCGGTGCCCGGCATCGAGCGGGTGAATCGAGACCATCTCGGCCGCCGCCCAGAACACCGCGAGCGCAACCAGCGCCTCGATGCGGATCGAGACGGCGAGCCGGCGGTTCGCGCCGGGCTGGCCGCGCGCGAACGACGGCAACAGCGCCCAGGCGTGGCGCAGCGCGAGCGCGAGCATCGCCAGCACCAGGGCCAGCTTGACCGCCAGCGCCCAGCCATACGCGGTGGTGAACAGCAGGTCGGCACGCCGCACCAGCAGCACCGCGAGCAAGGCCCCGGTCGCAAGCACCACCATTACGACCCCGCGCGCCAGCCGCGACCAGTCGGCGATCAGCGCCGCCGCCTGGGGTCGGCCGCGTGCCGCCACGCGCGCCAGCGGCAACAGCGAGCCGACCCAGAACGACAGCGCCAGCAGGTGCACGACGACCAGCGCCGCCAGTGCCAGCCGCGGCTGGTACAGCGTCGTGTGCCCCATCGCCGCGTACGACGCCGCGACCGCCAGCGCGCCGGCCACCGCCAGGTAGGGGGCGACGCGCCAGCGCGTGGCGAGCAGTGCGATCAGCAGCAGACCGGCAAGACGGATCCAGAAGGCGTCGCCGACGCGGCTGTCCATCATCGCCGACCAGGCACGAGGATCGAACACACCGGCCACGCCGTCGCCGAGCACACCGGCGCGCACCACCAGCGCCAGCAACGACAGCGCGATCGCCGCCGCTGCCGCCGCCAGCGCCAGCCGGCGCAGCCAGGCCGCGTCGCCCGCCTCGACGCGGTGACCGTAGCCGGCGTAGAACAGCGCCAGGCCGGCGGCGCCGAGACTGGTTGCGTAGTAGCCGGCGCGCACCGGCACTGCGGCGGCATCCCACGCCGACGCATCGGGCTGCATCAACTCGAGGATCAAGGCTGCACGCTGAACCGTACCGTGCCGCGCACCGGGTGGCCGTCGGCAGAGATCGCGCGCCACTCGAGGCGCCAGTCTCCTGGCGCCAGGGGCGGTGCGACCAGTCGCTCGAGCGCGCGCGGCGTGGTGTCGGCCGGCAGCGCCACGCGGCTGCGGCTGCCGGCAGAGTCAACCAGCGCCAACGCGGTCAGTTGCACCGGTTCGTTGAAGCGCAGCTCGATCGCGGCCGGCGCCGTCGTCAACCGCTCGCCATCGGCCGGCTGCGACGCGACCAGTCGCGAGTGCGCGCCCGCCGTGGGCAAGCTCGACGCCAGCGCCGCCGCCAGCGCCAGGCGCAGTGCGAGCCGCCGGCCGGCGATCACGCCAGCCTCGCGCGCGCGATCGTGCGCACGCGCTCAACCCGGTTGCGGCCGGCCTCGTCGCTGTCGCCGGCGAATGCAACGACGGCGTCAGAGGATGCGCCGGCAGCCGAACCCCGCGACGGCCGTTGAAGCGACATGCCGGCGCGCCGGCGCGGCAGAGCCGCCGGTGCCAAGTATCGGGTCCGACACGGAAACAAGTGCAGCGTGGGTTTGGGGTGGCTGACGGGATTCGAACCCGCAACAACCGGAATCACAATCCGGGACTCTACCGTTGAGCTACAGCCACCACTGCGAGACTTCTGGCCTGCCCGACTGGATTCGAACCAGTGACCCTCAGCTTAGAAGGCTGATGCTCTGTCCAACTGAGCTACGGGCAGCGTGGCGGTCCATGTCGTGATCATGAACCTTCCGATCCGATCCGGGCGAAGCCGACTTGCTTTCGAGACTTCCGCCAGCCGCCCGGCGGCGACTGCCGAGAAGGCTGGTCGGGGCGAGAGGATTCGAACCTCCGACCCCCTGCGCCCAAGGCAGGTGCGCTACCAGGCTGCGCTACACCCCGAAAGGCGGCGAATGATACGCAAGCGATCCGGGGGCGGCAATTCGCGGTCTTCCGCCGCGCGCCGCCGCGGTGCGTCGGGCCGACGCCTCAGGCCGCCTGCGCCACCTTGCGACCCGCGGCCGGCAGCAGCCGCGCGCGCGGCAACCAGGCGCTGAAGGTGCTGCCGACGCCCGGCGTGGAGGCGATGTCGAGGCGGCCTTCGTGGCGCAGCAGCACGTGCTTGACGATCGCCAGGCCAAGACCGGTGCCGCCGGTTTCGCGCGATCGGCTCTTGTCGACGCGGTAGAAGCGCTCGGTCAGCCGCGGGATGTGCTCGGGCGCAACGCCGATGCCGGTGTCCTCGACGCCAACCACGGCGCCGTTGTCGGCGAGCCTCCAGGTCAGGCGAATGCTGCCTCCGGCCGGCGTGTAGCGGATCGCATTCGACACCAGGTTGCCGACGGCGCTGCGCAGCTCGTCGCGGCAGCCGCGTACGTGGGCGGCGTCGCAGGCGACGCTGATCCGATGGCGGCCGGCCGAAAGCGCGCGCGCATCGTCGGCGACTTCGTGCAGCAGCGCCGGCATGTCGACGTCCTCCTCGACCGGAGAGTCTTCCTGCGACTCCAGGCGCGACAGCATCAGCAGATCCTCGATCAGCCGGTTCATGCGCCCGGCCTGCTCGTGCATCAACTGCAGGTGCCGGCGCCGTTGCTCGTCGAGCGGCAGGTCGGAGTCGAGCAGGGTCTCGAGGAAGCCGTTGACGACGGTGAGCGGAGTGCGCAGTTCGTGCGAGACGTTGGCGACGAAGTCGCGCCGCATCGCGTCCACGCGTTCGGTCTGCGTCACGTCGCGCGTGATCACGATCGACCGCGCCGGCTCGAACTCGATCACCGTCACGCTCAGCGCCAGTCCCGGGCGCGCCAGCGGCCGGAACACCAGCGGCTCGGCGAAACGGCCCGAGGTCATGAAGGCGACGAAGGCGGGATCGCGCACCAGGTTGGTCAGGCGCAGGCCCTGGTCGGCCCTGAGCGAGATCCCCAGGTGGTGCTCGGCCTCCGGGTTGCACCACTCGATCTGCAGCGCCGCGTCGACCAGCAGGATCCCTTCGGGCAGGGCGCTGATCGTGCGCCGGAAGCGTTCCTCGTTGTCGACCAGCCGGCGCTCGGAGATCTCGCTCGCGCGGCGCGACTTGTACAGGCGCGTGAACACTTCGCCCCAGGCGCCGAAGCCCTCGGGGACCGTGTCCAGACGGGGATCGTCGAGCCAGACGCCGAGCAGGCTCAGGTAGACGAGATGGACGAACAGCAGCAGCGCCATCGCCGCAACGGCGAAGATCAGAGCCGCGACCGGGCCGAAGATCAGGCCGATCGCGAGTGCAACCGCGCCCAGGACCGCGAGACGAATCGCCGCCGGCAGGATCACCTGCATCTGCAAGTGAAGCTTGTCGGCGGCCATGGCGATCAGTCTAGCGGCCGGCCGCAGCGCGCGAAGCTCAGGCGTCTTCGCGCATTGACAGCCGGTAGCCGAGACCGCGCACGGTCTGGATCAGCCCCTGCGCGCCGGCCGGCGCCAGTGCCTTGCGCAGGCGCAGCACGTGTACGTCGACGGTGCGCTCCTCGATGAACACGTGGTCGCCCCAGACGCCGTCGAGCAGTTGCGCGCGCGAGAACACGCGGTCCGGCTGGCCGAGCATGAACTTCAGCAGCTTGAATTCGGCCAGACCCATTTTGACCGGCCGATCGTCGACCCGTACCTCGTGCTTGACCGGATCGATCGCGAGCGAGCCGTAGGTCAGAGTCTCGCCCGAATGCTGCGGCGCGCGCCGGCGGAACACGGCGCGTACGCGCGACACCAGTTCGCGCGGCGAGAAGGGCTTGACCACGTAGTCGTCGGCACCGGCGTCCAGCCCGGCGATGCGGTCGGTCTCGGCGCTCTTGGCGGTGAGCATGATCACCGGCAGCGCCCGCGTGCGTTCCTGCGCCCGCAGGTCGCGCAGCAGGTCGATGCCGCCGCGATCGGGCAGCATCCAGTCCAGGATCACCAGGTCGGGCAGCTCCGAGCGGATCGCCTCCTGCGCCGCGCCGACCGACTCGGCGCGCCGCACCTTGAAGCCGCTGCTGGCGCAACTGAACGACACCAGCTCCTGGATCGCCGGTTCGTCCTCGACCACCAGAATCGAAGCGCTCATCGCTGTCCCCGTTGATCGCGTGCGCCCGGCAACCGAGCGGGCACGGCCTGCGGCCGGCTGCGGTCGCGGCGCGGTCGGTTTCGATTCATGCCCGCGCCACCAAGCGCGCGACTTCTTCCGGGCTGGCGTGGCGCACGTCGGCGCCGGCAGCGATGAAGATCACATGCTCGGCGATGTTCTTGCTGTGGTCGCCGATGCGCTCGATCGCCTTCGCCACCCAGACCATGTCGATCGACGCACTGATCGTGCGCGGGTCTTCCATCATGAACGTGATCAACTGGCGCAGGATCGCGCGGAAGCGCTCGTCGACGCCCTGGTCGTCGCGGATGATCGAGGCGGCCGCCGCCACGTCCATGCGCGCGAATGCGTCGAGCGAGCGGCGCAGCAGCGCGGCGGCGAGATCGGCCGAGACGCGGATGTCGGGGATGCGCGGCATGCGCACGGTCACCTGCTTCTCGCGCATCCACTTGACCGCGCGCGCGATCTTGCTCGCCTCGTCGCCGATGCGCTCCAGCTCAGGGATCGCGCGCGACACGCCCATGATCATGCGCAGATCGACCGCGGTCGGCTGGCGGCGCGCGATCACGTGGTTGACCGCGCGGTCCAGTTCAATTTCGAGATCGTTGACCCGACGGTCGGCGCTCACGACGCGCTCGGCCTCGGTCAGGTCGCTGGCCTCGAACGCGTCGACCGCGAGCCGGAACTGCGACTCGACCAGCCCGCCCATCTGCAGCACGCGCGAGCGGATGGCCTCCAATTCCTGGTCGTACACCTTGGACGAGTGGTCGCCGCTTGCCATCGCATGTCTCCTTCGCGCCCTAGCCGAAGCGGCCGGTGATGTAGTCCTCGGTTTCCTTCTTCATCGGCTTGATGAAGATCTGATCGGTGTCGCCGAACTCGATCAGTTCGCCGAGATACATGTAGGCGGTGAAGTCGCTCACGCGCGCCGCCTGCTGCATGTTGTGGGTGACGATCAGGATTGTCACCCGCCGCTTCAACTCCGCCATCAACTCCTCGATCGACGCGGTGGCGATCGGGTCGAGGGCCGAAGTCGGCTCGTCGAACAGCAGCAGTTCCGGATCGGTGGCGAGCGCGCGCGCGATGCACAGGCGCTGCTGCTGGCCGCCCGACAGGTTGAAGGCCACTTCCTGCAGCCGGCCCTTGACCTCGTCCCACAGCGCGGCGCTGCGCAGCGCCTCCTCGACCTTGTCGTCCAGGTGCGCCTTGTTCTTCATGCCGCGCACGCGCAGGCCGTAGGCGACGTTCTCGTAGATCGACTTCGGGAACGGATTCGGCTTCTGAAACACCATGCCGATGCGCATCCGCACTTCGATCGGGTCGACGCTGCGGCCGAGGATGTTGACGTTGTCCGGGTGCAGCCGGATCTCGCCCTCGTAGCGGTTGCCCGGATACAGGTCGTGCATGCGGTTGAAGCAGCGCAGGAAGGTCGACTTGCCGCAGCCGGACGGTCCGATCAGCGCCGTGACCTTGTTCTCGTACAGCTTCATCGAGATGCCCTTCAGGCCCTGGAAGTCGCCGTAGTAGAAGCGCAGGTTGTCGGCTTCGGCCTTGAGCCGCAGGTTGGCGGCTGCGTCGGCAGCGTGAACAACGGCGGCAGGAGCGATCACCATTTGATTTTCTTCCGGACCTGGTAGCGGATGTAGATGGCGAGCGCGTTCATCAGCAGGCACATCGCCAGCAGGATGATGCCGGCGGCGGCGGCGTTGACCTGGAACGCCCGGTCCGGCCTCGATACCCAGTTGTACATCTGGATCGGCAGCACCGTGAACTCGGCCCACAGCCAGTCGAAGCTGATGAAGGGCGCGGTGCCCACCAGCGGCGACGAAGGCAGGAAGGCGATGAAGGTGAGCGCGCCGATCGCGATCAGCGGCGCGGTCTGGCCGATCGCCTCGGCCATGCCGAGGATGACCCCGGTCAGGATGCCGCCGCGCGAGTAGGGCAGCAGGTGGCCGGAGATCATCTGCCAGCGCGTGGCGCCGACGGCGTAGGCCGCTTCGCGGATGTTGCCGGGCACCGCGCGCAGCGCCTCGCGCGAGGCGACGATCACCACCGGCAGGATCAGCAGCGCCAGCGTCAGTCCGGCGGTCAGGATGCTTTCGCCGAAGCCGAACTGGTAGACGAACAGGCCGAGCGCGAGCAGTCCGAAGACGATCGACGGCACGCCGGCGAGATTGGTGACGTTGATCTCGATCAGGTCGGTGAGCCAGTTCTTGCCTGCGTACTCCTCGAGGTAGACGGCGGCGCCGATGCCGATCGGCACCGCCGACAGCATCGTCACCAGCATCACCAGGGCGCTGCCGACCCAGGCCGAGAGGATGCCGGCATCGGCCGCGCGCCGCGACGGGAAACTGGTCATGAAGTCCCACGACAGGCGCGGCAGTCCGTCGAACAGCAGGTCGAGAAAGGCCGCCAGCAGCACCAGCACGGCGAACATCGTGCACGCCAGTCCGACGAACGCGAATGCCAACTGCTTGCGCCGGCCGGCGGCCACCAGCGCCTGCATCTGTTGCGGGCCGAAGACGACGCCGCCGGCAGCGGCAGGTTGGGCGATGCGCATCTCAGTAGGCGGTGCGGTAACGGCGCCGCAGCAGGTGGCCGATGACGTTGAGCACCAGCGTCAGGACCAGCAGCATCAGTCCGGCGGCAAAGATGCTGCGGTAGCCGACCGAACCGTGCGGAACGTCGCCGATGCTGACCTGGGCGATGTACGCGGTCAGGGTGGCCGCGCCTTCCATCGGATTGAAGGAGAAGTTGGCGTTCAGTCCGGCGGCGATCGCCACGATCATCGTCTCGCCGATCGCGCGCGCCGCCGCCAGCACGTAGGCGGCGACCACGCCCGAGACCGCCGCCGGCATGACCACGGTGAGCGCCACGCGCAACTTGTTGGCCCCGACCGCGTAGGCCCCCTCGCGCATGTTCATTGGCACCGCCCGCATCGCGTCCTCGGACAGCGAGGCGATGGTCGGGATCGTCGCCACGCCGATCACCAGACCGGCGACCAGCATGTTGAAGCCGGGCAGGTTGGGCAGGATCGTCGCCTGCAGTAACGGAGTGACGAACAGCAGCGCGAAATAGCCGAAGACGATCGTCGGCACCGCCTGGATCATCTCCAGCGCCGGCTTGATCACCTCACGCAGCGCGTGCGGCGCGAACTCCGACAGGTAAATGGCGATGATCGTGCCCATCGGAATCGCCACCGAGAGCGCGATCGCGGTCACGGTGAGAGTCGCCGACACCAGCGGCAGGATGCCGTACTTCGGGTCGGCAAAAAGCGGTGTCCAGACGGTGCCGGTGAGAAAGTCCCAGATTGAGACGTACTCGAAGAAGCCGAGCGACTCGAAGATCAGGACCGCGGTGATCGCCACGGTCGTGAACACCGCCACGAGCCCGAACCCGAGCAGCAGCAACTCGATCAGCCGTTCCTTGATGTTGCGTGACCACTTGTGCTGCAGGCTGCGCGGGATCGCAGGCGTCATGACCGGTCGTTGTTCTTGGATCAGAGCGTCGGGAGTCGACATGCTAAAGCCCTAGCGGCGACGGCGCCTCTGTTCCGAACCTAAGCGGCGCCGCCGGCAGCGCTGTGCACTGCCGGCGGGCCCGAACCCCGCAGCTTGCCGCTGCGATCACTTCGCCACGAGCGTCATCAGCTCGTCGATCGTCACGCCGATGCGGTTCTCGCCGCCGAACTTGGTACCGACGCGGCCCTTGGCCACCGCCGACAGGTTGTACTCGTAGGCGCGCGCCGGCAGCGGCACCATCCCGACTTCGCGCGCCAGCTTGGTCGCGTTGCGGTTGTAGAAGTCGACGAAAGAGCGCACTTCCGGACGCGCCAGCGCGGCCGCGTTCACGTAGATGAACAGCGGCCGCGACAGCGGCTGGTAGCTGCCGTTGAGCACGTTCTCCGCCGTCGGCGCCACCGCCCGGCCGCCCTTCCAACTGATCGACAGGCCCCGGAGCTTGTCGCGATTCTCCTGGTAATAGGTGAAGCCAAAGTAGGCCATCGCGTCGACGTCGCGCGAGACGCCGAGAACGAGCACGTGGTCGTCCTCGGACGCCGTGAAGTCGGGCCGGCTCGCCCTCGCCTTGCCGTTCACCGCTTCCGTGAAGTACTCGAAGGTGCCCGAGTCTGTGCCGGGGCCGAACAGCTTGATCGGCCGATCGGGCCAGGCCGGATTGACCTGGTTCCAGCGCGTGATCTTGCCCTGCGCCGCAGGTTCCCAGATCCGGCGCAGGTCTTCGACCGAGATGTCACTCAGGAACGACTTCGGATGGACCACTACGGTCAGCGCGTCAAAGGAAACAGGCAGTTCGATGTACTGGACGCCGGCCTTGCGGCACTCCTCGATCTCGGACTTCGAGATCGGCCGGGAGGCGTTCTGGATGTCGCTCTCGCCGCGGCAGAAGCGGCGGAAGCCGCCGCCGGTACCCGAGATGCCGACCGTCACCCGCATGGTCCGATTCGCCTTCTGGAATTCCTCGGCCACCGCTTCCGAGATCGGAAACACGGTGCTCGAGCCGTCGACGCGGATCGTCGGCGCCTGCGCCAGGGCCGGCGTAGAGACGGCGCCGATCGCCGCCGAGGCCGCCAGCGCCAGCAGCGTGCGACGCCCCGCGAGTGTGCTTCGATTGTTCATAACAACCTCCGAATTGGGAGCCGGCGAAGGCCAACTCCACTCGATTTACAGTCTAGGAACCCAAAGCGACAGATTGATGACATGTCACGTTGGTCACATGACAGTCGGTCGCACTTACAGCAGACGTCACTTGCGCTTGCAGCCGTGACCCAGCGGCTTGCCGCCGTGCTCGATCGTGATCCCGGTCGGGCTCTTCATCAGCAGCCGGAAACCATCGGCCTGGAACACTCCGTCGCCGGCAGCGGCCAATTCAGAGGATCCGCGCTGCGTGCGCACGCGGACCGTATTGCCGTCGGGATTGAACCGGGCCTGGAAGTCCTGGCCTTCGCAGTCGAAGTCGACGAAGCTTCCGGCCACGAGACCGGCCGGAACGGGTGGCGTGGTAGCGCAGCCGGCCGCCAGTGCGGCCGCAGCGAGGGTTGCCAGCAGTTTGAGTTTCATGGACGCAGTCCTCTCATCGGTGACAGGAAACGAATTCGCGGCCGGCAGTCTGTTATGCCGCGATGACGGTTCCATGACCGGGCCACCGGTGTTGCTCGCGGCCCACGCGATCCTTGGCGCGGCCAGGCGATGCCGGGACTTAGAAGTCGGAGCTGATCTGCGAGGGGTCGTCGACCGCCCTCGCCTGCGGCGCCGTCGTGGCGGTGCCGGTGGAAATCCAGCCGACCAGACTTTCGCCCGCGCGGCAGAAGGCGGCGTTGATCGTGGCGTCGCGCGCGCGGTGCCCGGAGAGCATCTTGGCGCCGAATCCCATCAGGTGCAGCGCGTTGAGCATGTTGGTCAGCGCACCGCCGACGGCGATCCACTGCTCGTGCACCGGAATCTCGTGTCCCGGGTCGATGCGCGCCACCACCGCGATCACCACCGGTGCCTGGACCGCGCGCTGTCTTTCGACGGCCAGTTCCGCTTCGCCCTTGCCGTGGCGGCGGCCGTAGTCGACGAAAAGCTGCGCCAGCCGTTCGAGCGCGGCGTCACGCACGACGACGAAACGAAAGGGTTTGAGCTTGCCGTGGTCGGGCGCGCGCAGCGCGACGGCAAAGGCTCGCCGCAGTTGCGCCGCACTCGGTCCCGGCGCAGTCAGGTACTTCGGACCGACCGAGTGGCGCGCGAGCAGCCGCTCGAGCACTTCGCCCGCCTCGGCCGTCACTTCGTTGACCCTGCCGTCCGGACTCATGCGGTCGGAACCGCAGCCGCCAGCCGCCGTGCGAAGGCCTCGGCGAGGTCGCTTTCCTCGGCCTCGACCATCAGTCGCAGCAGCGGCTCGGTACCGGAGGCGCGGATCAGCACGCGGCCGCGCCCGGCGAGGTCGGCCTCGACCGATCGTGCCTCGGTCGTGAGGCGGGCATCAGCGCGCCAGTCGTAACCGTCGGGCAGCCTGACGTTGATCAACGACTGCGGCAACAACTGCAAGTCGGCGGTCAACTCTGCGAGCGACTTGCCGGAACGTCGCATCGCCGCCAGCACCTGCAGGGCGCTGACGATGCCGTCGCCGGTCGTGTGCCGGTCGAGGCACAGCAGGTGACCGGAGCCTTCGCCGCCCCAGCGCCAGCCCTTCTGCTCGAGCAACTCGAGCACGTAGCGGTCGCCGACCCTGGCGCGCGCGAAGCGCACTCCCAGTTCGCCGAAGCGGCGTTCGAGGGCGAAGTTCGTCATCAGCGTGCCGACGGCGCCGTCGAGGTCGGCGTGGAAGCGGCCGGCGGCGATGCGGTCGCGCACGATCACGTACAGCATCTGATCGCCGTTGTAGATCTCGCCGCCGGCGTCGACGATCACCACCCGGTCGGCGTCGCCGTCCAGCGCCAGGCCGAAGTCGGCCTCGGCTCGCGCCACCGCATGCGCCAGGTGCTCGGCGTGCACGGCGCCGACGCCGTCGTTGATGTTGAAGCCGTTGGGGCTGGCGCCGACCGCGACCACTTCGGCACCGAGCTCGTGGAACACCTCGGGCGCGATGTGATAGGCGGCGCCGTGCGCGCAGTCGACGACGATCTTCAGACCTCGCAGGTCGAACTGGGTCGGGAAGGTGCTCTTGCAAAACTCGACGTAACGGCCGGCTGCATCGTCGAGGCGGCGCGCCTTGCCGAGCAGGCGCGACTCGACGCAGGTAAACGGCGTCTCGATCTCGGCCTCGATGCGCGCCTCGACTTCGTCGGGCAGCTTCTTGCCCATGGCCGAGAAGAACTTGATGCCGTTGTCCTGATAGGGATTGTGCGAGGCACTGATCACCACCCCGGCGGTGGCGCGCTGCGCCCGCGTCAGATAGGCGACCGCCGGCGTCGGCAGCGGCCCGCACAGGACGACGTCGACGCCGGCGCTGGCGAAGCCGGCTTCGAGCGCGGCCTCGAGCATGTAGCCGGACACGCGCGTGTCCTTGCCGATCAGCACCGTCGGTCGCGCCTGTGCGCCGGCGTCGCCTCTGCGCACCAGCACGCGGCCGGCGGCCTGACCGAGCTTGAGTGCGAACTCGGGGGTGATCGGAGCATGGCCGACCTGCCCGCGAACGCCGTCGGTGCCGAAGTACTTGCGCTTCATACGCCCCCCTCACTGTTCTTGATCGTCTGCCACACGGCCAGCGCATCGCGCGTGGCCGCGACTTCGTGCACGCGCACGATGGCGGCGCCGCGCTGCACGGCGATCAGCGCCGCCGCCAGCGACGCCGCCAGCCGCTCGCCCGCTGCGCGCCCGGTGGCCTCGCCGAGCATCGACTTGCGCGAAGCGCCAACCAGGATCGGCACGCCGCCGACCGGCAGGCGCGCCAGCTTCGCCAGCAGCGTCCAGTTGTGCGCGGCGGTCTTGCCGAAGCCGAAGCCCGGATCGACCACGATCCGGTCGGCGGCGACGGCCGCCGCGGCCAGCGCCGCGCAGCGCGCACGCAGGAAGGCGCCGACCTCCGCCAGCACGTCGTCGTAGTGCGGCGCCTGCTGCATCGTGCGCGGCTCACCGCGCATGTGCATCAGCACCACGCCGCAGCCGCTGCCGGCAACCGCCTCGAGCGCACCCGGCGCGGTCAGCGCGCAGACATCGTTGACGATGCTCGCCCCGGCGGCCAGCGCCGCGCGCATGACTTGCGGCTTGCGGCTATCGATCGACAACGGCACCGGCGCGGCGCGCAGTGCCTCGATCACGGGCAAGACGCGCTCGAGTTCTTCCTCGACGCCGACCGCCGCAGCACCCGGTCGGGTCGATTCGCCGCCGATGTCGAGGATGTCGGCACCCTCGTCGAGCAGCCGCTGCGCATGCGCGATCGCGGCGACGGCGTCGCGGTGGCGGCCGCCATCGAAGAAGGAGTCGGGCGTGACGTTGACGATGCCCATGATCCTGGGCCTGGTCAGGTCAACCCGGTACGAACCGCAGCGCCAGACGTGCATCGTGAGACTCGGCGTACTCCGCCGCGATTGTAGGCAGCGGCCGCAGCCGGCAGGCGCCGTCAACACAAAGGCCGCCCGCGGGCGGCCCTGGCGCTGCCGGAAAACGCCCGGCGCCCCTCAGGCCGGCTGCGCCGCCCCCTCGACGCCGCCCTGCGCCGCCTTGCCGCCGGCGGACTTGCCGCCGCCGGTCACGGCCTTCGGCGGACGCGGCGGCTTGCCGCCGGCGATGTCGTCGATCTGATCGGCGTCGATCGTCTCCCACTCGAGCAGGGCGCGGGTCATCGCCTCGACCTTGTCGCGGTTCTCCTCGATCAGCTTGCGCGCCAGCGCGTACTGCTGATCGATGATGCGCCGGATCTCGGCGTCGACCTTGCGCATCGTCTCCTCGGACATGTTGGTGGTCTTGGTGATCGAGCGTCCCAGGAACACCTCGCCCTCGTTTTCCGCGTACACCATCGGCCCGAGCACGTCGCTCATGCCGTAACGCGTGACCATGTCGCGCGCCATCTGGGTGGCGCGCTCGAAGTCGTTGCTGGCACCGGTGGTCATCTGGTTCATGAACACTTCTTCGGCGATGCGACCGCCGAACAGCACCGCGATCCGGTTCAGCAGGTACTCGCGGTCGTAGGCGTAGCGATCCTGCTCGGGCAACTGCATCGTCACGCCGAGCGCGCGGCCGCGCGGGATGATCGTCACCTTGTGCACCGGGTCGGTCTTCGGCAGCAGCTTGGCGACGATCGCGTGTCCGGACTCGTGGTAGGCGGTATTGCGCCGCTCCTCGACCGACATGACCATCGACTTGCGCTCGGCGCCCATCATGATCTTGTCCTTGGCGCGCTCGAAGTCTTCCATGTCGACCACGCGGCCGTTGCGGCGGGCGGCGAAAAGCGCCGCCTCGTTGACCAGGTTGGCCAGATCCGCGCCCGAGAAGCCGGGCGTGCCGCGGGCGATGATGTCGGCCTTGACGTCGGTGGCGATCGGCACCTTGCGCATGTGCACGTTCAGGATCTGCTCGCGGCCGCGGATGTCGGGCAGCGGCACCACCACCTGACGGTCGAAGCGGCCCGGCCGCAGCAGCGCCGGGTCGAGCACGTCGGGCCGGTTGGTGGCGGCGATCACGATCACGCCGACACCGGTCTCGAAGCCGTCCATCTCGACCAGCATCTGGTTCAGCGTCTGCTCGCGCTCGTCGTTGCCGCCGCCCAGGCCGGCACCGCGCTGGCGACCGACGGCGTCGATCTCGTCGATGAAAATGATGCACGGCGCATGCTTCTTCGCGTTCTCGAACATGTCGCGCACGCGCGCTGCGCCGACGCCGACGAACATCTCCACGAAATCCGAACCCGAGATCGAGAAGAACGGCACCTTGGCCTCGCCGGCGATCGCCTTGGCGAGCAGGGTCTTGCCGGTGCCGGGCGAGCCCACCATCAGCACGCCGCGCGGGATGCGGCCGCCGAGCTTCTGGAACTTGCTCGGGTCGCGCAGGAAGTCCACGAGCTCCTGCACTTCCTCCTTCGCCTCATCGCAGCCGGCAACGTCGACGAAGGTGACGCTGTTGTTACTCTCATCGAGCATGCGCGCGCGGCTCTTGCCGAACGAAAAAGCGCCGCCGCGGCCGCCGCCCTGCATCTGGCGCATGAAGAAGATCCAGACGCCGATTAGCAGCAGCATCGGGAACCAGGACACGAAGATTGAGGTGAGCAGCGACTGCTCTTCGCGCGGCTTGACCTCGACCTTGACGCCGGCGTTGATCAAGTCGCCCATCAGGCCGCGGTCGAGCACGGTGGCCACCGTGCGCAGGCGACGGTCGTCCTGGGTGACGGCGATGATCTCCGGCGTCACGCCGGACTCCTGGATCGTCACCTGCTTGATGCGGCCGGCCTTGACCTCGGCCAGAAACTCCGAGTACGGCAGAAAGGCTTCGCCGGGTCGCTGGCGGCCCTCGAACTGCTTGAAGACGGTGAACAGAACGAGCGCGATCACCAGCCAGATGGCGGCTTTCGCGAGCATGTTGTTGTTCAAGGCATGACTCCGCAGAGGCGCATGAAAAACGGCCGGCGCGATCGACCCGACGCCGATCTCGGTGCCGCCGGAAGAGCGGATCGGCGCGCCCACGACCGTAGACGCGCCCATTCTAGGCTCAATTGCGGCCGCGGCGCCGCTTTGCAAGCGCCGACCGAGCGGTCAATGGCCCCGGATTTTCAAGGACTTGGATAGCCGGCCGCAATCGAGCCGATAACCCGCCGCGGCAAGGTCGCGGCGGTCGCCGCAACCTCGCTCACGTCGCCTTCAGACCGCGCGCCAGCACATAGGTTTCGGCCGATTCGGCGCGCGAGGCCGACGGCTTGCGCACCGCGACACGGACGAAGCGGCGCTTGAGCAACTCGATCAATTGGCTGTAGCCGGAGCCCTGGAAGGCCTTGATCAGCAAGGCGCCGTTCGGCTTCAGGTGCGCGCTCGCGAACTCGAGCGCCAGTTCGCACAAGTCGGCGCTGCGCGCGGCGTCGGCCACGGCGATTCCGGACAGATTGGGTGACAGGTCGGACAAGATGACATCGGCCCGGTCGCCGCCAAGCGCGGCGGCCAGTTCGGCGGCGACCGATTCGTCGCGGAAGTCGCCCTGGATGAAGCGGATCTGCGGGATCGGCTCGAGCGGCAGCAGGTCGACGGCGATGATCCGCCCGCGCAACTCGCCCTCGCGCGTGGTCAGCCGCTCGCGCACCACCTGGGACCAACTGCCGGGTGCCGCGCCCAGATCGATCACGACCGCGCCCGGCCGCAGCAGCCGGTCGCGGTCGTCGATTTCGATCAGCTTGTAGGCGGCGCGCGAGCGGTAGCCGTGGCGGGTCGCCGCCTGCACGTACGGATCGGTGACGTGACGGCGGATCCACTCGCGGCTGGTCTTGTGCTTCTTGCGCGCGGCGGGCATGGTCGGCAGAGCGAAGGAGTCGAAGCGCGCGTCGCTAGACTGACGCGCAAAGGAGGATGCGATGGCGCAGATCGAACTGAACGCCAAAGAGCGCCAGGCGCTCAAGGCGCGGGCGCACGGGCTCGAGCCGGTGGTGCTGCTCGGCGCCCAGGGGCTGACGCCGGCGGTGATGCGCGAGATCGACCGCGCGCTCGCCGCACATGAACTGATCAAGGTGCGCGTGCCCGGCGACGAGCGCGCGCTGCGCGACGCGATGTTCGCGCGCATCGCCGACGAGCTGAACGCGGCGCGCGTGCAGGCGATCGGCAAGCTCGTGGTGCTGTACCGGCCGCTGCCCGAGGACGACGGCAGCAATACGAAGTCGGCGCCAGCCGCCGCCGGACGGCGCCGATCGCCGCCGGCGCCAGCCGCCGGCCAGCGCGCGACCGGCGCCCGCACCCAGGCCGCAGTGCGCGGCCGCTTGTTCGCCTGGCGCCGCGCGACACTGGCGGCGGCGCTGGTCGAGCCGCAG
>JBBIST010000068.1:0-18083 GCA_037441125.1 Burkholderiales bacterium
CCGCCGGCGCTCGCCGCCGTGCGCGCGCAGGCAAAGCCGGCGGCGCGATGAGCAGTCGCCGCGCGGCCCCGACCGCCGGTTGACGGCCGATGCCGGCAGCCGCGCGCTGTGGATCGCTACACTTCAATGCCGCGAACCGCGCGCCTCGATCCACCGGCGCAGCGGCCGCCACACGGAGACCCGCCATGCAGCCGAGCGCGCTCGCCGTACCGCACGCCGACCGCGAGGTCGACACGCGCGGACTGAACTGCCCGCTGCCGATCCTGCGCGCCAAGAAGGTATTGGCCGAGATGGCGAGCGGCGAGGTGCTGCGCGTGGTTGCGACCGATCCCGGATCGATGCGCGACTTCAAGGCCTTCGCGCGCCAGAGCGGCAACGAACTGCTCGGCCAGGAAGCGCTCGGCGGCGAGTTCATCCATTACCTGCGGCGGCGTTGACCGTGCGACCCGTGCGCCGCGACTTCGGCTGCCGTCCCCGATGAAGCGCTTGATCGTCGTGCTGGTGGCATTGGCCGGCGCGGTGGCGCTGTACTTCGTGCTCGTGCTCAACTGGAACTACTCGACCGGCGAGCGCGCCGGCTGGGTGCAAAAACTCAGCAAGAAGGGCTGGATCTGCAAGACCTGGGAGGGCGAGATGGCGATGGTCACGATGCCCGGCGCCGTGCCCGAGAAGTTCCTGTTCACGGTCTGGGACGACGCGGTCGCGGCCGAGATCAACCGCAAGATCGGCAAACGCGTGGCGCTGCACTACGAGCAGAAGGTCGGCCTGCCGACGCGCTGCTTCGGCGACACGCGCCACATCGTCACCGGCGTGGCGCTGGTCGACGACATTCCGCTCGTGCCGGGACTAACCGTGCCGCAGGGCGGCGCGACGCCGGCGCCGCAGCCGAAATAGGGCTTCACCCCGCCAGCCGCGCCGCCTGTTCGCGCACCTTGCCGAGCGTCGCGCCAATGCTGGCGAGGCGCTGCCGCTCCTGCTCGACCACGGCAGCCGGCGCGCGCGCGACAAAGCTCTCGTTCGCCAAACTGGCGTTGGCCTTGGCGATCTCGCCTTCCAGGCGCGCGATCTCGCGCGCCAGTCGCTCGCTCGCCGCACCCCCTATCGGCCAATGCGTCATGCCAAGGGTGTGTCTCCAGGGGAGGCGTTGAGCATGGACGTCCGCGCGTAGCTGCTGCGGGACTTGCCGCGGCCAAAAGTCATCGAAGTCCTCGATGCGCGCGATGGGTCGCGCGGCGGGCTCGCGGGCTCCTTGCGGGTTAGGTTCAAGGTTGCAGTGCCCGGACCACAGTTGCTCGGGCGAACGCTGCACTTCGGCAGGGGGCTGCTCGCTGCGGCAGTGTAGGGACGCAAAGAATTTCGGGCGTGCAGGTACCTGATTTGCACCCCGCATACCCGCGCGCGCAGAATGCGCTCGATGACATGGGGTCTAGGCTATGGACGAGCGCAAGCTGCTTGAGCGGATCACGATCAATCCGGAGATCTTCGGCGGCAAGCCGATCATCCGGGGTCGCCGCATCGCGGTCGAGCACATCCTCGGCATGCTCGCGGCGGGATCGACGGCGCCAACGATTCTCGAGTACTACCCCTATCTCGAGCCGGAAGACGTGCAAGCCTGTCTCGTATATGCACGTCGGCTTGTCGGTAACGAGCGCGTCGAGCCGTCGTTCGTCGGCTCGGAGACTTGAAGCTCCTGCTTGATACCTGCGTGTCGCCGCGCACGCGCGATGCGCTCGTGCGCGACGGGCACGACGTCGTTTGGGCTGGCGACTGGCAGCCCGATCCGGGCGATCATGGAAGCTGCGCTCGCCGAAGGGCGCGTGCTCGTCACGCTCGACAAGGACTTCGGCGCCTTGGCCGTGGTCTTCGGCCAGCCGCATTGCGGCATCGTGCGCCTCGTGGATATCGAACCGTCCGCGCAGGCCGCCGCATGCCGCGACGTGATGCAGCGACATGGGGCGGAACTGCGCGTTGGTGCGATCGCGAGTGTGACGAAGGATCGGATACGGCTGCGTCCGCCGCAGCAGGCGGCAGAGCCGCCCGGAACGGAGTCCGACGATCAGGCGTCGGGAGTTCGAGCTGGATCGCCGGGAAACGAAGCTTGAGCCATGGGTCCCTGCCGTCACGGAACGCGGAGAAAGTGCGCGGACTCGTTCGGCCATTTCGAACGTTCGGTGCGCCCGATTCGGATCATCTTTGCCTCAGATTCGGATCGATTTGACCCATCCGTTCGAGGAGGCGCGGGTCATGGCTGCCGAGGGTACCGGCGCTCGTCGCTTTCCGCGGTCAAGCCGATCCGAAGACACCGTGCGCGGTCGTTCGCCAATTGGTCAAGCAACTTAGTGCCGCTGTCCAGCCGCAGTCCGGCCAGCATAGCCGCGTCACTGAGGCCGGGACGCCAGTCGCGCCGCCTGTTCGCGCACTTTGCTGAGGGTTTCGCCGAAGCCGGCGAGGCGCTGCCGCTCCTGCTCGACCACGGCAGCCGGCGCGCGCGCAACAAAGCTCTCGTTCGCCAGCTTGGCATTGGCTTTGGCGATCTCGCCTTCCAGGCGCGCGATCTCGCGCGCCAGGCGTTCGCGCTCGGCGGCGGCGTCGACCTCGATCACCAGCATCAGCCGCCAGTCGTCGACGACGTTGATCGGCGCCGCCGTACCGCTTGCCGCTGCCGCCAGGTCGGCCACCGGCTTGACTTCGGTCAGCCGGGCGAGCGCCGCCAGGTAAGGCGCGAAGCGATCGATCGGCTGCGCCGGGCCCTGCACGGCGAGCGGCACGCGCTTGTCCGGGCCGAGCTTCATCTCGCCGCGTAGCGTGCGGCAGGAGTCGACGATGCGCTTCAGAAGCTCGATCTCGGCATCGGCGGCGGCATCGATCCGCGCCCGCTCGGCTTGCGGGTAGGGCTGGATCATCACCGAGGTCGTCTCGCCGGCAGCGCGCTTGCCGGCGGCGAGCGAGACCTTCTGCCACAGTTCCTCGGTGATGAACGGGATGATCGGATGTGCGAGCCGCAGCGCCGCCTCGAGCACGCGCAGCAGCGTGCGCCGCGTGCCGCGCTGCTGCGCCTCGTTGCCGCGCGCGAGCTGCACCTTGGCCAACTCCAGATACCAGTCGCAGTACTCGTTCCAGACGAAGCCGTAGAGGCTGTTGGCGACGTTGTCCAATCGGTACTCGGCAAAGCCCTCGGCGACCGCCGTCTCGGTGCGCTGCAGCTCGCCGACGATCCAGCGGTCGGCGGCCGACAGCTCCAGCGGCGCCGACGGGTCCAGCCCGCAGTCGCGGCCCTCGCAGTTCATCAGCACGAAGCGCGCGGCGTTCCACAGCTTGTTGCAGAAGTTGCGGTAGCCCTCGCAGCGCTTCAGATCGAAGTTGACGTTGCGTCCGAGCGTGGCGTAGGCGGCCATCGTGAAGCGCAGCGCGTCGGCGCCGTAGGCGGCGATGCCCTCGGGGAAGAGCCGGCGCACCTTGGCCGCGACCTTCGGTGCGTCCTCGGGCCGGCGCAGGCCGCCGGTGTTCTTCTGCACCAGTTCGTCGAGCTCGATGCCGTCGAGGATGTCGAGCGGGTCGAGCGTGTTGCCCTCGCTCTTGCTCATCTTGCGGCCTTCGGCGTCGCGCATCAGGCCGTGGATGTAGACGTCGCGAAACGGCACGCGGCCGGTGAAGTGGGTCGTCATCATGATCATGCGCGCGACCCAGAAGAAGATGATGTCGTAGCCGGTGACCAACACCGTCGACGGCAGGTACAGGTCGTAGGCGGTCTTCTCGGCGCCCTGCGGCTCGGGCCAGCCGAGGGTCGAGAAGGGCACGAGCGCGCTCGAGTACCAGGTGTCGAGCACGTCGGGGTCGCGCCTGAGCTTGACGCCGGCGCCGGCCTGCGCCTGCGCCTCGGCTTCGCTGCGCGCCACGAACACGTTGCCGGCGTCGTCGTACCAGGCCGGGATCTGGTGCCCCCACCAGAGCTGGCGCGACAGGCACCAATCCTGGATCTGGTTGAGCCAGTGGTCGTAGGTATGGCGCCACTGTTCGGGGAAGATGCGCACCTCGCCGCGCTCGACCACCTCGAGCGCCACCTGCGCGAGCGACTTGCCCGGGTGCAGCGTGCCGGCCGGGGCCGGCTGGCTCATCGCCAGGTACCACTGCTCGGAGAGCATCGGCTCGACCACCTCGCCAGTACGGGCGCAGCGCGGCACGGTCATCCGGTGCGGCTTGTCGCTGACGAGTAGCCCCTCGTCGATCAGATCTGCCAGCACACGCTTGCGTGCGGCGTAGCGGTCCAGGCCGCGGTACCTGGGCGGCGCGTTGTCGTTGACGGTGGCGGTCAGAGTGAAGATCGAGATCGGCGTCAGGTTGTGGCGCTGGCCGAGCGCGAAGTCGTTGCTGTCGTGCGCGGGCGTGACCTTGACCGCGCCGGTGCCGAACTCGCGCTCGACCATCGGGTCGGCGATCACCGGGATTTCGCGATCGCACAGCGGCAGCCGCACCGTCTTGCCGACTAGCGCCGCGTAGCGTTCGTCTTGCGGATGCACGGCCACCGCGACGTCGCCGAGCATCGTCTCCGGCCGCGTCGTGGCGACGATCACGCCTTCGCTGCCGTCCGAACCCGGATAGCGGATCTGCCACAGCCGGCCGTCTTCCTCCTCGCTTTCGACCTCGAGGTCGGACACCGCCGTCTGCAGCTTCGGGTCCCAGTTGACCAGGCGCTTGCCGCGATAGATGAGCCCCTGTTCGTACAGCCGCACGAAGGTCTCGATCACGACCTGCGACAGCCGCTCGTCCATCGTGAAATAGGTGCGCGCCCAGTCGACCGAATCGCCGAGCCGGCGCATCTGCGCCAGGATCTCGCCGCCGGAGAGATCCTTCCAGTCCCAGACGTGCCGGTTGAAGGCCTCGCGGCCGATCGCCTTGCGATCGATGCCGGCCGCTTCGAGCTGGCGCTCGACCACGATCTGTGTGGCGATGCCCGCGTGGTCGGTGCCCGGCAGCCACAGCGTGTTGAAGCCGCGCATCCGGTGGTAGCGGCTGAGCGCGTCCATGATCGAGTGGTTGAACGCGTGGCCCATGTGCAGCCGGCCGGTGACGTTCGGCGGCGGCAACTGGATGCTGAACGAGGGTTTGTCCGGATCGAGTCCGGCGGCGAAGTAGCCGCGTTCCTCCCAGATCGGTGCCCAGCGGCGCTCGATCGCTGCCGGCTCGAAAGACTTGGCGAGCGCGGCGCCGCGTTCATCGGCGGCGCGGGCAGGGGCTTGGTCTGCGTTCATGTCCGGGGAGTTCCGCGCGCATCTTTGCGCGTCTGGAGCGGGGGCGGGCAATTCTAGGCGAGCGTGCCTGTACGCTATTCGCCTCGCCCCGCACCGAGATCGAGATGCCGCCCTCGCTACCTTCTCCTGTCGCGGTTGCGCCCGCAGTCCGGCGCGCGCGAACCTCTGCCCCGATCCTGTCGGCGATCGCCGCGGCCTTGGCGCTGTCGCCGCCGGTTCTGGCGGCGACGCCGGACGCGCACGCAGCGATTACCGCTGCTGCGCCGGCGCAGGCCGATCGCTCGGAGCCGGCGCCCGCTGCGCCGGTGCCGGCCAATGCCGCTGCGCCCGGCAGCGCGCCGACGCCGCCGCGACCGGGCGAACCGCCGCCGCTGCGGCCGTTTGCCGAGGTGATCCGCGAGGCGCGCGAGCTCAAGGGCTTCCTGACCCTGTGGCAGCGCGACGAGCGCACCTGGATCGAGGTGCGACCGGAGGGTCTCGACCAGCCGTTCTTCTTCGGCCACTCGCTGGCGCAGGGCCTGGGCGAGCGCTTCTTTTTCCCGGGCCTGACCGGACCCGAGCAGGTGGTCGTCCTGCGCCGCGTCGGCAACACGCTGCAATTGCTGGCGCAAAACCTGCGCGTGCGCGCACCGGCGGGCACGCCGCTGGCGATCGCCGTGCGCGAGAGCTACTCGGACAGCCTGCTCGCCTCGGCGCCGGTGGTTTCGGCGCTGCACCCCGAGCGCCGCTCGTTCCTGGTCGACGCCGCGGTGCTGTTCGGCGGCGATCTCGCCGGGGCGCTGTCGCACCTCGAGGCGGCGTTCCGGCTGTCGTACACGCTCGACCGCGCCAACAGCACGATCGAGCGCGTGCGCACGACCGACCAGGGAACGTTCATCACCGTGCGCCAGCACTTCTCGCTGCCGAAGCTGCCGCCGCCGCCGGTGACTGCGCCGCCGCCGGGCACGCCGGTGCCGACGCCGCCGCTGACGCTGCCCGATGCGCGCAGCCTGTTCCTCGCCTTCACTTTCACGCTGGCGCCGCTGCCGGCCGAGCCGAAGCGGCCGCGTGCGGCCGACCAGCGCGTCGGCCACTTCACGACGTCATACTGGGACTTCGCCCGCCCCGAGCAGGGCGACCTGCGCACCCATTACGTCGAGCGCTGGCGGCTGGAGAAGAAGGACCCGCAGGCCGAACTGTCGGAGCCGAAGGAGCCGATCGTCGTCTGGATGGACCGCAACATCCCGGAGGACGTGCGCGAGCCGGTGCGCGCCGGCATCCTCGAGTGGAACAAGGCTTTCGAGCGCGCCGGCTTTCGCAACGCGATCGAGGTGCGCCAGCAGCCGGCCGATGCCGACTGGAGCACGCTCGAAGGCACGCGCCACATCGCCGTGCGCTGGTTCGCGATGCAGGGACCGGGCGCGGTGGCGATCGGTCCGAGCCAGGTCGATCCGCGCAGCGGCGAGATCCTGCGCGCGGCGATCCTGATCCCGCAGAACTGGCTGCGCTTCGCCAGCGGCTTCCTGCGCGATCAGGAGCCGCGCCTGCCGCCGGCGGTCACCGGCGCGGAGGCCTTTCACGCCACGCCGGCCGCGTCGCTCGAACAGATGCTCGCCGGCCGCCAGTGCAGCTACGCCAGCCAGGCCTTCGAGCAAACCGCGTTGGCCTTCGAGCTGCTGGTGGCGCGCGGCGAACTCGCTCCGGGCAGCGAGGAAGCGCGCCGTTTCGTCGCCGGCGCGCTCAAGGACGTGACGATGCACGAGATGGGGCACGCGCTCGGCCTGCGCCACAACTTCCTCGGCTCGGCCGGGGTTCGTCTCGAGCAGTTGCGCGACGCCGCCTTCACCGCCCGGCGCGGCATCTCCAACTCGGTGATGGACTACAACGCGCTCAACATCCCGCTCGCCGGCGAGCCGGCCGCCCACTACAACCAGACCACGATCGGTCCCTACGACGTCTGGGCGATCGAGTACGCGTACCGCCAGTTCCCGCCCGAACAGGAAGCGGCCGAGCTGGCTCGCATCGCCGCGCGCTCGGCGCTCGATCCGGATCTTGCCTACGCCACCGACGAGGACGCGGTGCCGGCGCTCGGCGGCGGCCTCGACCCGCGCATCAACCAGTTCGACCTCGGTCACGATCCGCTCGTCTTTTATCAGCGCAACTTCAAGCTGGCGCGCGAGCTGTGGCAGCGCACGCGCGTGCGCGAACTGCCGGCCGGCGACAGCTTCGCGCTGTACCGGCGCAACGTGCAGCGCGGACTGGGCTGGTTCGCCGGCGCGGTGCTGCCGCTGTCGCGCTTCGTCGGCGGCGTCTACACCTCGCGCCGGGTCGCCGGCGAAGGCCAGGAGCCGCTGTTCGTGCCGGTGGCGGCGGAGCGCCAGCGCGAGGCGCTGGCGATCCTGACGCGCGAGCTTTTCAGCAGCGACAGCTTCCGCTTCGACCCGGCCTTCATGCGCATGCTCGGCGTCGAGCATCGGGAGCGCGAGCCGGGGCGCGCGGCGCGCGTGACGCCGCCGCTCGCCTTCAGCCTGCCCGAGTCGGTGCTGGCGATCCAGCGCAGCGTGCTCGACCAGTTGCTCGGCGACGGGGTGGCGGTGCGACTGGCGGCGGCCGAGAGCAAGGTCGACGATCGCCGCCAGGCGCTGCCGCTGGCCGAGGTGCACGAGCGGCTGGCCGACAGCGTCTGGAGCGAACTGGCCACCGGCGCCGAGATCGACAGCTTGCGCCGCAACCTGCAGCGCGAGCATTTGCGCCGCGTGGCGGCGGCGCTGGTGCGCGCGCCGAGCCCGGTCGCAGCCGATGTGCGCGCGGTCAACCGCCAGGTCGCGCTGCGCTTGCAGGCCGATCTGCGGCGCGCCATCGATCGCGCGCGCGAGCGGCAGCTGTCGCCGACCACGCGCGCGCATCTGGCCGAGAGTGCCGCCCTGCTCGCCGAGGCGCTGCGGGCGCCGCTGGTCAAGCAAGGCGTCTGAAGTAGGTTCGGCGCCGCGGCGCCGGGCCGCCGGTCAGGAGCGCGAACGGTCGCGCAGGCGCGCGAGTTCGGCCTGCACCGCCTGCACGACGAGTTCGCGCAGCGCCAGAGCGACCGCGCGCCGGATCTCGGGGACGATCTGCGCCACTGCGGCGCCGATCGCCGCATCGACCGCCGGTGCCAGATGGCGGCGCACGATCGACTCGCTGTCGGGCGGCAACTGCCGCAGGAGCTCGTCGAGGATCGAGGCGCTCAGCAATGCCGTGTCCGATGGCGCAGGCGGCGGCGGTGCCGCAGCCGTGGCGGTCGTGGCCCGGGTCGATGCGGCGCCAGACGTCGTCGGGACGACGTCAGCGACCGCCGCAGCCGCAGCCGCGCGCATCAGCGAGGCCGGGATCGATACGGCAGGCGCGATCTCGCCAGCCGCGGGCGCCGCCGCCGGCTCGGGTCGGGCCGGCGGCACCGGCGTGGTGACCGGCGGTGTCTCGACCAGCCAAGTGTCGGTCTCGAACTGGACACCGAGCACTTGCGGTGCCGTGTCCGCCCGCTCGCTTGGCGCATCGGCAGGCGCAGCCGGCGTTTGTGCGGCCACCGGTGCGTCGGCAGGGGCGGCAGGCAACGTGGTGTCGAGCTCCAGCTCCGGCAACAGCAGGCGCTCGGTGAGCACCGGAATCGACGGGTCGTCGAGGGGCGCAGCCGGCATTGGCCGCGGCTTACCGGGTCGCTCGCTCATCGCTGGCTCCGCGCCGCTTCAATCGGCGGCTGCCTTGAACGTCGACGGCTCGATGCCGGCCGCGCGGTAGGCGTTGAAGCGCGCCCGCGCGCAGCGTCGGTCGGCGTCGTCGAGCGAGACCACTTCGATCACCCGCTCGAATTGCGCGAACCACTGCGCGAACTGCGGCGGCGGTGCATCGTCGAGGTTGAGCAGCACGTCGCGCACCGGCGCGCCGTCCGCCTGCCGGCTGAGCAGGATCGGTGTGTCGGCGGCCAGCGGCGAGTCGGCATAGACATGCGGCAGGAAGTCCAGGGCCGAGAAGGTCCACAGCGCCGCATCGAAGCGCGCCAGCCGGTCGGCGTTGCCGGCAAAGGCGAGCACCGTTTTGCCGGCGCCGCGCGCCTTGCGCACGACCCGGCAGGCGTAGTGCAGCCGATGATCGATGTTGAAGTGGAAGTCGATGCGCATGGATTCGGGATTCAGGATTCGGGATTCGGGATTCGGGGCATCGGTTTCGACACCAACGAATCCTGAATCCCGAATCCGACCTCAGCCGGCCTTCGCCATCAGGTAGTGCGCCAGCAGCGGCACCGGCCGTCCGGTGGCGCCCTTGGCGGTGCCGGTCTTCCACGCGGTGCCGGCGATGTCGAGGTGCGCCCACGGGTAGTTGCGCGTGAAGCGCGCGAGGAAACTGGCCGCGACCACCGCGCCCGCCTTGCCCGGTACGCCGATGTTGGCCATGTCGGCGAAGTTGGACTTCAACTGCTCCTGATAGGCCTCGTCCAGGGGCAGGCGCCAGGCCGGATCGGCGGCGTCGGCGGCGGCCTGAAGCAGGTCGGCGGCGAGCGCTTCGTCGCTGGCAAACAGGCCGGAGTTGACGTCGCCCAGCGCCACGACGCAGGCGCCGGTCAGGGTGGCGATGTCGATCACCGCCGCCGGCTTGAAGCGCTCGGCGTAGGTCAGCGCGTCGCACAGGATCAGCCGGCCTTCGGCATCGGTGTTGAGCACCTCGATCGTCTGCCCCGACATCGAGGTGACGATGTCACCGGGTTTGGTCGCTGTGCCCGAGGGCATGTTCTCGCAGGCGGCGATCACGCCCACCAGGTTCAGCCGCAGCTTCATCTCGGCGGCGGCGCGCAGCGTGCCGAGCACCGCGGCGGCGCCGCACATGTCGAACTTCATCTCGTCCATGTTCGCGCCGGGCTTGAGCGAGATGCCGCCGGTGTCGAAGGTGATGCCCTTGCCCACGAGCACGGTCGGTGCCGCGTTGCGGGCCGCGCCCTGGTACTTGAGAACGATCAGCCGCGGCGGCTGCGCCGAGCCGTTGGTGACCGACAGGAACGAGCCCATGCCGAGCTTCTCGATGCCCTTGCGGTCGTACACCTCGACCGCGAGTTTGCACTCCTTGCCGAGGTTGCGCGCCTGCTCGCCGAGGTAGGTCGGCGTGCAGACATTGCCGGGCAGGTTGCCAAGCCGCTTCGCGAGTTCGGTACCGTGGGCGAGCGCCACGCCCTGCTTGAGTGCGGCCTCGGCCGCGGCATCGCGTGCCGGCAGCAGCAGGCACACCGAAGCCGGCAGGTTGGCCAGTTCGTCCTTCTTGCTCTTCAGCGCGTCGGTGCGAAATGCCGCCTCGCGCGCCGCCACCACCAGCATCCGTGCCAGCCAGGAGGCATCTCGTCCGGCAACCGGCCACTCGGCGGCGGCGAGCGCCAGTTCGCGCGTTCCCTGACCGGCGCTGCGTACCGCTTCGCGCACGACCTCGGCATAGGCGCGCTCGTTGAACTTGTCCGCGGTGCCCAGGCCGATCAGCAGCACGCGCGCGGCGGCCACACCGTCGAGCGCGCGCAGCAGCACCGCGTTGCCGCGCTTGCCGGTGACATCGCCACTCTTGAGCGCGGCCTTGATCGCCCCCTTGCTGGCCGCATCCAGCCGGCGCGCCGACGGGCTCAGGGTGCCATCGCTGAAAACCCCGACCGCGAGGCAGTCGCAGCGGATCGCCTCGGGGGTCGCAACCTTCGTGATAAAGTCCATCGCCTCTTCTCTGTTGTCTGTTTTGCGCTCAGGCGATCGAGGGCGGCAGTCCGGAAGGCGCGCGCAGCGCCTCCTGTCTGCGCGGTGTCCCACGACCCGCAACCGCCCCGCCGGGTCCAAGCGAATCCAAGCGCCCTGTCCTGTGAAAAGCGTCGTTGTGCCGACTCCGGGCTCGGGCCTGCGATCCGGCCGCGCTCGCTTGGTGACGCTCGGGGCCGGCCAGTATAGCGGCGCGACCTCGATCGCCGCGGCGCGCGCAAGTGGCTGCGCCTGGTCGAACGCGACCTCGGGCCGTTGCGCATGACTCTGTTCCGGCGCGCAATCGTCGCCGAGCTGTCGAGCAACGCCGGCGCGGTGTTCACCGTCCTGTTCTCGATCCTGTTTTCGGTCGGGCTGGTGCGCATCCTCGGCGAGGCGGCCGGCGGCCGCGTCGACAACCAGGCGGTGTTCTCGCTGGTGGCGCTGACCGCGCTCACCTGGCTGCCGCCGCTGCTGACGCTGACGCTGTTCATCGCCGTCCTGATCACGCTTACGCGCGCCTTCCGCGATTCGGAAATGGTGGTTTGGTTCGCCGCCGGGCGCAGCCTGCTCGACTGGATCCGCCCGGTGCTGCGCTTCGCCGCACCGGTGGTGCTGCTGGTGGCGGTGCTGTCGCTGGCAGTCACTCCCTGGGCGCAGCGCCAGATCGTCGAGAGCAAGGAGCGCTTCGCGCAGCGCGACGACGTGAGCCGCGTGGCGCCCGGCCGCTTCATCGAGTCGGCCGCCGCCGATCGCGTGTTCTTCGTCGAGAGCGTCGACCTCGAGGCGGGACTGGTGCGCAACGTCTTCGTCTCGCACCGCAGCCAGGGGCGCGAGGCGGTGATCGTCGCCGCCGAGGGCGTGATCGAGGTGCGACCGGACGGCGAGCGCTTCGTCGTCCTGTCGCAGGGGCGGCGCTACGAGGGCACGCCGGGGCAGGCACAGTACCGGCTGGTCGAGTTCGAGCGTTATGCGATCCGCATCGAGCCGCGCGCGGTGGCACCGCTGCAGCAGGTCAAGGCGCGCGCCAAGAGCACGCGCGATCTGCTCGAGCAGCGCGCGCCCTACGACCAGGCCGAGCTGATGTGGCGCATCGGCGTGCCGCTGATGGCGCTGCTGCTGACGCTGCTGGCGGTGCCGCTGGCCTGGACCAACCCGCGCCTGGGGCGGTCGGCGAACCTGCTGGTGGCGGTGGCGGTGTTCTTCTGCTATCTCACCGGCGTGCAACTGATCCAGGCCTACGTGCAGACGCAGAGGATCGACTTCGGCACGGCGCTGTGGCTGCCGCACGCGCTGGTGGCGGCGGCGATCGTGCTGCTGTTCGTGCGCCGCGTCTACCTGCAGCGCTGGCTGCCGCGCTGGCCGGCCGCGGCGGCCGGCGCGAAGGCGGCATGAACACGCTGCGCCGCTATCTCGCGCGCGAGGTCGCCCTGGCGACCGGCTTCGTGCTGCTGGCGCTGCTGGCGATCTTCGCTTTCTTCGAGATCGTGGCGCAGTTGGACGACGTCGGCCGCGACGGCTACACGCTGGGCACGGCGCTCACCTTCGTCGCCCTGTCGCAGCCCTCGCGCATCTACGAGCTGATGCCGATCGCGGCGCTGATCGGCACCATCTACGCGCTCGCCAAGCTCGCCTCGTCGAGCGAGTTCACGATCATGCGCGTCTCCGGCATGAGCACGCGCCGGCTGGCGCTGTGGGTCGGACGCGTCGGCATCGTCCTCGTGGCGGCCACCTACCTGATGGGCGAGGTGGTGGCGCCGCCGCTGGAGCGGCTGGCGCGCCAGGTGCGCATCGAGGCCGCCAACGCCGGCATCGCCACCGAACTGCGCTCGGGCGCCTGGGCGCGCGACGTCGTTCGCGACCAGGCCGGCAACGTCGAGCGGCTGCGCTTCGTCAACGTGCGCGTGGTGCGGCCGGATGCGACCACCGCGCTGTGGCGCGTGTTCGAGTTCGACCCGTCGTTCCGCCTGCGTTCGATCTCGACCGCCGCCACCGGCGACTTCCTGGCGCCGGGTGACGCCACGCCCGGGGCGTGGCTGCTCGGCGACGTGGTCGAGACGAGCGTGCCGGCGCTCGCCGCCGGCGACGTGCAGCCCGGCGACGGCACGCGCATCGTGCGCGAAGAGCAGCGGCGCTGGGAGTCGGAGCTCACGCCGGCGATCTTCGGCGTCCTGCTGGTCGAGCCCGAGCGCATGTCGCTCGTGGCCCTGGCGCAGTACGTCCAGCATCTGCGCGACAACCGCCAGCGCAGCGATCGCTACGAGATCGCGTTCTGGAACAAGGTCTTCTACCCGCTGGCGATCCTGGTGATGATGGTGCTGGCGTTGCCTTTCGCCTACCTGCATGTGCGCGAGGGCAGCGTCAGCCTGAAGATCTTCAGCGGCGTGATGATCGGCGTCGCCTTTTACATGCTGAACAAGCTGTTCGCGCACCTGGGGCTGCTCGGCACCTGGCCGCCGATCATGGTGGCGGCGCTGCCGAGCCTGGTGGTCCTGGCGGCGGCGCTGGCGACGCTGTACTGGATCGAGCGCCGCTGAGGCGCGCGCCGCTCAGGGCCTGGACCGGTCTTCGCCCGGCAGCGCCAGCGCGCCGTCGTCGTCGCGCCGCGCCGGGATGCGCAGGCTGAGCAACATGGTCGAGGCCAGCACCACCACCGTGAACGACAGCGCCCAGCCGACCGGGATCTTGTAGACGTCGATCAGCAGCATCTTGCCGCCGATGAACACGAGCACGATCGCCAGCCCGTAGGACAGCAGGTGGAAGCGGTCGTGCATGCTGGCGAGCAGGAAGTACATCGCCCGCAGGCCGAGGATCGCGAACACGTTCGAGGTGAGCACGATGAACGGGTCGCGCGTGATGGCGAAGATCGCCGGGATCGAGTCGACCGCGAACACCACGTCGACGATGCCGATCAGGGCGATCACCACCAGCAGCGGCGTCGCCATGCGCACGCCGTTGTGGACGGTGAAGAAGCGCTCGCCGTCGTAGTGCGGCGTGATCCGGATCCGGCGCCGGATCCACTTCAGCGCCGGGTTGTCCTCGAGGTTCGGCTCCTGTCCCGCCGCCCACCACATCTTGATGCCGGTGAACACGAGAAAGGCGCCGAACAGGTACAGGATCCAGTGGAACTGGGCGATCAGCCAGGCACCGACCAGGATCATGATCGCGCGCAGCACGAGCGCGCCCAGGATGCCGATCATCAGCACCCGCTTCTGGTACTCGGCCGGCACGGCGAAGTAGGTGAACACCATCAGGAACACGAAGATGTTGTCGACCGCGAGCGCCTTCTCCACCAGATAGCCGGTCACGAACTCGAGCGCCTTGGTGTTGGCCAGCGCCCGTGCCGCGGCGTCGTCGCCGCTGCCGCCCAGGTGCCACCACAGCCCGGCGACGAACACGAACGACGTTGCGACCCAGATCAGCGACCAGATCGCCGCCTCGGTCATCGAGACCCGGTGCGCGCCCTGCTTGCTCATCGCGAAGAAGTCGATCGCCAATGCGACCAGAACGAAACCGGCAAACAGCAACCACATCAGTGGCGTGCCGACAGACACCATCGTCGCGAGCCTTTACAGAGCCAGTGGGGTGCGGCCGCGGGAGGGTCGGGCGGGAGTCGATCGCGCCGGCGAGAGCGAGAAGCTGCGCGCCAAGGCGCTCTGGCGTGGCCGCAGCGGCGATCGAACTTCGTTTCTTGCGGCAGACCTTGTCAGCGGCGCGGCAAAGACACGCTCGCTGCGGCTGCTCTCCCTTGGGGTCGCGTCGATTAGATCAGCCGGCTCGAGGCGCTGTCAACGCGGGTGCGCGATCGTTCACAATCGCGGCGCCGATGCGGGGGGTTGGCGCCGGCGCACACACAACAACACTCAAGAGGGCGATACCCATGAGATTCGCGGCGATCACCGGCTGGGGCAAGTGCATGCCGCCGGCGGTCCTCAGCAATGCGGACCTGTCCACCTTCCTCGACACCGACAACGACTGGATCGTCAGCCGCACCGGTATGCACGAGAGGCGCGTGTCGCACGTGCCGGCCACCGAGATGGCGACCGTGGCGGCGGCGCGCGCGCTGGCCTGCGCCGGACTCGAGGCGGCCGAGGTCGACCTGATCGTCTACGGCAGTTGCAGCAACGACGAGCAGGTGCCGAACTCGGCCTCGGGCGTGCAGGTGCGGCTGGGTGCGCACAACGCCGCCGCAATGGACCTGAACACCGCCTGCACCAGTTTCCTGTACGGGCTGTCGTCGGCGGCGGCGATGATCCGCACCGGCGCCGTGCGCAACGCGGTGGTGATCGGCGTCGAGCTGATCTCGCCCTACATGGACTGGAGCAACCGCGGTGTGGCGGTGCTGTTCGGCGACGGCTGCGCCGCGGTGGTGCTGCAGGCGACCGACGAGCCGATCGGCCTGCTCGGCGAGAAGCTCGGCTGCTACGCCGACGCGCGCCAGGCGCTGCGCGTGCGCGGCATGGGCTGCGCCTACGCCAACCGCGGCGTGTCGCTCGGCGACACGCAGTGGGACTTCGACGGCCAGGAGATCTTCAAGCGCGCCGTGCACGGCATGGGCCACGCCAGCGAGGAGGCGCTAAGGCGCTGCGGCGTGGCGCCGGCGGACATCGACCTGGTGGTGCCGCACCAGGCCAACTTGCGCATCATCGAGGCGGTGGTCAAGCGCGCCGGCATTGCCATGGACAAGGTGATGCTGACCGTGCAGCGCTACGGCAACATGAGCGCGGCCACGGTGCCGGTGGCGCTGGTCGAGGCGCTGGAGTCGGGGCGGGTCAAGCCCGGCGCGCTGCTGCTGATGCCGGCCTTCGGCGCCGGGCTGACGCTGTGTGCGCACGTCGTGCGCTGGGGCGATCGCGTGACGCCGATCGCCACCACGGACGTCGACCTGCCGCCGTGCACGCAGTCAGCGCTCGAGATGGTCAACCAGATCCGTGCGATCAAGGCGCAGGCGGCGAGCCGCTCGGGTGCGGCGCTGATGGCGCCGAAGCTGGCCGAGACGCTCGGGCTGGTGGGCGCTGTCGCGCACGCCTGAAGCGACGGGTCCGACAAGTCATCCTTCGAGGCCTGACCGTGCCAGAGCGCACGGCCAGGAGCAGCGGACGAGGCGGCGCCGCGGCGGGCGCATGCGGCTTTGGCCGTGCAGTGTCCGCCGCCGCCCGGGGTGCTACCTTCGCCGGCGATGAACGATCCACGCGCCCTCCTGCGCCGCCTGTTCGACGCCGCGATCGCGACCGCGCAGCCGGCCCACTGCCTGCCGCCGCACCTGCCCGACCCGCGCGCGATCCGCGGCCGGCTGCTGGTGATCGGTGCCGGCAAGGCTTCGGCCGAGATGGCGCTGGCGGTGGAGAACGCCTGGGCGGACTCGGCCGCGCGGCTCGGCGGGCTGGTGGTCACGCGTTACGGCCATGGTGCGCCGTGCCGGCAGATCGAGATCGTCGAGGCCGCGCATCCGGTGCCCGATGCCGCGGGGCTGGCCGCCGCGCGGCGGCTGCTGCAACTCGTCTCGGGCCTGAGCGCCGATGACTTCGTCCTGTGCCTGATCTCCGGCGGCGGCTCGGCGCTGCTGCCGCTGCCGCTGCCGGGCCTCGCGCTCGACGACCTGCAGGCGCTAAACCGCGCGCTGCTGAAGTCAGGTGCCACGATCAACGAGATGAATTGCGTGCGCCGGCATCTGTCGGCGATCCAGGGTGGGCGGCTCGCCGCCGCCTGCCACCCGGCGCGCCTGCTGACGCTGGCGATCTCCGACGTGCCGGGCGACGACCCGATCAACATCGCCTCCGGCCCCACGGTGGCCGACCCGACCACCTGCGCCGATGCGCTGGCACTGGCGCGCCGCTATGGCATCGAGCTCGCGCCGCCGGTGATCGAGGTGCTGGAAAGCGGCCGCGGCGAAAGCGTCAAGCCCGGCGATCCGCGTCTGGCGCGCGCCGCGTTCGAGCTCGTCGCCACGCCCTACCGCTCGCTCGCGGCGGCGGCCGCGGTAGCGCGCGCCGCCGGAGTGGCGCCGATGATCCTCGGCGACGCCATCGAGGGCGAGGCCAGAGACGTCGGCAAGGTGCTGGCCGGCATCGCGCGCAGCGTGGCTACGCGCGGCCAGCCGCTGGCCGCGCCCTGCGTGCTGCTCTCGGGCGGCGAGACCACGGTGACCGTGCGCGGCGGCGGCCGCGGCGGCCGCAACGTGGAATTCGCACTTTCGCTCGCACTCGGCCTCGACGGCCTGCCGAACGTCTGGGCGCTGGCCGGCGACACCGACGGCGTCGACGGCGCCGAGGAAGTGGCCGGAGCGATCGTTGCCCCCGACACGCTGGCGCGCGCGTGGCGTGCGGGCATGCGCCCCGCCGACAGCCTGGCGAACAACGACGGCCACGGTTTCTTCGCAGCGCTGGGCGACCAGGTGATCACCGGTCCGACACGCACCAACGTCAACGACTTGCGCGCGATCTTGATCGCCTAGCCGGCGCGTGGCGGCGCGGCGATCGTCGGCGCGGATCGAGCGCGCGGCCGCGATCGTTCGCTCGGGGAGACGACGCTGTCGGCTCGTTCGTGCGACGGCGCAGGACCTTCGATCCTGCCACCGGCGCCGGCCCATCGGTGCGCTTCAGGCGAAGAACCCGTGCAGGAACCAGTGCCGCGGCGCCTGCAGTTCGCGGTAGATCCACAGCGTCTGGCCGCGCGGGTTGCGGGCGACGAAGTAGTCGCGCTGCACGGCGGCGCGCGGCTGGCCGAAGGCGGGGCTGGCGCGGTCCCACCAGCCGGCCTCGATCCGCTCGGGGCCGGCGAGCAGCCGCAGCGGGCCGCCGTAGTCGGGCGCCGGTTCGGCAGCGGCGGGATCGCCGCCGCGGCAGGCCAGGGGCAGGGGGCGCTCGACCAGCAGCAGCGGCCGTCGGGCGGCGGCGGCCGCGGCGGCCGGGGACTGACCGGCGTCGAGCGCGAGCGGCAGCACGCGCCAGGCGTGCTCGGGGCGGTGATCGTCGAGCGCCTGCAACTGGAACACGCGTTCCGAGCCGAAGCGCGCGTGCAGCGTCTCGGCGAGTTGCAGCCAGTCGCTGCCGTGCCGGCCCGGCGCCGGCGGCAGCAGCGAGGCGCTGGCGGGCGCGTACGGCAGCAGCCGCTCGACCGC
>JBBIST010000069.1:0-17227 GCA_037441125.1 Burkholderiales bacterium
CGGTGGGTCAGTCTTGAATGATCGCGGTGGGTCAGTTCTGAGCGATCGTCAACAGACATGGGTCAGACCTTGGTTTCTCGTGCGATGGCGGCGACGATTCGTGCCCGCGCCTGGGCGCGCTCGGCGACAAGGGCCTCTTCACCGGTCTGTGCCAGCCACTCAAAGAATCGCTGCGCGCCGTGTCGCGTCGTGCTTTCGTCGCGGCAGTTCACGATGAAGGCGAATTGAACTTTCTGGATGCCGTCGGCGACAAAGACGCCAAACGGCGCGCTCACCACAGTCGCGTCGGGAAAGCCAAGCAGCCTCGTCGCCTGCGCTTCTGTCGCGGTCTTGTGGCAGGCGATGACGTGGACCGGGCCACCGCAGGTGCCTTTTCGTCTGCTGAGGACCGGCGAAAGCTCGTGATCGCGGAGAAACGGCTGGCCTACCATCTCCTTGGCCGCACTAACGGTCAGGGCCGCCGGGATAGCGGTCGGAACACACAGAAGATCCACGCCCCCCAATCGAACGAGCAGGTGTTCGCCGTCCTCACTCGAACCTGCGCGTTGGCGCATGGCGTCGCGGAGCACGCGGCGCATCTCGGCCTGGCGTGCGTTGAAGTGGAGGCGGCTCCAATCGAGCGCCGCGCCGCTGTGGAAACGACCCTTGCTCGACTCCCGAACTCCTGCCTGTGCCAAAGCAATCAAGGCGTCGCGAATCGCCTCTTTTACGCGCTCCTTCAGTTCCGTTTCCGTTGAAAGAGTGCCGCCACGAAACAGGCCCTGCTTATCAACGAACTCCTGGAAACGCCGGTTGCGTTCCCCTTCGGCAGTCTTGGCCAGCTTGACATTGCCAAGCGAGATCAATCGCACCTTTCCTGGTGAGTGCGACAGCCCGGTCATCAGCTCAGCATGGCAAATCCCGATGTCCCCGCCGCTCTGCGCCCATCCGGCGTTGCCATTCGACAGGGCAATGAGGACGTCGCAGTCCTTGACGGCCTGCATGCAGACATCCCAGCTGTCCCATGTCCCACCCTGCGGAGGGGTGTCCTCATTGATCCAGACCTCGACGATTGGCTTCCCGAAGACCTCGAGTGCTTCTACCTCTGCCTTCAGAGCTTTCCTGATTTCTGACAGAGGCCGTCCCTTCGAATTAGCCGGGAAGGAGTCATTGCAGCGGCTGGAGATCATCACGCGCAGTTTGGACGACTTGGCCATCACTATCGTGCTCCCCCAATGATTTCGCCGAGCAACCCTTCCGTCTCCTTCTCCAGCGCCAGGATGTCCGCGCGGATCTCCTCCAGCGTGCGCAGCGGCTTGGGCTTGTAGAAGTAGCGGGTGAAGCTGACTTCGTAGCCGGTCTTGACGCTGTCGGGCACGTACCAGGCGTCGGGGGCGTGGGGCAGCACCTCGCGCCGGATGAAGGCCTCGATGCCGCCATCTTCGAGCAGCGGCACCTGCTCGGTGTCGCGCAGGTCGGGGTCGGGTTCGTACTCGACCACCATGCCTTCACCCCCGGCGCCCTCACCCCCAGCCCCTCTCCCAGAGGGAGAGGGGAGTCTGGATGCGGCCTGTCTCCCAGAGGAAAAGGAATGCAGGAACAGCCCGCGCAGCGGATCGGCAGCGGTGCCCTTCTTGTGGATCTTCCGGATCACCGGCGGCGCGTCGTCGGTACGCTCGGCGGCCTCCTTCAGGGCCTTGATCTCCTTCGGCGTGTAGGCGCGCTCGGCGTCGACTTCCTTTAGGCGCAGCGGGCGCTCGACGGTCACCTTCCAGTAGCCGAAGGCGGCGTTCGGGAAGATCTTGCTCTGCGCGGACTCCTCGAACTTCAGGAACGTCTCGCAGATGCGCGCGATATCGTCGTCCGACAGCTCGCAGTTCTTCTTGCCCAGGTTCTTGCGCAGCGGCTTGAACCAGGGCGTGGCGTCGATGAGCTGCACCTTGCCGCGGCGGTGCGCCGGCTTGCGATTGGTCAGCACCCAAATGTAGGTCGCGATGCCGGTGTTGTAGAACATGTTGAGCGGCAGCGCGACGATGGCTTCGAGCCAGTCGTTCTCGATGATCCAGCGGCGGATGTTGCTCTCGCCCTGGCCGGCGTCGCCGGTGAAGAGCGACGAACCGTTGTGCACCTCGGCGATGCGGCTGCCGAGCTTGCTGGCGCGCTTCATCTTGCTCAGCATGTTGGCCAGGAAGAGCATCTGGCCGTCGCTGGATCGGGTAATGAGCGAGTACTCGGAGTCGCCGGCGTGCTCGATGACGAAGCGCGGGTCCTTGATGCCGTCCTTGCCGCCCATGCGCTCGAGGTCGCTCTTCCAGCTCTTGCCGTAGGGCGGATTGCTGAGCATGAAGTCGAACTCGCGCGACGGGAACGCGTCGTTGGAGAGCGTGGAATGCTCGGGGCCGCCGGCGATGTTGTCGGCGGCATCGCCCTCGCCCTTCAGCAGCAGGTCGGCCTTGCAGATCGCGTAGGTCTCGGCGTTGATCTCCTGGCCGTAGAGATGCGTGGCCACCTGCTTGCCGTGCTGCTCGGCAAGCTCCCTGAGGGTCTCTTCCGCCACGGTGAGCATGCCGCCGGTGCCGCAGGCGGCGTCATAGAGCAGGTAGGTGCCCGACTCAAACTGGTCAGCGATCGGCAGAAAGATCAGCTTCGCCATGAGCTTCACGGCGTCGCGCGGCGTCCAGTGCTCGCCGGCTTCTTCGTTGTTCTCTTCGTTGAAGCGACGGACCAGTTCCTCGAACACCGTGCCCATGCCGTGGTTGTCGAGGCCGGGGTGCTTGACCGAACCGTCACCGTTGAGCACCGGGTTCGGGCTCAGGTTGATGTCGGGGCAGAGGAACTTCTCGATCAGCGTGCCGAGTGCATCGGCTTTCGACAGACGCGGGATCTGGTTGCGGAATTCGAAGTTCTCGAGGATGTCCTGCACGTTCGGCGAGTAGCCGTCGAGGTAGGCCTCGAAGTCGGCCCTGAGCTGTTGCTGGCTGGCGCGCGCCTTGAGGTCGCGCAGTGTGAACCGGGAGGTGTTGTAGAAGGCTTGGCCCGCAGCCTGGCGCAGCGCCTGGTCTTGGTTGGCGATTCCCGCCTGGTCGAGCGTGGCCTTCATGTCGAGCACGGCCTGCTTGGACGGCTCCAGTACGGCGTCGAGGCGCCGCAGCACCGTCATCGGCAGGACGACATCGCGGTACTTGCCGCGGACGTAGAGGTCGCGCAGGACGTCGTCGGCGATGCCCCAGATGAAGTTGGCGATCCAGTGGAGTTGTTGCGCTTCCATCACGTGGTCAGTGTTCGACTGTTGGAGTGGCGGAGCGAGTGGACGCATTGCACAGCCCGGCCCGCTGTGAATGAAGCGGGCTTGTGACTACGCGCCGCGGGCCGACCAAAGCGCCGCGCGCCACAGCAAGGTCTCTGCGCTCGAAGACGACTCCCGGCAGGTCTCGCGCTGCCCGCTCCCTGGTGCGCGGCCCCGCCCAGACCGGCTGAGAGACGCGTGCTGAAGCCGCACGCCGGAACAGCGCACGGGACCGGCGCGAGCCGTTGGCTGCAGGCGCGCCGAGCCGGATCGGTGTCGGGCGAGACCACGGCGCAGCGCGACCTCGGCGCCCCGGGCGAGCTCGCCGTCAGAACGCCGCGCAGCTCAGAACGGAATATCGTCGTCCATATCGCCGATGTTGGCGCCGGGCTTGCCTGCCGGACGGCCGCCGGGGGTGCGCGCCGGCGCCGGCGCGCGAGAGCTGTTGTCGGCGGCGTCGTCGGCCTCGGCGGGCGGTGCGCCGGCGCCTTCGCGCGAGCCGAGCAACTGCATGTTGTCGGCGACGACTTCGGTCGTGTAGCGGTCCTGACCTTCCTTGTCCTGCCACTTGCGCGTGCGCAGGCGCCCTTCGACGTACACCGGCCGCCCCTTGCGCAGGTACTCGCCGGCGATCTCGGCCAGGCGGCCGAAGAACACGACCGTGTGCCACTCGGTCTGCTCCTTCATCTCGCCGGTGGCCTTGTCCTTCCAGCGGTCGGTGGTGGCGATGCGGATGTTGGTGATCGCCGCACCGTCGGCGCTGTAGCGGGTCTCGGGATCGCGGCCGAGGTTGCCGATCAGGATCACTTTGTTGACGGAAGCCATCGCTGCTCTCCTTGGTTGTCCGGCGGCGCGGCGGTCGCCGCGCAAGGGGCGACGATCATAGCCGCGGCCTTGCGGTTGCGCCCGGCGCGGCGGCGCGCGTGGCTATAGTAGCCAGTTCGCCTGCGCGCGGCGGCACGCGCCGGCCCACTCCCACGGCCAGCCCCGATGGACGAGATCCGCATCCGCGGCGCGCGCACGCACAACCTGAAAAACATCGATCTCGACCTGCCGCGCGGGCGGCTGGTCGTGATCACCGGGCTGTCGGGGTCGGGCAAGAGCTCGCTCGCCTTCGATACCCTGTACGCCGAAGGCCAGCGCCGCTACGTCGAGAGCCTGTCGGCCTACGCGCGCCAGTTCCTGGAGTTGATGGACAAGCCCGACGTCGACTCGATCGAGGGCCTGTCGCCGGCGGTGGCGATCGAGCAGAAGTCGGCCGGCCACAACCCGCGCTCGACCGTCGGCACGGTCACCGAGATCCACGACTACCTGCGCCTGCTGTACGCGCGCGCCGGCACGCCGCACTGCCCGGAGCATCCGCAGCACGCGCTCGCCGCCAGCAGCGTCGCGCAAATGGTCGACGCCACCCTGGCGCTGCCGGCCGACACGCGCGTGCTGGTGCTGGCGCCGGTGGTGGCGGCGCGCAAGGGGGCCTTCGGCGAGCTGTTCGACGACCTGCAGGCACGCGGCTTCGTGCGCTTCCGCGTCGACGGCGCCGTGGTCGAGGCCGACGCGCTGCCGCGCCTGGCGCGCGGCGAGTCGCACTCGATCGACGTCGTCGTCGACCGCCTGAAGGTGCGCGCCGAGGCGCGCCAGCGGCTGGCGGAAAGCTTCGAGACGGCGCTGCGGCTGGCGGACGGACGGGCGCTGCTGCTCGACACCGACAACGGCACCGAGACCGTGTACTCGAACCGCTTCGCCTGCCCGCTGTGCGGCTACTCGCTGGCCGAGCTCGAGCCGCGGCTGTTCAGCTTCAACAATCCGATCGGCGCCTGCCCGCGCTGCGACGGCCTGGGCACGGTCGAGTTCTTCGACCCGCAGCGCGTGGTTGCGCACCCCGAGCTCAGCCTGTCCGGCGGCGCGATCCCGGGCTGGGACGCGCGCAACCGCTACTACCACCAGTGGCTGTCGGCGCTGGCGCGCTGGGCCGGCGCCGACCTCGATCGCCCGTGGGAGGCGCTGCCGGCGTCGTTTCGCGACCAGGTGCTGCACGGCACCGGAGCCACAGCGCTGCCGTTTCCGTACACGAGCGAACGCGGCCGCCGCATCGTGCGCCAGCATCCGTTCGAAGGCGTGCTGCCGAACCTCGAGCGGCGCTGGCGCGAGACCGACTCGGCCGCCGTGCGCCTGGAACTGGGCAAGCTGCGCGCGCAGCGGCCATGCCCGGAGTGCGGCGGCGCGCGCCTGCGGCGCGAGGCGCGACACGTGTACGTCGGCGAAGGCAGCGAGCGGCGCGCGATCTACGAGCTCGAACAACTGCCGCTGGCGCAGGCGCAGCAGCTCATCGACACGCTGCGCCTGTCGGGTGCGCGGCGCGCGGTCGGCGAGCGCATCCTGCGCGAGGTCAGCGCCCGCCTGCACTTCCTCAACGATGTCGGCCTGTCCTACCTGACGCTGGCGCGCAGCGCCGACACGCTGTCGGGCGGCGAGAGCCAGCGCATTCGCCTCGCCTCGCAGATCGGCTCCGGGCTGACCGGCGTCACCTACGTGCTCGACGAGCCGTCGATCGGCCTGCACCCGCGCGACAACGACCGCCTGATCGGCACCCTGAAGCGGTTGCGCGACCTCGGCAACACGGTGGTCGTGGTCGAACACGACGAAGACGCGATCCGCGCCGCCGATCACGTGATCGACATGGGGCCGGGCGCCGGCGTGCACGGCGGCCAGGTGATCGCCACCGGCACGCCGGCGCAGATCGCCGACCACCCGGCCTCGCTCACCGGCGCCTACCTGTCGGGCCGCTGCGAGATCGCGCCGCCGCCGGCGCGCGCGCGGCCCGGGCTGCACTGGCTGCGGTTGACGGGCGCGAGCGGCAACAACCTGAAGGAGGTCGACCTCGAGCTTCCGGTCGGCCTGCTGGTGTGCGTGACCGGCGTCTCAGGATCGGGCAAGAGCACGCTCATCAACGACACGCTGGCGGCGGCGATGGCGCGCGCCCTGCACGGCGCGGCACAGGCGCCGGCGCCGTACCGCGCGCTCGAAGGGCTCGAGCACTTCGACCGCATCATCAGCGTCGACCAGAGCCCGATCGGCCGCACGCCGCGCTCGAACCCGGCCACCTACACCGGCCTGTTCGCGCCGATGCGCGAGCTGTTCGCGCAGACGCCGGCGGCGCGCGAACGCGGCTACGACGCCGGCCGCTTCAGCTTCAACGTCAAGGGCGGCCGCTGCGAAGGCTGCCAGGGCGACGGCCTGATCCGCGTGGCGATGCATTTCCTGCCAGACGTCTACGTCCCCTGCGACACCTGCCACGGCCGGCGCTACAACCGCGAGACCCTCGAGGTCCTGTACAAGGGGCTGAACATCGCCCAGGCGCTCGAGCTCACGGTCGAGGCGGCGGCCGAGTTCTTCCAGCCGGTGCCGGTGCTGGCGCGCAAGCTCAAGACGCTGGCCGACGTCGGCCTCGGCTACATCCGCCTCGGCCAGAGCGCGATCACGCTGTCCGGCGGCGAGGCGCAGCGCGTCAAGCTTTCGCTCGAACTATCCAAGCGCGACACCGGCCGCACGCTGTACGTGCTCGACGAGCCGACCACCGGGCTGCACTTCCACGACACCGCGCTCCTGCTCAAGGTGCTGCACCAGTTGCGCAGCGCCGGCAACACGGTGGTCGTGATTGAGCACAACCTGGACGTGATCAAGACCGCCGACTGGGTGATCGACCTCGGCCCGGAAGGCGGCGACGGCGGCGGCCGCATCGTCGCCGCCGGAACGCCGGAGACGATCGCCGCACACGCGGCGAGCCACACCGGGCGCCACTTGGGCGCGCTACTGGGGCGCCGCGGCGCACATCGCGCCGGCTAGCGGCGAGCGTCGCGCGCCAGCTCAGGACCGCTGCAGCCGCGCCTCGGCCAGTTCGAGCGCCTCGGGCGCGCCGCGTAGCACGACCACGTCGCCGGCTTGCAGCACCAGCGCGTCGCTCGGGTCGGCGCCGCGGATGCCGCGCCGGCGCACGGCGGTGACCTCGATGCCGACTTCCTTCAGGCCGAGCGCCGCCAGTGACCGGCCAACCGCGGCCGCGCCCTCATCGAGCAGCACCGAGTGCAGCCGCTCGTGGCTGTCGTGGTCGAAGGCGTGGCCGTCGTCGGCGCCGTGGAAGTAGCCGCGCAGCAGGCGGTAGCGCGAGTCGCGCGCTTCGCGCACGCGGCGCACGACGCGCGCCAGCGGTACGCCGAGCAGCACCAGCGCGTGCGAGCCGAGCATCAGGCTGCCTTCGAACACCTCGGGCACGACCTCGGTGGCGCCGGCGGCGAGCAGCTTGTCGAGGTCGGCGTCGTCCTGGGTGCGAACGATGATCGGCAGCGACGGCTGCAGCTCGTGCGCGAAGTGGATCACGCGCAGCGCCGAGCGCGCGTCGTTGTAGCTCACCACCAGCGCCGCGGCGCGCGCCAGCCCGGCGGCCACCAGCGTCTCGCGCCGGCCGGCGTCGCCGTAGACCACCGAGTCGCCGGCGGCGGTGGCTTCGCGCACGCGGTCCGGGTCGAGGTCGAGGGCGACGTAGCCGATGCCCTCCTGCGCCAGCATGCGCGCCAGGTGCTGGCCGCTGCGGCCGTAGCCGCAGATGATCACGTGCCGCTCGGCGGCCATCGCCCGCGCCGCCACCGAGGTGAGCGCGAGCGAGCGCGCCATCCACTCAGAGGCGGCGAAGCGCAGGGCGATCGGCTCGGCGTATTGCACCAGGAACGGCGTGGCGAGCATCGACAGCAGCATCGCCGCCAGCACGATCTGGATCAGCGACTGCGGCAGCAGTTGCAGCGCACCCGCCTGGCTCAGCAGCACGAAGCCGAACTCGCCGGCGGCGGCCAGCGGCAGCGCGGTGCGGATCGCCACGCCGAGGCCGGCGCCGAGCGCGCGCGCCGCGAGCAGCACAAGCGCGAACTTGAACGCGGTCGGCACGAGCAGCGCCAGCAGCACCCAGCCGAACTGCTCGACCACCACCTGCACGTTGAGCAGCATGCCGATGGTGATGAAGAACAGGCCGAGCAGCACGTCGCGAAACGGCTTGATGTCCTCCTCGACCTGGTGCCGGTACTCGGTCTCCGACAGCAGCATGCCGGCGACGAAGGCGCCCAGCGCCAGCGACAGGCCGGCGTGCTCGGTGAGCCAGGCCAGCCCGAGCGTGACCAGCAGCACGTTGAGGATGAAAAGCTCGTGCGACTTGCGCCGCGCCACCAGGTGCAGCCAGCGCCGCAGCAGCCACTGGCCGCCGACCAGCAGCACGGTCAGGATCGCCGCCGCCTTGAGCAGCGCCAGGCCGAGCGCGCCCGGCAACTCGTGCGGCGCGCGCGCCAGCGCCGGCACGATCACCAGCAGCGGCACCACCGCCAGGTCCTGGAACAGGAGCACGCCGACGATGCGCCGGCCGTGCTCGGTCTCGAGCTCGAGCCGCTCGGCGAGCAGCTTCATCACGATCGCGGTCGAGCTCATCGCCAGCGCGCCGCCGAGAGCGAACGCCGCCGGCGCCGACAGGCCGAGCTCGGCCGGCAAGTAGCGGCCGGCGAGCAGGCCGGCGAGCGTCGCCGCGGCGATCGTCAGCAGCACCTGCGCGCCGCCGAGGCCGAAGACGATGCGGCGCATGCTGCGCAGGCGCGCGAGCGAGAACTCGAGGCCGATCGAGAACATCAGGAACACGACGCCGAACTCGGCCAGGTAGCGCGCCTCGCGGCTCTCGGGCACGAGGCCAAGCGCGTGCGGGCCGATGGCGATTCCCACCACCAGGTAGCCGAGCATCGGCGGCAGGTTGAGCAGCCGGAACGCGACCACACCCGCCACCGCGGCGGCCAGCAGCACCAGCGTCAGTTCGAGCGCCATTCGGGTGCGATCCGGTGCAAACGCGAGGTGCCCAGCAAGACTTATGCCACCGGCGGCCGAGAGTATCATCGCCGCCGTTTGCCGCGCCCGCATCACCGCGGGCGAAACCGCCTTCCGGCCGCACCTGCACCCGAGTCCCGATGCGTCTTGCCCCCGCGCCCAGCGAACGCGCCCGCAGCGGCGCGCTCGAGCTCGCGCGTCAGGTGATCGAGATCGAGGCCGGCGCGGTGGCTGCACTCGCCGGCCGCCTCGACCAGACCTTCCAGCGCGCGGTCGACCTGCTGCTCGCCGCCCGCGGCCGGGTCGTCGTGAGCGGCGTCGGCAAGAGCGGCCACATCGGCCGCAAGCTCGCGGCCACGCTCGCCTCGACCGGCACGCCGGCGGTCTTCGTGCACGCGGCCGAGGCGGCGCACGGCGACCTCGGCATGATCACGCCGGCCGACGTCGTCGTCGCGCTGTCGTACTCGGGCGAGACCGCCGAGCTGCTGACCGTGGTGCCGATCCTCAAGCGCGAAGGCACGCCGCTGATCGCGATCACCGGCCAGCCGTCGTCGTCTCTGGCGCGCCATGCCGACGTGCACCTGGACGTGCACGTCGAGAAGGAAGCCTGTCCGCTGAACCTGGCGCCGACCTCGAGCACGACGGCGATGCTGGCGCTCGGCGATGCGCTGGCGATCGCCTGTCTGGACGCGCGCGGCTTCGGCGCCGCCGACTTCGCGCGCTCGCACCCGGGCGGCGCGCTCGGCCGGCGCCTGCTGACGCGGGTGGCCGACATCATGCGCAGCGGCGAAGCGCTGCCGGTGGTGGCGATCGACGCCACCGTGCTCGAAGCGGTGGCCGAGATCAGCCGCAAGCGGCTCGGCATGACCGCGGTGGTCGAGGCCGACGGCAGCGTCGCCGGCATCTTCACCGAGGGCGACCTGCGACGGCTGATCGAGCGCGTGGGCGACGTGCGCGCGCTCAGTGTGCGCGAGGTCATGACGCGCTCGCCGCTTTCGGTGCCGTCGACCCTGCTCGCGGCCGAGGCGGCGCGCATCCTCGACGCCAGCCTGCGCAACCAGTTGCTGGTGATCGACGACGGCCGCCTGGTCGGCGCCCTGCACATGCACGACCTGACCGCGGCCAAGGTGCTGTAGCGATGGCGGCGCGCGGCTTCGAGCCTGCACACCCGGCGGCCGAGCGCGCGCGCCGGGTCGCACTTCTGGTGTGCGACGTCGACGGCGTGCTCACCGACGGCCGGCTGTACTTCGGCGCCCGCGGCGAGCTGCTCAAGGCCTTCGACGTGCGCGACGGCCACGGCCTGAAGCTGCTGCGCGCCGCCGGCGTTGAAGTGGCGTTGCTGACCGCGCGCCGCTCGGCGATCGTCGCCACGCGCGCGCGCGAGCTCGGCATCGCGCGCGTGCTCCAGGGCGAAAGCGACAAGGGCGCCGGCCTGCAACGACTGCTGAATGCAACCGCGCTGCCGGCGCAGCGCGTCGCCTACATCGGCGACGACTGGCCCGACCTGCCGTGTCTGCATCGGGTGGCACACGACGGCGGGCTCGCCGCCACCGTCGCCGACGCCTGCGCCGAAGTCAAGGCGGCCGCGCACTGGATTGCGGCTGCGCCCGGCGGCCGCGGTGCGGTGCGCGAGCTTTGCGAGTTCATCCTGCGCGCGCAGGGCCGTTTCGACGAGCTGCTGCGCAACTACGGCGAGGCAGTAGCGCATGCGTGAGCGGCTCGGCTCGCTGGTGGCGATCGTGCTGCTGACGCTGGTGGCCGCCTCGAGCTACTGGTACGCGCGCGAACTGCGGCGGCCGCAGGCGCAGGCCGCCGCCGCGCCGGGAACGCCCGACTTCGAGGCGGCGAGGCTGGTGATCACCCAGTTCGACGACCAGGGCCGCGTGCGCCACAAGCTCTTCGCCGCGCAGCTCGAGCACTATGCCGACACCGACCGGGTCCTGCTCGCGGCACCGCGGCTGCTGAGCTTCAGCCCCGATCAACCGCAGGTCGAGGTGCGTGCCGAGCGCGGCGAGGTCGAGGACGCCGGCAGCCGCGTGCATCTGCACGGGCGGGTCGAACTGCGGCGCGCCGCCGCCGCCGATGCGCCGCCGATGCGCGTGCGCACCGAGTACCTGCTGGCGATTCCGGACCAGGATCGCTTCCAGACCGACCGGCCGGTCGAGGTCGAACGCGGCGCCAGCCGCATCAGCGCCGACGGCGGCATGCAGATCGACGGCATCGCGCGCAGCGCGCGTTTCGACGGCCGCGTGCGCATCGTGCTGGCGCCGGCCACCGAGCAGGTGCAGTGATGCGCTCGATCGGCGCTCGCGCCGCGCTCCTTGCCCTCGCCGCGATCGGCTGCCTGCTGGCGGCCGGCGATTCGCCGGCGATGCGCGCCGACCGCGACCAGCCGACGATGATCGAAGGCGACCAGTGCGTGACCGACGACCTCAAGCAGGTCAGCGTCTGCGTCGGCAATGTCGTGCTCACGCGCGGCACGCTGCGCATCACCGGCGATCGCATGGAACTGCGCGAAACGCCCGAGGGCTACCGCAGCGCGACCGTGACCGCCGCCGCCGGCCGGCTGGCGACCTTTCGCCAGCGCCGCGAGCCGATCCGCCCCGGGGTCGAAGAGCACTTCGAGGGTGCCGCCGAGCGCATCGAGTACGACGAGCGCACCGAGACCGTGCGCCTGATCGAGCGCGCGCTGTGGCGGCGGCTGGAAAATGCGCTGCCGCGCGACGAGGTGACCGGCCGCCTGATCACCTACGACGGCCGCACCGCCACCTTCACCGTCGCCGGTGAGCCGGGCGTGGCCGACGGCCGCGCGCGGCTGATCCTGGCGCCGCGCGCCGACGAGGCGCCGGCGGCGCCACCGGCGCCGCTGCGGCCGGCACCGGCCGTCAAGAAGTAGGCCGGGTCAGCGTGGCCAACGACACCGCCGCCAGCGCCCAGATCGCGGCCGCCGGCACGGCGCCGCCGTGCCGGCTCGAGGTCGCGCACCTGCGCAAGCGCTACGGCAAGCGGGTCGTGGTCAAGGACGTGTCGCTCACTGTCGACGCCGGCGAGGTGGTCGGCCTGCTCGGCCCCAACGGCGCCGGCAAGACGACCTGCTTCTACATGGTGGTCGGCCTGGTGCCGCTCGACGGCGGCACGATCGAGCTCGACGGCGCCAGCATCGCCCACCTGCCGATCCACAAGCGCGCGCGCCTCGGGCTGTCGTACCTGCCGCAGGAAGCGTCGGTGTTCCGCCGCCTGACGGTCGAGGAGAACGTGCGCGCCGTGCTCGAGCTGCAGGCCGACGAGCACGGACGGCCGCTCGCCGCGGCCGAGGTCGAGCGGCGGCTCGACCGCCTGCTCGACGAGCTGCAGATCGCGCACCTGCGCACCAGCCCGGCGCTGTCGCTGTCGGGCGGCGAGCGCCGGCGGGTCGAGATCGCGCGCGCGCTCGCCGCCTCGCCGCGCTTCATCCTGCTCGACGAACCGTTCGCCGGCGTCGACCCGATCGCGGTGATCGAGATCCAGCGCATCGTGCGCTTCCTCAAGGAGCGCGGCATCGGCGTGCTGATCACCGATCACAACGTGCGCGAGACGCTCGGCATCTGCGACCACGCCTACATCATCAACGAGGGCGAGGTCCTGGCCGCAGGCCGGCCGGAGGAGATCGTCGCCAACGAGTCGGTGCGGCGCGTCTACCTCGGCGAACACTTCCGCATGTAGGCACGTGCGACCCGTGGCGCCGGTCCTCGTTGCCGTTGCTTTGCGCGCGCCCGCCCGGCCGCTCTGCTGCCAAGGTCCGGGGCGCACGCCTGATCAATTCGCTTGCGCTGCACGGGCGACGCGCAGCGCCGCGTCCAGCGCAAGCGCCCGGCAATGAAGACCAGCCTGCAGTTTCGCCTCAGCCAGCACCTGGCGCTGACGCCGCAGTTGCAGCAGTCGATCCGCCTGCTGCAACTGTCGGCGCTGGAACTGAACCAGGAGCTCGAGCAGGCGCTGGCCGACAACCCGCTGCTCGAGCGCGACGACGACCCGCTGGCCACGCCGCTGCGCGTCGCCGGCGACGGCGCCATCGTCGACGGCGGCACGCGCACCGTCGCCGAGATCGACGCGGCCGACGGCGCCGGCGGCGAAGCGGCCGAGGCGCACGACGCCGGCGACGACGCCGGCCTTGGCGACTGGGGCCGACCGTCGCAGTCCGACGGCGACGACGACGAAGGTCCGCGCCAGTGGGCGTGCGCGGCGCCGTCGCTCGCCGAGCACTTGCGCGAGCAGCTCGCGCTCACGCAGGCCTCGCCGAAAGACCGGGCGCTGGTCGAGCTGATGATCGACGCGCTCGACGACCATGGCTACCTCGCTTGCAGCGACGAGGAACTGCTGGCGCTGTGCCCGGCCGCGGCACTGGTCGACGGCGACGAGCTGCGCGCCGCTCGCGCGCTGTTGCACAGCTTCGATCCGGCCGGCGTCGGCGCGCGCAGTGCCGGCGAGTGCCTGCGCCTGCAGATCGACCGCCTGCTGCTCGCCGCCGAGGGCGAGCAGCAGGCGGCGCTGCGTCTGGCGCGGCGCATCGTCGCCGAACATCTGCCGCTGCTCGCGGCACGCGACTCGGTCAAGCTGTGCCGGCTGCTGGAAAGCACCGAGGTCGAGTTGCGCGCGGCGATCCGGGTCATCCGTGGACTGAACCCGCATCCGGGCGTAGCCTTTGGCGGCGACAGGGTCGACTACGTGGTGCCCGACATCTACGTGCGGCGCAAAGGCAATCGATGGCTGGCGCAGATCAACCCGGAAGTGATGCCGCGCCTGCGCGTGAACCCGGCCTATGCGGCGGCGGTGCGGCGCGAGCGCGGCGAGCGCAGCGAGGCGCAGGCGAGCTGGTCGACGCGGTTGCAGGAGGCACGCTGGCTGATCCGCAACGTGCAGCAGCGCTTCGAGACGATCCTGCGCGTGTCGCAGGCGATCGTCGACCGCCAGTCGAACTTCTTCAACCACGGCGCGATCGCCATGCGGCCGCTGGTGTTGCGCGAGATCGCCGACACCGTGCGCCTGCACGAGTCGACCATTTCGCGCGTGACCTCGGGCAAGTTCATGGCCACGCCCTTCGGCGTGTTCGAACTCAAGTACTTCTTCGGCAGCCACGTGGCGACCGAAACCGGCGGTGCGGCCTCGTCGACCGCGATCCGCGCCTTGATCAAGCAACTGATAGGAGCCGAAGACCCGAACGATCCCCTCTCCGACAGCCGGCTGGCGCAGTTGCTGGGCGAACAGGGCTTCGTGGTGGCGCGACGCACGGTCGCCAAGTACCGCGAAGCGCTGCGGATCGCACCGGTGGCGATGCGCAAATCGATCTGAGTCGGCGCCCGGCCGCGGGCCGCGGCGCCGTCGTCCGTTCCACTGACAAGGGGTCCTGCATGAACCTGATCATCCACGGCCATCACGTCGAGGTCACCCCCGCGCTGCGCGGCTACGTCGAAGGCAAGATCGAGCGCATCCGACGCCACTTCGACCACGTGATCGACGCCGATGTCCTGCTCTCCGTGGAGGACAAGCTGCGCCGCAAGGCCGAGATCACGCTGCGCGTGCGCGGCAACAGCATGCATTGCGAGCACGTCGACGGCGACATGTACGCGGCGATCGACGCCCTGATGGACAAGCTCGACCGGCAGGTACTGCGCCACAAGGACCGCGTGCGCGATCACGCGCACGAACCGCTCAAGCACCGCGCCGCCGGGCCGTCCTGATCCGCCCGCCGCTCGCGCCTAGGGCACGAGCGTGATGCGCGGCGTCGGGTCGGGCGCGGGCACGGAGGCCAGGTGCGCGATCAGCGCCTCGAGGTCGGGGCCGGCACCGACGCGATCGCGGCCTTGCGCCAGGATCGACATGCCGTCGCCGCCTTCGGCGAGGAAGCTGTTGACGGTGAAGCGGTAGTTGTCGTCGGCGCGCCAGGGCGCGCCGCCGATGCGCAGCTCCTGCACGCGTTGGCCGTGCGGCGCGGATGCCTGCCAGCGGTAGGTCAGCGACGCCGACGGGATCAGGAACAGCGGTGCGGCGCGGCCGGGCCGCTGCTGGTCTTCCAGCAAGCGCTTGAGTTCGACGCCGCTCAGAGTCATCACGACCAGGCTGTTGCCGAAGGGCTGCATCGTGAACACGTCGCCGTAGGTCACCTCGCACGGCGGGGCACCGGCACAGCGCAGGTCGGTTCGCACGCCGCCCGGGTTCATGAGCGCGAACTGCGCGCCTCCGCGCTCGGGCGCGCGCGTGGCGAGCCACTGGGCATCGGCGATCAGCCGGCCGGCGCTGGCGTCGGTGGCGGCGGCGCGCTCGAAGTTGCCGCCGATGCGCCCGACCACGCGCTGCGCCAGCGGCGCGGCCGCAGCCGCGTACTGGGCAACGCGCTGCGCCACCGCCGCCACCGGCTGCGCCTCGCGCAACGCCGCGTCGAAGGGCGCCGGTTCGGCGGCGACGATCATCGCGCGCAGCGCCGGATCGCTGCGGCTGTTGAACACCGGCAGGTTGCGGTGGCGGCTGCGCGTGCGGTCGACGTCGCCGCTCTTGCGATCGATCACGAGGTCGGCGACGCTGACGCCGCGGCCGTGCGCGGTCGCCTGCAGGATCGGCAGGCCGTCGACCACGCAGCGATAGCCCTGGTGCGTGTGCGCCGAGAACACGAGGTCGATGTCGCGGCTCAGGCGGCGCGCGATCTCGAACACCGGCCCGCGCCGGTTGTCGCAGGCGGTGTCGTTCCAGCCCGCGGCCGTACCCTGGTTGCCGATCTCGCCGCCTTCGTGGATCAGCACCACCAGCGCCTCGACGCCCTGCGCCTTCAGGCGCGCCGCCTCGGCGTTGATCGCCTCGGCCTCGTCGGTGAAGCGCAGCCCGACTACGCCCGAGGGCGACACCAGGCGCGGTGTGGCGCGCGTGACCGCGCCGATGAAGCCGACCCGCACGCCGTCGAACTCGCGCACGGTCGAGGGCGCAAGCAATGTCCGGCCGCGCTCGGTGACGATGTTGGCGGCGACATGCTCGAAGCGCGCGCCGGCATGGTGCTCGAGCGCGCACGAGACGGTCGCGGCACCCGCGTCGGGCGCGCGGCAGCCGCCGCCGATCACGCGCTCGAACTCGGCGCGGCCGGCGTCGAACTCGTGATTGCCGGGAGCGGCGATGTCCAGGCCGAGGCGGTTCATCACGTCGATCGTCGACTCGTGCAGGAACAGCGCCGATATCAGCGGCGTGGCGCCGATCAGGTCGCCGCTGCTCAGCACCAGGCTGTGGCGCGCACCGGCGCGCAGCGCCTGCACGGTGCCGGCGAGGTACGCTGCCCCGCCGGCGTTCAGGCGCAGCGCGCGCTCGGGCTGCGCCGGGTCGGGCCAGGCGAGCGTCAGCCCGGGGGCGGCCTCGAGGTGACCGTGCAGGTCGTTGAACGCGATCAACCGCACCTCGACCGGACCGGACGGCGCGCTGGCGCAGCCGGCAAGCGCGATGGCGAGCGAGAGAGAGGCAAGGAGCTTGCGCATGAGGGACGATCCGTCGAGTCGGTCGCGGCGCAGCCACCGCCGGCGCCTGTGCCGCGCAGCCAAGGCGCGAGGCCGCGCGTGCGCGCGAAAGTCTCGCACGCGCTGCGCCGGCCGCGTGTGTCGGGCCAATGACGCACTGCTGCGAGTCGCGCGCGCCGACTGCGCGCCTCGCCCGCTGCCCGCTGCCGCTCAGCGGCGCGCGAAGCGATGAGCGGCGAACACGCGCCGGTGGCGATCATGCTGGCGGCCGGACGCGGCGCGCGCTTCGATCCGCTCGGACAGGCGAGCAAGCTGCTGGCTGCGGCTCCGTCCGGACCGCACCGCGGCTCGCCGGTGGCGGTGGCGGCTGCACTGGCGCTGCGCGCAGCACTACCGCGCGTGCTGGCGGTGGTGCGGCCGGCCGAGACGCCGCTGCAGCAGTCGCTGCACGAGGCGCTGCGTGAGGCCGGCTGCGAACTCGTCGTCAACGCGCGCGCCGACGAGGGCATCGGCAGCTCGATCGCCGCCGGGGTTGCCGCCGCGCACGACGCCAGCGGCTGGCTGATCGCTCTCGCCGACATGCCGGCGGTGGCGCCGGCGGTCGCGGCGCTCTGCCCTGAGCCGCCGACCAGCGAGAGCAGTT
>JBBIST010000070.1:0-17187 GCA_037441125.1 Burkholderiales bacterium
GAGACGAGCCTGTTCGGCAGCGAGAAGAAGCGCACGATCCCGATCAAGGCGGAGGTCTAGCCATGGGACTGTTCGACTCCCCGGCGCCGAAAATGGCGCACACGCTGCGCGCACTCGCCTGGCTGCTGCGTTATCCGGACGCCGAGCTGCGCGCCGCACTTCCCGCGCTGGCCGAGGCGCTGCGCGCCGAGGCGGCGCTACCGCCGGCGCGCCTGGCCGAGCTCGAGACGCTGGCCGCGCGCCTGGGCGCGCTGCCGGCGCTGCGCGCCGAGGCCGAATACGTCGAGATCTTCGACCGCGGCCGCCAGAACTCGCTGCACCTGTTCGAGCACGTGCACGGCGACAGCCGCGACCGCGGCCCGGCGATGATCGACCTGGCGCAGACCTACGAGCGCGCCGGTCTGCGACTGGTGGCGGGCGAACTGCCCGACTACCTGCCGGTGGCGCTCGAGTACGCGAGCACGCAGCCGGCGCGCGAGGCGCGCGAGTTCCTGCGCGAGATTGCGCACGTCGTGCGCGCGATCTTCAGCGCCCTGCTCAAGCGCGGCAGCGGCTACGCCAGCGTGCTCGCCGCCGTGCTCGACCTCGCCGGCGAGCGCGCCGAGCCGGTGGCATTGGCCGACGAGCCGCCGCTCGACCAGACCTGGGAAGAGCCGCCCGCCTTCGGCGGCTGCTCAACCGCCGGCCAGAGCCGGCCCGGCCAGCCGCAACCGATCCACATCGTCCGCCCCGCTGCGTCCGGCGCGACCCAGCCGCGCGCCGCCTGAGGAGTCCCGCGCATGAACGCCCTCAACACCTTCCTGTTCGCGATCTTTCCCTACCTCTGCCTGGCCGTGTTCCTGATGGGCAGCCTCGCCCGCTACGACCGCGACCAGTACACGTGGAAGAGCGACTCGTCGATGCTGCTGCGCAAAGACGGCATGCGTCTGGCGAGCAACCTGTTTCACGCCGGCATCCTGTTCCTGTTCGTCGGCCACCTGTTCGGCCTGCTCACGCCGCAATGGGCCTACGCCTGGCTGATCAGCCCCGAGTCGAAGAAGGTGGTGGCCAACGTCAGCGGCGGCATCGCCGGCGCCGCTTGCTTCGTCGGCCTGACGATCCTGCTGTACCGGCGCATGTTCGACGCGCGCATCCGCCTGACCAGCCATCGCACCGACCTGGCGATCCTGATCATCCTCTGGGTGCAGCTCGCGCTCGGCCTGTCGACGCTGCTGCTCGCGCGCTACCCCGCGGCCGAGGTCGGAGAGATGCTGGCCCTGTCGAAGTACCTGCAGAGCATCGTCGTCTTCCAGCCCAACGTCGAGCTGCTGGCCGGGGTCTCTCTGGTGAGCAAGCTGCACATGCTGCTGGGCATGCTGATCTTCCTGCTGTTCCCGTTCAGCCGCCTCGTGCACGTGTGGAGCGGACTGGCCACCCTCGCCTACGTGTTTCGGCCCTACCAGCTCGTGCGCTCGCGCCGCATGAACGTGCCCGCCGGCCAGAACCAGCCCGGCCGCGCGCCGACCGCGCCATGAGCGCGCTCGACGCCCGGCGCAGCGTCGCCCTGGCGCGCGTCAACGGCGTGCCGGTCAACCATGCCGCCGAGCTGCTGGCGCCGGGCGAACTGCGCCAGCGCGTGTGCACCGAGCTGTTGCGCCAGCGCGCGATCGGCTTGGGCCTGCTGGCGACCGACGATCCGCCGCCGGCAGCCGGCGTGATCAGCGAAGCCGCGGCGGCTGCGATCGAAACTCTGCTCGAGCGCGAACTGGCGCAGCCTGAGCCCGACGAGGCCACCTGCCGCCGCCACTACGCCGCCCACGCCGCGCGCTACGCCAGCGGCGAACGGGCGCGGCTGCGCCACGTGCTATTCGCGGTCACCCCGGGCGTCGACATCAACGCCCTGCGCGAGCGTGCCGAAGCCTGCCTGATCGACCTGCGCGCCGCCGGCCGCGAGCACTGCGACGCGCGCTTCGCCGCCGCCGCGCGCGAGCTATCCAACTGCCCGAGCGGCGCCGACGGCGGCGCCCTCGGCTGGCTGCGGGCCTCCGACTGCGCGCCCGAGTTCGCGCGCGAGGTCTTCGGCCATCCCGCGGTCGGCGTGCTGCCGCGACTGGTACACAGTCGCTTCGGCCTGCACGTGGTCGAGGTGCTCGAGCGCGCGCCCGGCTCGACGCCGCCGTTCGAAGCGGTGCGCGGCGCGGTGGCGCAGTCGCTGCGCCAGCAGGCCTTCGCCACCGCGCTGCGCCACTACCTGCAGCAACTGGCCGGCGCCGCGCGCATCGAAGGCATCGACTTCGACGCCGCCGACGAACCGGCAAGCTGAAAGCGGCCGCGGCGCGGATCCTCAGCGCCGCGCCGGCGGCAGCAGGAGGTCGAGCGGATCGAGCGGGCCGATCGCGTCGAGCGTGTTCTTCAGCCGCAGCCCGTAGTCGGTGTCGCCTTCCATGACCAGCGCGCGCTCGAAGAACAGCGTGTCAGCGTCCTCGCGCCCGGTCGCCAGCGCATAGAACGAAGCCGCCGGCGCGGTGATGCGCAGCGCCGCCGGCGCGTCGGCCGCGGCGACTGCGAAGCCGGTGTCGGTCAGGATCAGGCGCAGCCGCAGGCCGAGGTCAGTCACGCGGATCTCGACCACGCACTGCGCCAGTGCGGTCCGTGCCTCGGGGTCCAGCCGCGGCAGCAGCGCGCGATTCAGCGCGTGCGCCAGCACGAACGACGGCGGCTGCGGCGGCAGCCGCTCGACGATGCGCCGCGCACCATCCAGCGCCACGCCCAGCAGCGCCGCCAGCGGCGCCGGCAGCGGCAGGCCCAAGGGGGATTCGGCGGCAGTTTTCATCGCGTTCTCATCGTCGGCAGTTCAGGCCGCAAGCGCGCTGTGGCCGGGGGCGCGGCGCGCGTAGCCGTCGGCGAGCGCGCCCGGCAGCGGCAGCGCGCGCAGCGCTTCCAGTTCAGCGGCGGCGTCGGCGCCGCGGTTGAACACGCGCTCGAAGACTTCCAGCACCTGCGCAAAGCCCTCGGCCACCGGCGACAGCCGCAGGCGCGCGATCCCGGCTGCCAGCAGTTGCCGGCGCCAGCCGAGCAGGCACTGCACGCGTGCCGACAGCGTCTGCAGGCCGTTGAGCGCGAGGAAGTCCTCGCCCTCCTGCGTGCGCAGCAGCAGCCCGTCCGGGTGCTCGAGGCAGCGCCAGCCGCATTCGTCGCGCTTCAAGCCGTAGTGATGCGCGGTGAAGCAGCGCGCCGAGATCGCCAGCGGCAGGCGGCCGAAGGCGAACACCTCGGCGTCAGCGGTGCCGGCGGCGCCGATCGCCGCCACCGCCTCGACCGGCAGCTCGACCGCCGGCACCCAGCGGCAAGCGCCGAGCGCCGCGTACTCAGCCAGCGCATCGGCGCTGTAGACGTTGACGTGCGGGCCGAGCGCAAACGGGCGGCCGGCGGCGGCCGCGAGCCGCACTGCGGCGGCGTCGTTGGCTTCGAGCATGAACTCGTCGCAGGCGGCGAGGCGTCGCAGCGTGCGCAGCTCGGCCTCGGACTCGATCAGCGCCTGCGTGGCCAGCAGCACTTCCTTGCCGGCGGCGGCCAGATCGCGCGCCAGATCGATCCAATCATCGCTGCGCAGTTCGCGCCGGCGCGAGCAAACTACTTCGCCCAGCGTCACCGACTGCGCCGGCGAGTCGGCCACCTGGGCGTAGAACTCGATCAGTCGCGCGCGCGGCCAGTAGGCGAGCACCGGGCCGACGGATAGTGCGAAGCGCATCGTCTCGCTCATGTTCAGGCGGCGCGCGGCGCGATTGCCGGCGCTACTTCCACGGCCGCGCGTAGGCGCCGAGCGTGTGCTGCTGGCCCTCGGACAGGCGATCGAGCACGGCGCCCCAGGCCGGCGCCGGCGCGTAGCCGGCGGCGCGGCCGCGCGCCGCCCAGGCGGCGTCGATCGCCGCGCGCCAGACGCGCGTCACCTGCTCGACATAGGCCGGGCTGCGCTGCCGGCCCTCGATCTTCACCGCCGCCACACCGGCGTCGATCAGCTCGGGCAGGATCGGCAGCGTGTTCAGGCTGGTCGGCTCTTCGATCGCGTAGCCGATCCGGCCCGCCTCGCCGACCGCGAAGCGGCCCTTGCACAGCGTCGGGTAGGCGCGCGCTTCGTGCGGCGCATAGCGGTTGATCAGGATGCCGGCCAGGCGCGCGTCGACGCCGCCGGCGCGCTCCTCCCAGCGCACGTGGCCGCCCGGCGAGCAGGCGCCGAAGTTGTTCGGCGACTGGCCGGTGGCGTAGCTCGACAGGTGGCAGCGGCCCTCGACCATCACGCACAGGCTGCCGAAGCCGAAGACCTCGATCTCGGCGCGCGTATGGCGGATCAGGTGCGCGACTTGCGACAGCGTCAGCACGCGCGGCAGCACCGCGCGCTGGATGCCGTAGCGGCTGCGGTAGAACTCGATCGCCTCGTAGTTGGTCGCGCTCGCCTGCACCGACAGGTGCAATCGCAGCTCGGGATGCGTGCGCGCGGCGTAGGCGAGCACGGCGATGTCGGCGGCGATCAGCGCATCGACGCCGAGCTCGGCGGCGGCGTCGACCGCGCGCCGCCACGGTGCGGTGTCGCGCGCGTCGGCGAAGGTGTTAAGCGCCATCAGTACCTTGCGGCCGCGGCGGCGGGCGTAGGCGATGCCCTCGCGGATCGCCGCCAGGTCGAAGTTCAGGCCGGCGAAGTTGCGCGCGTTGGTCGCGTCCTTCAGCCCCAGGTAGACGGCGTCGGCACCGGCGTCGACCGCCACCGTGAGCGCGCGCAGCGAGCCGGCCGGGCAGACGAGTTCGGGCTTGCGCGCAGCAGGGTCGGTGGGCATCGATCGCCGGACGGGGAAGGTCGCGCACCGGGCTGGCGCGCGGCCGCAACAAGGCACGCGCGAATTCTAGTGTTCCGGCGCGCGCGCGAAGTGGCGCGCAGCTTCGCGCGCTCGCCTGCGAACTTCCTTGCGCCGGATCAAGCGCCGGTGCCTTGGCTCGCGCCGGTGAACGCGCGCATACTGCGTCGGCGCCTTGGCCCAAGCGACGCAGATCGCGCCCCACCTCCGGCCCGCGCGCATCCCACCCTCTCATGGTCATCGACCCGGTCGTCGGCTTCTTCGTGCTCGGCCTCGCCGCCGGCCTGATGCGCTCGGATCTCAAGCTGCCGAGCGGTCTGGTCGACGTGCTGTCGATCTACCTGCTGATCGCCATCGGCCTGAAGGGCGGTGTCGAGCTGTCGCAGTCGGCCACGCCGGCGCTCGCCTGGACCATCGCCGCCGCGGTGCTGATGAGCCTGGGCACGCCGCTCGTTGCCTATCAGGTGCTGCGTTCGATCGGCCGCCTGCCGCGCCCCGACGCCGCCTCGATCGCCGCCCACTACGGCTCGGTGAGTGTGGTCACCTTCGCCGTCGGCGCCTCGTACCTGACGCGACTGGGTATTCCCTTCGAGGGCTACCTGACGGTGCTGCTCGTGTTCCTGGAGTTTCCGGCGCTGATGATGGGCGTCCTGCTCGCCAAGGGCATCAGCCGCGACACGCCGTGGCACACGCTCGCGCACGAGGTGCTCGCCGGCAAGGCAATCGTGCTGCTGGTCGGCGCGCTGCTGATCGGCTGGATCTCGGGCCGGGAGGGCGCCGACGCGCTGACCGACTTTTATGGCGGCATGTTCAAGGGCTTCCTGTCGCTGTTCCTGCTGGCGATGGGACTGATCACCGCCAGCCGCATCGGCGACCTGCGCCAGGCCGGCCTGTTCCTGGTCGGCTTCGGCATCGCCATGCCGGTGGTTTCCGGCGTCGGCGGCGCGCTGGTCGGCTACTGGCTCGGTCTTTCGCCCGGCGGCACGATGCTGCTGGCGGTGCTGTACGCGAGCGCCTCATACATCGCCGCGCCGGCGGCGATGCGCATCGCGATTCCCGAGGCCAATCCGGCGCTGTCGATGGGCGCGGCGCTCGGTGTCACATTCCCGTTCAACGTCCTGGTCGGCATTCCGCTGTATCACCAGTTCGCGCAACTGGTGCACGCGCCGTCGGCGCGCATCCTGGAGCTGTGGCCGTTGCGCTGAGGCGCGACGGCGGCCCAGGCTCAGGGAGGCAAGCAATGCAGCATCAAGGCGTAAAGCTGGTGACGATCGTCTGCGAGGCCGCGCTCGAACGCCTGATCGCGCGCGACCTGATCGACGAGATCGGCGCCAAGGGCTACTCGGTGGCCGACGTGCGCGGCCGCGGCGCGCGCGGCGAGCAGGACGCGCGCTGGGCGCCGTCGAGCAACGTGCGCTTCGAAGTGCTGTGCGAAGCCGAGCGCGCGCAGCGGGTGATCGACACCCTGTTCGCCAAGTACTCGAAGAACTACGGCATGGTCGCCTGGATGGTCGACGTCGAAGTTAGCCGCGGGTTCAACTTCTAGTGTTCTTTCGCCGGGTCGAAATGCTGGCGCCGGCGCGCTTCGACCACGAAGTCCTCGAGTTCCGGGTCGAGCGCCTGGCGCGCCATCACCATGCCGACCAGCTTGCCCTCGTCGACCACCGGCACGTGGCGGAAGCCGTGCTTGTGCATCAGCGCCAGCGCCGTGCCGAAGCGTGCCTCCGGCCCGAGCGTCAGCGGCGGCGCCGTCATCACCTCGGCCAGCGGCGTGGTGTCGACCGGGCGGCCGCGCGCGATCACGCGGAACACCGCGTCGCGCTCGGTGAAGATGCCGACCAGGTGGCCGGCTTCGAGCACCAGCACGGCGCCGATGCCGACTTCGGCCATGCGCCGCGCCGCCTCAGCCACCGTGGTCGTGGGTGCGCACTTGACGAGCTTGCGCCGGTCCATGACGGCGCGCAGGGGGTGTTCGTACATCGCCGTGTCTCCTGAGCCCTTTGCGCGTCCGGCCCTCCCGGCCACTGCGGACGCGCTTCGAGCTTCGATGTGAGTTGAAACGCGGCGCGCGCGCTCGCACACGCCAGCGTTCGCATCAGACGCGAAGCGCTCGCTGCGCGCAAGCCGAGAACGTCCCAAACGGTGCCGCGATCGACTACTCCAGGCGGAGTGATTTGATCCTGCGCAAACGCTGGCCGCGCGCTGACCGCCAAGCTAAGCTTTGGCCTCATGGCTGCCTTCGCGGCCGGCGAAAGTGCATATGCCATTCGAACCCTACGAGGCCGCAGCGGCCCAGCCGAATTCGCAGCCGGCCCTGCCGCCGTTGCCGCCGCTCAAGCTCGCCGGGCGCGAGCTGCTGCCAATCGTCCAGGGCGGCATGGGCGTGGGCGTGTCCGCACATCGCCTGGCCGGCACGGTCGCCAGCCTGAACGCGGTGGGAACGATCGCTTCGGTCGATCTGCGCCGTCATCACCCCGATCTGATGGCGCGCACGTCGCGCATCGGCACCGGCGCCGACGCCAGGGACAAGATCAACGCCGCCAACCTGGAAGCGCTCGACCGCGAGATCGGCGCCGCGCGCCGCATCGCCGCCGGCGCCGGAGTGCTGGCGGTCAACGTGATGCGCGCGGTGACCGAGTACGCGGCCTACGTGCGCCAGGCGTGCAAGAGCGGTATCGATGCGATCGTCGTCGGTGCCGGCCTGCCGCTCGATCTGCCCGAGCTGACCGCCGAGCATCCGCGCGTGGCGCTGGTGCCGATCCTGTCCGATCTGCGCGGCATCAGCCTGATCCTGAAGAAATGGGAGCGCAAGGGTCGGCTGCCCGACGCGATCGTCGTCGAGCACCCGAAGCACGCCGGCGGCCACCTCGGCGCGGCGCGCATCGCCGATCTCGACGACCCGCGCTTCGAGTTCGAGAACGTGCTGCCCGAGGCGCGCGCGCTGCTGCGCTCGATCGGCGCCGAAGACCTGCCGCTGATCCCCGCCGGCGGCATCAACTCGCCGCAGCGGGTGCGCGAGCTGTTCGCGCTCGGTGCCTCGGCGGTGCAGGTCGGCACCGCCTTTGCCGTGACCGAAGAAGGCGACGCGCACCCGGAGTTCAAGCGCGTACTGGCCGGTGCCCGGCCCGAAGACCTCGTCGAGTTCCAGAGCGTGGCCGGGCTGCCGGCGCGCGCGGTGCGCACACCCTGGCTCGAGGCCTACCTGAAGGTCGAGGCCAAGCTGCAGGCCAAGGTCGCACTGCGCGGCACGCCGCGTGCGCGCTGCACGATGGTGTTCGACTGCCTGGCGCAGTGCGGCCTGCGCGACGGCATCGCCAAGTTCGGTCAGTTCTGCATCGACCACCAGCTTGCCGCCGCGCTGCGCGGCGACGTCAAGACCGGCTTGTTCTTCCGCGGCGACGGCCGCCTGCCCTTCGGCACCGAAATCCGGCCGGTGCGCGAACTGATCGACCATCTGTTGTCCGGCGTCAGCGCCGGCGTGGCGAACGCACTCGCGCCGCTGGCGCGCAGCGCGAACGCCACCGCCTGAGCCCCGCGCCTGCGTCCGGCCGTCACGCGGCGCGTTGACGCCGCTCAAACACGGCCGGCTGCGATTGCCCTCAACTGCGCCTTACGCACGGCGCCGCCGGTCGCGACCGCAGGCCGCGCGCCCGCAGCTCGCAACCGAACGCAGGCCCACCGATGAACGCCGTCTCCCGCATCGGCTTCAACCCTCCGACTGCCGGCTACGACCGGCCGTTGCAGATGTGGCTCGATTGCCACCAGCGCATCGCGCGCATGAACGCGCTGCTGCAGCGGCTGGTCGACCACCTCAAGCACCACCCGATCGGCAAGGACGCGAAGGTGACCGCGGCCTCGATCCGCCGCTACTTCGACGAGGCCGCGCCGCGCCACCACGACGACGAGGAAGTCGACCTGTTTCCGCGCCTGCTCGAGAAGCTGCGCGCGCAGGCCGATCCCGCGGCAGCACCGATCGCGGCCACGATCGACTCGCTGCTCGCCGACCACCGCGAGATGCACGACCTGTATCAGACGCTGCGCGCGCAGTTGCAGCGCATCGAGGCCGGCAACGACCCGCACTTCGACGAGGTGCAGATCATGCTGTTCGTCTCCAAGTACCGCGCCCACATCGAGATCGAGGACGGCGTGCTCGCGCCCGCGCTCAAGCGCGTGCTGCGCGCGCGCGACCTGAAGGAGATCGGCCGCGCGATGGCGGCGCGGCGCGGCATCGACTGGGATTCGGTTGCCGCGCGCAGCCGCAAGTAAGTGCCGCGCTCAGCGTCGCGGTGCCGAGCGCAGGCCGTAGGCGCGGCCGTCGACGATCAGGTACTCGGCGCGCATCAGCCGCGGCCGGCCGGGCACGCCGGCGTAGCCGATCAGCTCGACCCGATCGCCTGCCTTCAGCGGCGCGATCTGCCACGCCTCCATGCGCGACAGCGGCGCCAGTTCGATTTCCCAGTCGCCGGCCGGCGCCGCCGGCAGACGGACCCGGGCCAGGATCGCCGCTGCGTCGACGCTTTGCGCTTGCGCCGGCAGCCGGCGCTGCGACAGGTCGGCCGGCAGCGCCAGCGCGCCCACCTCGAGCACCAGTTCCGCATGCGGATTGCGCCACTGCACGCTGCGCACCCGGCCCTCGAGGTACAGCGGCTGCTGCTGATCGAAGCTCGACCAGCCGTGATGGCCGCGCGCCGGCAACGCGCCCAGCGCCAGTGCCGCAACCAGAATTCCGCGACGCTTCATGTCCACTCCTTCTACACGTAGGCGATCAGACGGCCGGCGGCGATCACCGCCAGCCACAGCAGCAGCGACGCCGCCGCCTGAAGCTTGGCCACGCGGTCGGCGCGTTCGAGCGAGCCGCGCGCGTGAAACGCCACCATATTGGCCGCCGCGGCGGTGATCAACACCAGTTTCACCACGAACGCGCGATTGCCCGCATAGCCGGCCGCGTCCGACAGGAACAGCAGGCTGCCGCTGGCGACGATGACGACGAACGCCGTCACGCCGACCGCGGCGCCGAGCCGCCCGAGCGCCGGCAGCGGCAGCGCGCGCCCCAGACCGAACACGCGCAGCTCGACCATCAGCACCGAACCAACCATCGCCGCAAGGGCGGCGATGTGAACGATCTCGAGCAGCGGAAAGGCCCAGACCGAGGCGCGGATCGCCTGCGCCAGCGGCAGCTCTTGCAGGGCCGACAGTGGAGTCGCCGTCACGAATCACTTTCGCTGACTGCCGGTCCGTCACGACAAACGGCATCGCTTCCGGTCCAGCGCCTCGCGACTCTTTTAGCATGCGCCGTGCGGTTCCTCGACTCGCGCCGCGCGCCGCTGTCATCGCGCTGACGCATCGGCGCAGCAGCCTTCGCGCCACCGTCCAAGGAGCGCGAAGATGACCGAACCGAACCCCCTCGCCGCCGCCGACGCCGCGATCGAGCCGCGCCGCGGTTTCCTGCGCCTGGTCGCCGCCGGCGGCGCCGCCACCTGGGGCAGCCTGTCGCTTTCCGGCTGCTTCTTCGGCGGCGCCGACTTCGCCCACGGCGTGGCCAGCGGCGATCCTCTGGCCGACCGCGTGATGCTGTGGACGCGCATTTCGCCGTCGGCCGAAGCGCTCGCCAACCTCGCAGCGGCCGAGGCCGAGGCGCGCAAGAACCCGCGCCTGGCCGGCGAGCTTGAGCAGCTCAGGCGCATCCCGGTGCGCTGGGAAGTGGCGCTCGAGCCGCAGTTCAGGCGCCGGGTCCGCACCGGCGTGGCCTTCGCCCTGCCCGAGCGCGACTACACGGTCAAGGTCGACGTCGACGGACTGCGGCCCGGCACCACTTACTACTACCGCTTCATCGGCCGCGATCTGGCCTCGCCGGTCGGCCGCACGCGCACGCTGCCGCCGCTGCTGGCCGGCGCCGCGCGCGCGGTCAAGCTCGCGGTGTTCTCTTGCTCGAACTATCCGGCCGGCTACTTCAACGCCTACGCCGACGCCGCGCGCATCGACGACCTCGACGCCGCCGTGCACCTGGGCGACTACATCTACGAGTACGACCGCGGCGGCTACGCCTCGCAGCGCGCGGCCGAGCTCGACCGCCTGTCCGAGCCCGACGCCGAACTGCTGACGCTGGCGCACTACCGCCGCCGCCACGCGCAGTACCGCAGCGACCCCGACCTGCAGGCGCTGACCGCGAAGGTGCCGCTGATTGCCGTCTGGGATGACCACGAGACCGCCAACAACGCCTGGCGCGAAGGCGCCGAGAACCACCAGCCCGCCACCGAGGGCGAGTGGGCCGCGCGGCGCGCGGCGGCGATCCGCGCCTACTACGAGTGGCTGCCGATCCGCGAGGTGCAGCCGGGCCGGCCGGAGCGGATCTTCCGCAGCTTCGACTTCGGCACGCTGCTGTCGCTGCACATGCTCGACACGCGGCTTGTCGGCCGCGACGAGCAGCTCAGCTACGCCAACTTCCTGACACCGGCCGGTTTGAATCCGGCGGCGTTCGCCGCCGCGGTCGGCAACCCGGCGCGCCAGTTGCTCGGCGCCGAGCAGACCGCATGGCTGCAGAACCAGCTCGCGCGATCGAGCGCGACCTGGCAGGTGCTCGGACAGCAGGTGCTGATGGCGCGCATGAACGTGCCGGCGCCGATCCTGTTCCAGCAGATCAGTGTCGCCGGCTACGCGGCGCTGGCGCACAAGGCGCAGACCGCGCCGCAGTCGCTCACGCCGCAGGAGCTGGCGATCCTGCGGGCACCGTCGATCCCCTACAACCTCGACGCCTGGGACGGCTATGCGGTGCAGCGCGAGACCGTACTCGGCACCGCGCGCGAGCTGAACCGCAACCTGGTCGTGCTCGCCGGCGACACGCACAACGCCTGGGCCAACGACCTGGCCGATGCGCAAGGCAACGCGGTCGGCGTCGAGTTCGCCACTGCGTCGGTGTCGTCGCCGGGCTTCGAGGCCATCTTCCCGGCCGAGGATCCGGCCGCCTTCGCGCGCGCGCTCGAAGCGCTGATCGATCCGCTCGTCTATGCCGACACGAGCCGGCGCGGCTATCTGCTGCTCACCGCCACCGCGGCCGAGTGCCGCGCCGAGTGGCGCTACGTCAGCACGGTGTTCAGCAGGACCTACACGGCGACCACCGGCAACACGCTGCGGACGCTGCCGGGCAGCGGCCACCGGCGCGTCGTTGCGGCCTAGGCGTAGCCGGTCGATGACCTCGGTCGCGCTGATCTACTTCAACGCCGGCGGCGGCCATCGCGCCGCCACGCGTGCGCTCGAAGCCGTTCTCGCCGAGCGGCGACCGGACTGGAATGTGGCCTGCGCCAACCTGTTCGAGATCCTCGATCCGCAGCAGCAGTTCCGCCGACTGTGCGGCTTCGCGCCCGAGGACCTCTACAACAAGCGGCTGGCGCGCGGCTGGACCGCCGGCATGGCGCAGGAGCTAAAGCTGCTGCAGGCGTCGATCCGGCTCGGCCACGGCCTGCTGGTCGAGCGGCTGCGCGACTACTGGCTGCGCCGCGAGCCCGACCTCGTGGTCTCGCTGATCCCGCACTTCAACCGCGCGCTGGTCGCGAGCCTGAACGCGGCGCTGCCGGGCGTGCCCTACGTCACCGTGATGACCGATCTGGCCGACACGCCGCCCAGCTTCTGGGTCGAGCCGGGCACGCCGCAGCACGTCGTCTGCGGCACGCCGCGCGCGCAGGCGCAGGCGCTGGCGCAGGGCTGCCCGCCGGCGCAGGTGCATCGCGTGTCGGGGATGATCCTGCGGCCTGAGTTCCATGCGCCGCCGCTGCCGGACCGCGAGCAGGAGCGCGCGCGGCTCGGCTTCGATCCGCGGCAGCCGATCGGCGTCGTGCTCTTCGGCGGCCACGGCTCGGCGGCGATGCGCACGCTGGCACGGCAGCTCGACGACGTGCAGCTCATCTTGCTGTGCGGCCACAACCGCGCGCTCGCGCAGGCGCTGCGCCGGCGCCCGGCGCGCGCCGCGCGGCTCATCGTCGAGTTCACGCCGCAGGTGCACCACTACATGCAACTGGCGGACTTCTTCGTCGGCAAGCCCGGTCCGGGCAGCCTCAGCGAAGCGGTCCAGCAAGGTCTGCCGGTGATCACGATCCGCAACGCCTGGACGATGCCGCAGGAGCGCTACAACGCCGACTGGGTGCTCGACAACGGCCTCGGCCTCGTCGTGCCCTCGCACCGCAAAGTCGGCGCCGCCGTGCGCACGGTGCTGCAGCGCCTGCCCGAGTTCAAGGCCAACGTCGCCCGCATCGACAACCGCGCGCTGTTCGAAGTGCCCGAGGTCCTGGCGCGGGTCCTGCAGCGGGCCGCGGAGCCGGCGCCGCGCGGCTGCCTGGAAAGCGCTACGGCCTAGGGCACGGCGCCGGCGTCGGCGGCCGTCACTGGCCACCTCTCCGGACTGCACGCGGCCAGCCGCGCCGCGTGTCTCAATCGTCGGCGCGTCTGCGCTGACGCAGCCGTATCCAGACCGCGTGTCGACGCCGCCGTTTCGACCGGCGCGCCTGTAAGCTTCGGCCGCCACCGGCTCGAGTTCCGGCCTCCGTCGAGGGGCATGGACACTGACACCCGACCTGGTGGGCGCAACCGAGACGCGCAATTCCGGAGTCATCGGCAAGCCGGCGGACCTGAACCTCGTCCACGCTGGCGACGTGCGGCAGTAGCAGGACGTCTACGAACTCAACTCGCATCTGCTGCTGACCAAGTGGCGCGACGCCAACCCGCGCAGCCTCGGGCTCGAAGTGCCGTACCGCTACGGCTCGGATACCTCGCTCTCGGTCGACCGCCGACATGACAACCGGCGTGTATCGCGACGGGGAGCGACCGGCTTTGAGATCACGGATCGTGATCTCAAACCGCAAGGCGATGCGGTCAGAGGGCGTGACCGCAGCGAGCGGCAATTCGAACTCGTCACAGTTCGTGATGAGATTCGCCTTCCTTCATGATCACAGGTTGTGATCTTGGCCGGGTCGATCGGCCGCATGCGGTCAGCGGCTGTGAAATCGCGCAGTCCAGCGCAACGTCGCCAGATTCCCGAACGACTTCATGTTTCGACTGACGGCCGACGACTGGGAAAACTTGAAATGCCAAATTGGCATTTCAAGTTCCGCCGAGCGAACTATCGCTCGAAACACCTTGAGGTCGCGGATCGTGACCTCGATTTCGCATGGCGGCCGTCGCGCCCTGCCCTACGCGTTCACGGAACGGGGAGTCGCCATGCTCTCCAGCGTTCTGCGCTCGCCGCGCGCGGTCGAGGTGAACATCGCCATCATGCGCACCTACGTGCAGTTGCGCCGGCTGATGGACGGCAACCGCGAGCTGGCACGAAAGATCGAGGCGATGGAGAAGAAGTACGACGAGAAGTTGACTGTGGTCTTCGACGCCATCAAGCAACTGATCGCCGAGGACGAAACGCGCAAGGCGAAGCCCAAGCGCCGCATCGGCTTTCACTCCTGACCCGCCATGACCAAGAAGGCCGCCAGCAGCAAGTACTGAAACGAGTCGTGGTGCCCAGGTCGTCGCCCCGGCCTGCGCCGGTGCGACAACCTGCGGTTGCTGAGCAATGTCGCTAAGCAGGCCAGGGTTTGACCCAGCCCGGATCCGTTCCCGGCTCGATTTGGCGAAAATTGGGCGGTTTATGTGATTCTCGTAAATCGCAAAAGATCCGCATAAAATCGCTCGCATGGATCCGGTCGCCAATCCCTTCTCCCCCGGTGCCGGGACCCCTCCGCCCGAACTCGCCGGCCGCGACGAGTTGATCGAGTCGATCCGCATCGCGCTGGAAAGGGTCCGGCGGGGGCTGCCATCGAAAAGCGTGCTGATGGTCGGGCTGCGCGGCGTCGGCAAGACCGTGCTACTGGACCGGATGGGCGAGGACGCGGAAGCCGCCGGCTTGCACACGGTGCGCGTGGAAGCGCCGGAAGGGCGCTCGCTGCCTGCGCTACTGGCGCCCCAATTGCGGGTCGCGCTGCTGCGCCTGTCCCGCCAGGAGCAGGCGAAGGACCTCGCCGCGCGTGCGCTGCGCGGGCTGGCCGGATTCGCCAAGGCCTTGAAGGTCAAGTACCGGGACATCGAAGTCGGCTTCGACTTCGACCCCGAACCCGGCCTTGCCGACAACGGCGACCTCGAACACGACCTGCAGGCGCTGCTCGAAGTTGCCGGCGCCGCGGCACAGAAGGCGGGGACCGCGCTGGTGCTGTTCATCGACGAGTTGCAGTACGTCGAGGAAGACCAGCTCGCGGCCCTGATCACGGCGCTGCACCGCTGCGCGCAACGGCGACTGCCGGTGGTTCTCGTCGGTGCCGGGCTGCCGCAACTGCGCGGCCAGATGGGCCGGGCGAAGTCGTACTCGGAACGCCTGTTCGACTTTCCCGAGATCGGTCCGCTGTCCGAAGAGGCCGCGCGCTCCGCCATCGCCAAGCCGGCGCGCGACCAGGGCGTCGAAATCACGAGCGACGCGCTCGATCTGATCGTCGCGCAGACGCATTGCTACCCCTACTTCCTCCAGGAGTGGGGCAAGCAGGCCTGGGACGTCGCGACCGTCTCTCCGATCACGCGCAACGACGTCGAAGAAGCATCCAGGGTGGCGGTCGCCGCGCTCGACGAGAGCTTCTTTCGCGTCCGGTTCGACCGACTGGCGCCGGCGGAGAAGCGCTACATGCGGGCCATGGCCGAGCTGGGCCCCGGCCCGCACAGGTCGGGCGACATCGCCGACCGCCTGGGCCGCAAGGTCACCTCGCTCGGCCCCATCCGCAACCAGTTGATCGCCAAAGGGATGGTATGGAGTCCGAGTCACGGCGACACTGCCTTCACGGTGCCGCTGTTCGATGCGTTCATGCGCCGGATCATGCCCGGTGACGACTGGCGCGCTTGAGACGAGCCAGTGCGTCGCGCACACTCCACAGCAACGTCAACGCCGCCGGCCGCCCCCCAGCAGCGACCCCAGCACCCCGCGCGTGAGCTCGCGCGCGATCGAGCTGCCGACCGAGCGCGCCGCACTCTTGGCGATCGCATCGACCACGCCCTCGCGCCGGCCGCCGCGCGGCCCGGTCGAGCCGAACAGGATGTCGCCGAGCCCGCCGACCTTGCCGCCGCCTGCCGCCGGCGCCTGGCGGCCCGCGCCTTCGGGCCGGCCGCGCATGCCGCCGGTCTCGGTGGGCTCGACCTCGGCGCGTTGGCGCAGAATCTCGAAGGCGCTTTCGCGGTCGACCGTCTGTTCGTAGACACCGGCGACGAGTGAACTCTTGATCAAGGCGGCGCGCTCCTGCGGCGTGATCGGGCCGATCTGGCTCGCCGGCGGCAGCACGAACGCGCGCTCGGTGATCCCGGGCGTGCCCTTGGCATCGAGCAGCGAGATCAGCGCCTCGCCGACCGCCAGTTCGAGAATCGCCGCCTTCAGGTCGAGCTTCGGGTTCGGCCGCATCGTCTCGGCGACGGCGTTGACCGCTTTCTGGTCGCGCGGCGTGAAGGCGCGCAGCGCATGCTGGACGCGGTTGCCGAGCTGGCCCAGCACCTTGTCCGGGATATCGAGCGGGTTCTGCGTGACGAAGTACACGCCCACACCCTTGGAGCGGATCAGCCGCACCACTTTCTCGATCTTCTCCAGCAGCGCGCCCGGCGCCTCCGAGAACAGCAGGTGCGCCTCGTCGAAGAAGAACACGAGCTTGGGCTGGTCGCGGTCGCCGACCTCGGGCAGGTTCTCGAACAGCTCGGCCAGCAGCCACAGCAGGAAGGTGCTGTACAGGCGCGGGTTGTTCATCAGCCGGTCGGCGGCGAGGATGTTGACCACGCCCTTGCCGTCGGCGGTCTGCATCAGGTCGGCGATGTCGAGCATCGGCTCGCCGAAGAACCTGTCGCCGCCCTGGCTTTCGATCTGCAGCAGCCCGCGCTGAATCGCGCCGATGCTGGCGGCGCTGATGTTGCCGTACTGGGTACGCAACTGCGCGGCGTTGTCGCCGACGAACTGCAGCAGTGCACGCAGATCCTTCAGGTCGAGCAGCAGCAGTCCGTTGTCGTCGGCCACCTTGAACGCCAGGGCCAGCACGCCCTCCTGCGTTTCGTTCAGGTTGAGCAGGCGCGCCAGCAGCAGCGGCCCCATGTCGCTGACGGTGGCGCGCACCGGGTGGCCCTGCTCGCCCCACACGTCCCACAGCGCTACCGGGCAGGCGGCCCACTGCGGCTCGGCGAGCTTCAGGCTTTCGAGGCGCGCCTTCATCCGGTCGCTGAGCTGGCCCGGCTTGGCGATGCCGGTCAGGTCGCCCTTGACGTCGGCCATGAACACCGGCACGCCGATGCGCGAGAACTGCTCGGCCAGCACCTGCAGCGTGATCGTCTTGCCGGTGCCGGTGGCGCCGGTGATGCAGCCGTG
>JBBIST010000071.1:0-17146 GCA_037441125.1 Burkholderiales bacterium
GGCGCTGGCGCTCGCGCCGGGCGACGAGATCGCGGTGCAGGCCGGCGCGCGGGTCGAACGCCTGCGCGTGGTCGGGCACCTGCCGCGCGCGCGCGACGGCCACGTCGTGGCGGCGATCGACCTCGGCTTCGCGCAGTGGCGTCTCGACCGCCTGGGACTGCTCACGCGCGTCGACCTGCAACTGGCGCCCGGCGCGCGGCTCGAGGAGCTGGCGCGCGATCTGGCGCTGCCGGCCGGTGTTGCCGTGCAAAGCGCCGAGGCGGCGGCGCTGCGCGTCTCGAACCTGTCGCGCGCCTACCGCGTCAATCTCAATGTGCTGGCGCTGGTGGCGCTGTTCACCGGCGCCTTCATCGTCTACTCGCTGCAGGCGCAGGCGGTGCAGGCGCGGCAGACGCAACTGGCTTTCCTGCGCGTGATCGGACTGCGCCGGCGCGAGGTCGAGGCACTGCTGCTGGCCGAGGCGGCCTTGCTCGGCGCACTCGGCGCAGCGCTCGGCGTCGCCGCCGCATTCGCGATCGCCTCGGTTGCGCTGGCCGCGCTCGGCGGCGACCTCGGCGGCGGCTTTTTCGCCGGCATCGCGCCGACGCTGGTGGTCGAGCCGGCGATCGCCGCCGGCTTCGCGCTGCTGGGCATCGCCGCCGCCGCTGTTGGCGGCTGGTGGCCGGCGCGCGAGGCGGCGGCAGCGGCGCCGGCGCTGGCCCTGAAGGCGGCCGGCAGCGTCGAAAGCGGCGACGAACGAGCGCGCCTGTGGCCGGCGCTGCTGCTGCTGGCGCTGGCGACGGCGCTGACCCAGGCCGGGCCGGTGCACGGCGTGGCGCTCGCCGCCTACATGGCAATCGCGCTGCTGCTCGTCGCCGCGATCCTGCTCAAGCCGCGACTGGCGCCGTGGCTGGCGGCGCCGCTGGCGCGCTGGATCGACCGGCGCGGCGCCGGCGCGCCGTGGTGGCTGGCGGCTACGAGGCTGGCGGCGACACCGCGCTTCGCCGCGATCGGCGCCGCCGGCATCGTCGCCTCGTTCGCGCTGATGGTGGCGATGTCGACCATGGTGACGAGCTTTCGCACCTCGGTCGATCAATGGCTCGACCGGGTGCTGCCGGCCGACATCTACGTGCGCGCCGGCGCCGCCCCCGGCGGCAGCCTGGGCGCGACCAGCGCCGTGCTGTCGGCGCACGACCAGCAGCTTCTGCGCAGCCACCCGCAAGTGGCGCGCGCCGAGTTCACGCGCAACCTGAAGCTGATGCTCGATCCGGCGCGCGCCACGGTGACGCTGATCGTGCGCCCGGTCGACCGCGCCAACGCCGGCGCGCAACTGCCGCTCACCGGCGGCGCGCTTGCCTGGCGCGACGGACAACCGCCGCCGGTCTGGGTGTCGGAGGCGATCGCCGAGCTGTACGGCGCCGCGGTCGGCGCGACGATCGAACTGCCGGTGGCCGGCACGCGGCGCGCGTTCCTTGTCGCCGGCGTCTGGCGCGACTACGCGCGCCAGACCGGCGCGATCATCGTCGACGCCGACACCTGGCGCGAAGCCGGCGGCGGCGACACGCGCACCGAGGCGGCGCTGTGGCTTGCCGCCGGCGCGCAGCCGGCGCAGGTGATCGCCGAACTGGCAGCGCAACTGCAGGCGCGCTCGGCCGAGTTCCACGAGGCCGGCGCGATCCGCACCGAGAGCCTGCGCATCTTCGATCGCAGCTTCGCCGTCACCTACGTGCTGCAACTGGCGGCGATTGCGATCGGACTGGTCGGCATCGCCGCCACCTTCTCGGCGCAGGCGATCGCCCGCACGCGCGAGTTCGGCATGCTGCGCCATCTGGGCGCCACCCGCGGCCAGATCCTGGCGCTGCTGGCCGTCGAGGCGCTGCTGGTGACGGCGCTGGCGATCGTGCTCGGCTGCGCCGCCGGACTGGCGGTGGCCTGGGTGCTGGTCGACGTCGTCAACCCGCAGTCGTTCCACTGGACGATGGACCTGCGGCTGCCGCTGGCGCTGATCGCCGCGCTCAGCGCCGCGCTGCTGGCGGCGGCCGCTGCGACCGCGCTCGTCGCCGGCCGGCGCGCGGTCGCGGTCGAGGCGATCCGCGCCGTGCGCGACGACTGGTGACGCGAACCATGCGTCGCCGCCGCCTGCTTGCGACCATCGGCGCGCTGCCGCTGGCCGCCATCGCGCAGCCAGACGACTTCTATCCGCAGGTGCGGCCGCGCCCGCTCGTCTTTCCGCGCGATCACGGCGCGCACCCCGACTACCGCGTCGAGTGGTGGTATCTGACCGCGGTGCTCGAGCCTGCCCCCGGGAGTGATAGCCGGGGGTCGGCCCCCGGCAGTGGTAGCCCGTCGGTGTCCGCACCGCTCGGAATCCAGATCACCTTCTTTCGCGTGCGCACGCCGATCGATCCCGCGCACCCGAGCCGCTTCGCCGCGCACCAGTTGCTCGTCGCGCACGCGGCGATCGCCGATCCGGCGCGCGCCAGCCTGCTCAAGGACGAGCGCGTGGCGCGCGCCGGCTTCGGCCTGGCAGGCGCGGCCCTACACGACACCGACGTGCAACTGGGCCGCTGGCGGCTGTGGCGCGCGGCCGACGGCGCCTACCGCTGCGAGGCGCCGGCGCGCGGCTTCGACCTGCGCTTTAGCGCCGCGCCGACGAAGCCGCTGCTGCTTCAGGGCGAAGACGGCTTCTCGCGCAAGGGGCCGCGGCCCGAACAGGCGAGCCACTACTACACGCAGCCGCAACTGCGCGTCGAGGCGCGCATCGAGCGCGACGGCCGGGTGCTGGCGGCGCGCGGCGTCGGCTGGCTCGACCACGAGTGGTCGACCGCGGTGCTCGACGACGACGGCGAAGGCTGGGACTGGATCGGCATGAATCTCGACCACGGTGCTGCGCTCACCGCGTTCGAGATCCGGCGCCGCGACGGCGGCACCGTGTACGCCTACGCGTCGCTGCGCGAACCCGGCGCAAGTCGCGCGCGCGTGTTCGCGCCCGGCCAGGTGCGCTTCACGCCGCTCGAGCACTGGCGCTCGCCGCGCACGCAGGCGCGCTGGCCGGTGGCGCAGAAAATCGCGGTCGGGGCGCGCGTGTTCGAGACCCGGCCGCTATTCGCCGACCAGGAACTCGACTCGCGCGCCAGCACCGGCGCCGTCTACTGGGAAGGCGCGAGCACACTGCTCGAAGGCGGCCGGCGCGCCGGCGTCGGCTACCTGGAGATGACCGGCTACCTGGAGCCGATCCGCCTGTAGCGCCGCGCCCGCCGCCGGCAGCACGCGCGCCCCGCTTCGGCCGTCGCCACGCCGGCGCCGCTACGCTGCGACCGCCGGCGATCCGGCGCACTTCGCCTCGCACGCGACCATGAACCCGACACCCGGTCTCGAAACAGCGGCCGATCCGGCGCGACGGCTGCGGCCGCTGCGCAGCCTGCTGCCGTACGTCGCGCCGTACCGGGCGCAGATCGCCGCTGCGCTGCTGTTCCTGCTCGGCGCCGCCGGCGCGACGCTGGCGCTGCCGGCAGCAATCCGCGTCCTGGTCGACGGCGGCCTGCTGCTGCCGGCGCAGGCAACGCCGGAACTGCGCATGCAGGCGATCGGCGAGCGCTTCCTGCTGCTGTTCGCGGCGGCGGTCGCTCTGGGCGTGTTCACCGCCGCGCGCTTCTACATGGTGACCTGGATCGGCGAGCGCGTGACCGCCGACCTGCGCCGCGCCGTCTACGCGCACGTGCTGGCGCAAAGTCCGCAGTTCTTCGAGACCCTGAAGACCGGCGAAGTGCTGTCGCGGCTGACCACCGACACGACCGTGATCCAGGGGGCGGTCGGCTCCAGCATCAGCATGGGGCTGCGCAGCCTGGTGCTGTGCGCCGGCGCCCTGGCGCTGCTGCTGGCGACACAGCCGCGCCTGGTGCTCAGCGTCCTGCTGGTGGTCGGCCTGGTGGTGCTGCCGGCGGTCGCGATCGGCCGGCGCGTGCGCCGTCTGTCGCGCGCCAGCCAGGACCGGATCGCCGATGCCAGCGGCATCGCCGGCGAGGTGATCGAGGCGATCCCGGTGGTGCAAAGCTTCGTCCAGGAGCGCGCCGAAGTCGCGCGCTTCGCCGATGCCTGCGAGCGCGCCTTCGCCACCGCGGTGCGGCGCACGCGCACGCGCGCGCTGCTGACCGCGTTCCTGATCGTCGGCGTGTTCGCATTCCTGCTGTGGAGCCTGTACGGCGGCGTGCAGGCGGTGATCGACGGGCGCATGAGCGCCGGCACGCTGAGCCAGACCGCGCTCTACATCGCCCTGATCGCTGCCAGCGTCGCCGTGCTTGCCGAGGTCTGGGGCGAACTGCTGCGCGCCGCCGGCGCCACCGAGCGGCTGCTGGAGCTGCTCGCCGCGCGCTCGCCGATCGCCGAGCCGGCAGCACCGGTTCCGCTGCCGCCGGCCGCGCACGGCGTGCGCGTGCAGTTCGACGCCGTGTGCTTCGCCTATCCGGCGCGGCCCGGGCAGGAGGTCCTGCGCGGACTCGAGTTCACGATCGAGCGCGGCCAGACGGTGGCGCTGGTCGGCGCCTCGGGCGCGGGCAAGACCACGGTGTTCCACCTGCTGCAGCGCTTCTACGAGGTGGACCGCGGCGCGATCCGCATCGACGGCGTCGACCTGCGCGCGCTGCGCCTGGCCGAGCTGCGCGCGCGCATCGCGGTCGTGCCGCAGGAGGCGGTGATCTTCTCCGGCACGCTGATCGACAACATCCGCTACGGCCGCGCCGAGGCGAGCGAGACGCAGGCGCTGGCGGCGGCGCGCGCCGCCTTCGTCGACGAGTTCGCGCAGCGCCTGCCGCAGGGCTACGCGACCGAGGTCGGCAGCCGCGGCCTGCGCCTGTCGGGCGGGCAGCGCCAGCGGGTGGCGATCGCGCGCGCGATCCTGAAGGACGCGCCGCTGCTGCTGCTCGACGAGGCCACGAGCGCGCTCGACGCCGAAAGCGAGCGCATCGTCCAGGCGGCACTCGAGCGGGCGATGAGCGGCCGCACGACGATCGTCATCGCCCACCGGCTGGCCACGGTGCAGCGCGCGGACCGCATCCTCGTGCTCGCCCAGGGTCGCCTGGCCGAAGACGGCAGCCACGAGCAACTGATCGCGCACGGCGGTCTGTACGCGCGCCTGGCGGCACTGCAGTTCGCAGGCTAAGAGCGCGCAGCGGCCGCTACTTATACTCGGCACGAGACAGCGTCACAGAGACTTGCATGCATCAGTACGAGGACTTCATGCGCCATGTGTTCGAACATGGCGTCGACAAGACCGACCGCACCGGCACCGGCACGCGCTCGGTGTTCGGCTACCAGATGCGCTTTGCGCTCGGCGAAGGCTTTCCGCTGGTCACAACCAAGAAGCTGCACACGCGCTCGATCGTGCACGAGCTGCTGTGGTTCCTGCGCGGTGAGTCGAACGTCAGGTACCTGCGCGACCACCAGGTGACGATCTGGGACGAGTGGGCCGACGCCGCCGGCGAGCTCGGCCCGGTGTACGGCGTCCAGTGGCGCTCGTGGCCGACCGCCGACGGCGGTCGGATCGACCAGATCGCGCAGGTGATCGCGGAGATCCGGCGCAACCCCGACTCGCGGCGGCTGGTCGTCAGCGCCTGGAACGTCGGCGAGCTGGCGAAAATGGCGCTGCCGCCGTGCCATCTGCTGTTCCAGTTCTACGTCGCCCAGGGTCGCCTGAGCTGCCAGCTCTACCAGCGCAGTTGCGACATCTTCCTCGGTGTGCCGTTCAACATCGCCAGCTACAGCCTGCTCACGCACATGGTGGCGCAGCAGTGCGACCTCGAGGTCGGCGACTTCGTCTGGGTCGGCGGCGACTGCCACCTCTACGCCAATCACTTCGAGCAGGTGCGCGAGCAACTCGCACGCGCGCCGCGCCCCTATCCGCGCCTGGCGATCGCCCGCCGGCCGGCGTCGATCTTCGACTACGCCTTCGAGGACTTCCGCTTCGACGGCTACGACCCGCACCCGCATATCAAGGCGCCGGTGGCGGTGTGAGGGGGGAGTCGGAGTCGGAGTCGGGATTCAGGATTCAGAATTCGGGATTCGGGATTCGGGAGTCGGGATTCGGGGACAGCGCTTCGGGCTAGCGATCAAGCACCAGGACACAACTGCCGACTGATGGAGTTGGACGCGTGAGCGATGCTTTCGGCGATCGGGGGTGGGCGCGGCGTCCGCGTATTGCGCTGATCGTTGCGCGTGCGCGCAACGGGGTGATCGGGCGCGACGGGCGTCTGCCGTGGCGGATTGCGGGCGAACTGGCGCACTTCAAGCGCACGACGATCGGCCACCCGATCCTCATGGGGCGCAAGACCTGGGAGTCGATCGGCCGGCCGCTGCCGGGCCGGCGCAACATCGTCGTCACGCGCAACGCCGGCTACGCCGCCCAAGGCGCCGAGGTCGCGACCAGCCTGGAGCAGGCGCTGGCGCTGTGCGCCGAGGCCGATCAAGTGTTCGTGATCGGCGGCGCCGAGCTCTACACGCAGGCGCTGCCGCTGGCCGCACGCGCGATCGTCACCGAGATCGACGCCGATTTCGACGGCGACACCCACTTTCCCGCGCTCGACCCAGCGCACTGGCGCGAGGTTGCGCGCGAGCCCGGCGCCGGCACTCCGGCACACGCCTTTGTCACCTACGAGCGGCGCCGCGATGGCGGCCTCTGAGCGCAGCCGGCGGCGCTGCCGCCGGCGTGGCGCCAGCGCAGGCCGCCGCCGGCCGATCGGCGGAAATGGCCGGATCGGCCGGATTGTGTGCGTGACGATCCGGAGCAACCCTGGCTATGCTGCGCCGTGCGGCCGACAATGTCGCCCTCGAACACGAAGACGACGAGCGGGCCGCATCCCGGCGTCGAGCTCGATCCCATGTCGTTGCGAAGCAAGCTGCTGATCGGCACGATCGTCGTTCAGCTCACCGTCCTGGCGGTGCTGCTGCTGGTGGCGCAGCGCGTGATCCGCAACGCCCTCGAGGCCGATGTCGCCGGCAGCGCCGTCCTCACCGAGCGCTTGCTTGGCTCGGCGCTGGCGCCGCTGGTGGTCGCCAAGGACTTCGAGGCGCTGCGCGAGTCCACCGACGAGACCGTGCGCGCCAGCGGACTCGTCTATCTGCAAGTCGACGGGCCCGACGGGCGCGGCCTTGCGCGCTCCGGCGCAACACCGGCGCGCGAACCGCCGGCGCGCTCCAATCCGCACGCGCCGCGACCGGCGTCCTTCGACGGCGTCTACCACTTCGGCGCACCGATCCAGCTCGCCGGCCAGGACTACGGCCGCTTCTACTTCGGACTGACCGCGGCCGGCGCCTCGGGCGAGCGCGTTCTGCTGCTGCGCTTGGCAGTGATCGGTGCCACCGGGCTGGCCGCGTCGCTGGCGCTGCAGTGGCTGCTCGCCGGCGTGCTGACGCGGCGCCTGGCGAACGTGGCGCGCGCCGCGGAGCAGGTCGGCGCCGGCCGCTTCGACATCGCCCTGCCGGCCGTCGGACGTGACGAGGCCGGAGCGATCGCCGGCGCCCTGCGGCGCATGTCGGCCGCGCTCGCCGAGCGCCTGCAGAAGCTTCAGGACAGCGAGCAGCGCCAGCGTTCGCTAATCGAGACGATGGCCGAGGGCATGCTGTTGCAGGACGCGAACCTGAGCGTCCTGCAGTGCAACGACGCGGCGCTGCGCATCCTCGGCCTGGAGCGCGACCAACTTGAAGCTTGGTCGGCCACCGATGCCCGCTGGCACGCGGTCACACGCGACGGCGCCCCCCTCGGGGCCGACCACCCGGCGGCGGTGGCGCTGCGCACCGGCGAGGCGCAACGCAACGTCGTGATCGGCGTCGAGCGGCGCGACGGCCGGCGCGTCTGGCTGTCGGTCAACGCCGAGCCGCTGCGGCGCGCGGGCAGCGACCGCCCCTACGCGACCGTCACCACGTTCGCCGACATCACGGCGCTGATCGAGGCCGAGGATCGGCTGCTGCGCCTGAACGCCGAGCTGGAGCAGCGCGTGAGCGAGCGCACCGCCGATCTCGCCCGCGCCCTGGAATTGGCCGAGCGCGCCAGCCGCGCCAAGACCGAGTTCCTGTCGCGCATGAGCCACGACCTGCGCACGCCGCTGAACGCGATCCTCGGCTTTGCGCAGATCCTGCGCCTCGGCGGCGCCAGCTTCGGCGCCCGCGAGAGCGAGCAGAAGCTGGCGCACATCGAGGCGGCCGGCTGGCATCTGCTCGAGCTGATCAACGACGTGCTCGACCTGGCACGGATCGAGTCCGGCTCGCTCGTGGTCTCGAGCGAGGCCGTGGCGCTGGCGCCGCTCGTTGCCGAGTGCGCGCAGATGCTGCAACCGCAAGCCGACGCGATGGCGGTGCAGATCGTCGACCGCAGCGCTGTCGCGCCCGGACTACAGGCGCGCGCCGACCGCACGCGCCTGAAGCAGGTGCTGACCAATCTGCTGTCGAACGCGATCAAGTACAACCGCCGCGGCGGCCGCGTGACGCTGGAGGCGCGCGCCGCGGGCGCCGACGCGGTCGAACTGTCGGTCGCCGACACCGGCCGCGGCTTCACCGAGGCGCAGCAGCGCGAGCTGTACCAGCCGTTCAACCGGCTCGGCGCCGAGGGCTCAGCGGTCGAGGGCACCGGCATCGGCCTGGTGATCGCGCACCGCCTGACCGCACTGATGGGCGGCAGCCTGACGCTCGCCAGCGAAGCCGGTCGCGGCTCGGTGTTCACGCTGCGCCTGCCGCGCGCCGATGCGCCCGCGGCGGCCGCCTGCGGCGCAGGCTCCACCGTTGCCGAAGTCAGCGACGGCCCGGCGCGCACGGTGCTGTACATCGAGGACAACCCGTCCAACGTCGAACTGCTGCGCGGCGTGCTGTCGCTGCGCCCGCAATGGCGAATGCTGAGCGCCGGCGATGGTGCCGCAGGCATCGCCGCCGCGCAGGAGCACCGGCCCGACCTGATCGTGATCGACATCGGCCTGCCCGGCATCGACGGCTTCCAGGTGTGCAGGCGGCTGCGCGCCGATCCGGCCTTCGCCGCGCGGCCGATCGTCGCCTTGAGCGCCAACGCGATGCCGGCCGACGTCGAGCGCGGCCGGGCCGCCGGCTTCGACGCCTACCTGACCAAGCCGCTGCAGATCGCCGACTTCCTGGCGCAGGCCGACCGCCTGCTCGCCGCCGCGCCGCGCCGATGACGCCGACCGACCGCCGCCGACGACGCCTGCTCGCCGCTGGCGCGCTCGCCGCGGCGCAGCCGCTGCGCACGGCCTCGGCAGTCGAGATGCTCGACATCGGTCTCGTGCCCTATCTGTCGGCGCGGGCGATGGTCGGCCTGTTCGAGCCGCTGCGGCTGCACCTCGCGACCCGGTTGCGGCGCACGGTGCGCCTGTACACGGCGGCGGACTTCCGCGCCCTCGCCGACCACGCGCGCGACGGCGCCTACCCGCTGGCGCTGCTGCCGGCGCACCTGGCGCGCATTGCGGTCGAGGACTGGGGACACGTGCTGGTGGCGCGCAGCGATCTCGTCTCCGAGGTGCAGTTGATCGCGCGCCGCGGCGCCGAGCCGGCGCTGCCGGACGGATTGCGCGGGCAGCGCATCGCCGTCATCGATCCGCTGTCGCTGACCGTGCTCGCCCTGCACCACTGGCTCGCGCGTCAGGGGCTCGCCGCCGGAGGTGATCTCGAACTCGTGTACCTGCGCTCGGTCGGCTCGGCGGCGATCGCCGTGCGCCGCGGCGACGCGGTGGCGCTGGCGGGCGCGATCGGCCAGTTGCGCGACTTCGGCATCGAGCCCGACTCGGACCTGGTGACGATCGCCGCGATCGAGACGATCCCGACACCGGCGTTCGTCGCCCACCCGTCGGTGCCGCCGCTCGAGGTCGCGGCCTGGCGGCAGGCGCTGCTCGCCTTCGTGCCGCCGACCGGACTCGCCGGCGGTCTGTCGCGCCAGCGCTTCGTTGCCGCCAGCTTAAGCGACTTCGACGGCGTGGCGCGCTACAGCGCCCGGGCGCGCGAGCTGCTGGCGCAGCCGCGCGAGGCACCGCCGGTGACCAAGAAGCGCTGAGCGGCGACCGCGCCCGGCGCGCGCTACCGCGGCCGATCGCCGGCGCGACCGGTGCGCAGCGCGCGCAGCAGGCGCCGGCCGGGATCGACCGCCGCGGCCAGCGCCCGCTCGACCGGCCACGGTTCGCCCTCGACCTGCGAAGCGATCAGCTCGGCCAGCAGCGCCGAGAGCACGAGCCCGCGCGAGCCGAGTGCTACGCACGCGTACAGCGACGGTCGCCGCGGCAGGTCGGCCGGATGCGCGCCGCGCAGTCGCTCGGCCTGAGCGCAGGCAGTCGCTTCGTCGGCCACTGCACCCGCGTACGGCAGCCGGTCCGGAGCGACACAGCGCACGCCGTCGAAGGCGCCGATCGCGCGCGCCGCCACCGGCTCGGCGAGCAGGCGCGACAGGCGCTCGAGATTGCCGCGATGGATCGCCTCGAGACCGGCCTCGCCTGCGTCGCCGGCCATCGGCTCGTACGAGGCGCCGACGCCGATCGAGCCGTCGGGCGCGCGCACCAGATAGCCGTCGCCGGTCAGCCCGGCGGCAAGCGCCAGCAGCGCCGGCGCCCGCAGGTACGAAATGCGCCCGCGCACCAGCTGCACCGGCAGCCAGCGCGCCGCCAGCAGCCGCGGCGCGTCGAGCGCATTGGCGAGCACCAGCAGCGGCGCGCAGGCCAGAGGTCTCGCGTCGCCATCGAGCGCGCGCCACAGCCGGCCGTCGTGCTCGATGCGCGCCACCGGCTGGGCGCAGCACAGGTCGATGGCGTCTTGCGCCAGCAAGGCCCGGCACCAAGCGCCTGCCGCCACCACGCCGGCGCGCTCGAACCACCAGCCGCCGCGCCGCGGCGCCTGGCCGAGCCGCTCGGCGAGCGCCTCGGCCGGCTCGAAGCGCGCGTACTCGGGCGGCCAGCCGGCGCGCGCCGCAAGCGACTGCCAGTCGCGCGCCTCGGCGCTCGAGCGCGCCTGCTGCGCCACGCCGCAGGCGCACCACAGCGCATCGCGCTGCGGCGGCGGCAGCGCTTCGCGGCGCCGGCAGGCGGCAAGAAAGCCTGAGCGCATCAGGCGCGCGGCGAGGCTGTCGTCGCTGCTCAGCGACGGGTGCAGCAGGCCCCAGGGCAGCGCCGAGGCGCCTTGCGCCGCCGCCGGTTGCGACTCGAGCACCGTGACCTGCCAGCCGCGCCGCACCAGCGCATCGGCACAGTGCGCGCCGGCGAGCCCGGCGCCGATCACGAGCGCGCTGCGCTCGCCGTCGCGCGCGGCGGCCGGCTCGTGCCGGCGTACGCGCCAGCGCGGCGCAAAGCGCGCCGCCAGCAGGTGCCGCTTGCGACCGAAGCCGGGCCGCAGTTCGAGTTCGAAGCCGGCAGCGGCGAGTGCCTCGCGCACCGGTCGCGCCGTCGTGTAGGTGGCAAGCGTCGCCCCGGGACGCGCCAGCCGCGCCACTGCCTTGAGCAGCGGCGGCGTCCACATGCGCGGATTGCGCTCGGGCGCGAAGCCGTCGAGGAAGATCGCATCGGCGCCCACCGCGAGCTGCGGCAGCAGTTCGCCGGCGTCGCCAAGCGCAAGCGTGAGCGTCACCGCATCGCCGTCGAAGCCGATCCGGTGCAGCCCGGGCAGCGGCAGCGGCCAGCCGGCGGCAAGTTCACGCGCCGCCGGCTGCAGTTCCTCGGGGACTGCGGCGACGATCTGCTCGGCGCGCACCGGGTGCAGCTCGACCGAGACGAAGTGCAGCCGCCGCGGCCGCCGCGCGTCGTTCCGCCATGCGTCCAAGGTGGCGAGGAAGTTGATGCCGAGCCCGAAGCCGGTCTCAAGGATCACGAATTGATCGCGCCCGCGCCAGCGCGCCGGCAGGTCGTTGCCGCCGAGAAACACGTGCCGCGCCTGGCCGAGCGCGCCGTCGCGGCTGGCGTAGACGTCGCCATAGCGCTCTGAAAACGGCACGCCGTCGCGCCAGGCGAGCGGCTCGGGAACGACCTTCGGTGCGCCGTCACTCATCGCGAGCATGGTCCTGCGGCGGCGGCGACCTCCGGCCGCCCTTGCCCGATCCTTCCGGCAGCCGCGCGGCGACTGCGGCGCGATCCGCGTGCGAGCTGTCGCGTCGCCTGCGTCGGCGCCGTGATCGGGTTGAGCGCGCGCAGGGCCACGGCGCGCACCGCGTCGGCGCTGCCGCTACTTGAGCGCCTTGTACCGCACGCGGTGCGGTGCGGCCGCTTCCTCGCCGAGGCGGCGCTTCTTGTCGTCCTCGTACTCGCGGTAGTTGCCCGGATAGAAGAACCACTGCGAGTCGCCCTCGGCGGCGAGGATGTGGGTGCAGATGCGGTCGAGGAACCAGCGGTCGTGCGAGATGATGATCGCGGTGCCGGCGAACTCCAGCAGCGCTTCTTCCAGCGCCCGCAGGGTCTCGACGTCCAGGTCGTTCGACGGCTCGTCGAGCAGCAGCACGTTGCCGCCCTTGAGCAGCGTCTGCGCCAGGTGCAGGCGGCCGCGCTCGCCGCCGGAGAGCTGGCCGACGATCTTTTGCTGGTCGGCGCCCTTGAAGTTGAAGCGGCCGAGGTAGGCGCGGCTCGGCATCTCGAACCGGCCGACGGTGAGGATGTCGGCGCCGCCGGAGACCGCTTCCCACACCGTCTTGTCGTTGGCCAGATGCTCGCGCGACTGGTCGACGAAGGCGATGTTGACCGTGTGGCCGATGCGGATCTCGCCGCTGTCGGGCTTTTCCTTGCCGGTGATCATGCGGAAGATCGTCGACTTGCCGGCACCGTTGGGGCCGATCACGCCGACGATCGCTCCCGGCGGGATCTTCATGCTCAGCTTGTCGACCAGCAGCCGGTCGCCGTAGCCCTTGCTGACGTCGACGAACTCGATCACCTCGTTGCCGAGGCGCTCGCCCACCGGGATGAAGATCTCGTTGGTCTCGTTGCGCTTCTGGTACTCGTAGCTCGACAGCTCCTCGAAGCGCTGCAGTCGCGCCTTGCTCTTGGCCTGGCGGCCCTTGGCGTTCTGCCGCACCCAGGCGAGCTCTTCCTTCATCGCCTTGACGCGCGCCGCCTCCTGCTTGGCCTCGACCTCGAGCCGCTTGCCCTTCTGCTCCAGCCACGACGAGTAGTTGCCCTCCCAGGGGATGCCGTGGCCGCGGTCGAGTTCGAGGATCCACTGGCAGGCGTTGTCGAGGAAGTAGCGGTCGTGGGTGACGCCGACCACGGTGCCGGGGAAGCGCAGCAGGAACTGCTCGAGCCAGTCGACACTCTCGGCGTCGAGGTGGTTGGTCGGCTCGTCGAGCAGCAGCATGTCGGGCTTCGACAGCAGCAGCCGGCACAGCGCCACGCGCCGCTTCTCGCCGCCCGAAAGCGTGGCGATCTTCGCCTCCCACGGCGGCAGGCGCAGGGCGTCGGCGGCGATCTCGAGCTGGTGCTCGAGATCGTTGCCGGCGGCGGCGATGATCGCCTCCAGCCGCGCCTGCTCGGCGGCGAGCGCATCGAAGTCCGCATCCGGCTCGGCGTAGGCGGCGTAGACGGCATCGAGCTTCGCCTTCGCTTGCAGCACCTCGCCCAGTCCGGACTCGACCTCCTGGCGCACGGTCTTTTCCGCATCGAGCTGCGGCTCCTGCGGCAGGAAGCCGACCTTCATGTCCGGCATCGGCACCGCCTCGCCGTCGAAGTTCTTGTCCTCGCCGGCCATGATCCTGAGCAGGCTCGACTTGCCCGAGCCATTGAGGCCCAGCACGCCGATCTTGGCGCCGGGGAAGAAGGACAGCGAGATGTCCTTGAGGATCACGCGCTTGGGCGGCACGGTCTTGCTGACCCGCCGCATCGTGTAGACGTACTGCATCGGCCTCTCGTCGGTGCGTCGCGCGCGGCAGGGGCGCCGGCGGCGATCGATCGGGGCGAAGCTTAGCGGTTCGACGCGCGCCGCCGCGCCGGCGGTCGCGGCCGCACGCGGCGCGGCCGCATGCGCCAGCGCAAGGCGGCGAGACGGGCGCCATTGGCAGCGCTGGCGGCGCGCCTTAACCTGCTCGCGCGCCGGCGCGCCCGGCGTCACGACACTCTTCGGGAGGATCGATGTCCGACAACCTGCGCGAGGCTGCGCTCGAGTATCACCGCCAGCCCACCCACGGCAAGATCTCGGTCGTGCCGACCAAGGCGATGGTCACGCAACGCGACCTGTCGCTCGCCTACTCGCCCGGCGTGGCCGAGGCCTGCAATGAAATCGTCCGCGACCCGCGCGAGGCGCACACGCTGACCGCGCGCGGCAATCTGGTCGCGGTGGTGACCAACGGCACCGCGGTGCTCGGACTTGGCAACATCGGCCCGCTGGCCGGCAAGCCGGTGATGGAGGGCAAGGCCTGCCTGTTCAAGAAGTTCGCCGGCATCGACGTCTTCGACCTCGAACTGGCCGAGACCGACCCCGACCGCCTGGTCGAGATCATCGCCGCGCTCGAACCGACCTTCGGCGGCATCAATCTCGAGGACATCAAGGCGCCCGAGTGCTTCACCGTCGAGCGCAAGCTGCGCCAGCGGATGAAGATCCCGGTGTTCCACGACGACCAGCACGGCACCGCGATCGTCGCCGCTGCCGCCGTGTTGAACGGCCTGCGCTGGGTCGGCAAGGACATCGGCCGCGCGCGCCTGGTCTGCTCCGGCGCCGGCGCCGCCGCGATCGCCTGCCTCGACCTGCTGGTGAGCCTCGGGCTGGCGCGCGAGCACATCCTCGTGGCCGACAGCCGCGGCGTGCTGCACGATGGCCGCACGGGCCTGGACGAGAGCAAGGCGCGCTATGCGCGCGCAACCACCGCGCGCACGCTGGCCGAGGCGCTGCCCGGCGCCGACATCTTCATCGGCCTGTCCGGCCCCGGCCTGCTGACGGCAGAGATGCTGCTGACGATGGCGCCGCAGCCGATCATCCTGGCGATGGCCAACCCGACGCCGGAAATCATGCCCGAAGCGGCGAAGGCGGCGCGGCCGGACGCGATCATCGGCACCGGACGCTCCGACTATCCGAACCAGGTCAACAACGTCCTGTGCTTTCCCTTCATCTTCCGCGGCGCGCTCGACGTCGGCGCCACCGCGATCGACGAGGCGATGAAGCTTGCCGCCGTGCGCGCGCTCGCCGACCTCACGCACGCCGAGATCCCGGACGAGGTGGCGAGCGCTTACGGCGCCGAAGGGCTGCGCTTCGGCCCCGACTACCTGATCCCCAAGCCCTTCGACCCGCGCCTGATCGAACGCATCGCGCCGGCGGTGGCCAAGGCGGCGATGGACAGCGGCGTGGCGACGCGGCCGATCGCCGACCTCGAGGCCTACCGGGCGCGGCTGACGCGCTTCGTCTACCAGTCGGGCAGCACAATGGAGCCGGTGTTCGCCGCCGCCAAGAAGGCGCCGCGGCGCCTGATCTACGCCGAGGGCGAGGAAGAGCGCGTGCTGCGCGCGGTGCAGGTGGTGATCGACGAGGGCCTGGCGCGGCCGATTCTGATCGGCCGCCCGGAGGTGATCGAGACGCGCATCGACCGCTACGGCCTGCGCTTCAAGCTCGGCCGCGACGCCGAGTGCGTGAACGTCCTCGACGACCCGCGCTATCGCGACACCTGGAGCGAGTACCACCAGCTCGCCAAGCGCAAGGGCGTGACGCGGGCGCTGGCGCAGACCGAGGTGCGCACGCGCACGACGCTGATCGGCGCGATGCTGGTGCGCGCAGGCGACGCCGACGCGATGCTGTGCGGCACGGTCGGCACCTACGCCGACCACCTGCGCTACGTGCGCACCGTGATCGGCCTGCGCCCGGGCGTGCAGACTTTCGCCGCGATGCAACTGCTGATCCTGCCCAACCGGCACCTGTTCATCTGCGACACGCACGTCAACGCCGACCCGACCGCAGCCCAGATCGCCGAGATGACGCTGCTCGCCGCCGAGGCGGCGCGTCGCTTCGGCATCGCGCCGTGCGCGGCGCTGGTGTCGCACTCGAACTTCGGCAGCTCCGACCTGCCGGCGGCGGTCAAGATGCGCGAGGCGCTGGAGCTGATCCGCATGCGCGAGCCGGACTTCCCGGTCGACGGCGAGATGCAGGCCGACGCCGCACTGTCGCAGTCGGTGCTGGCGGCGATCCTGCCCGACTCGACCCTGACCGCCGAAGCCAATTTGCTGGTGATGCCGAACGTCGATGCCGCCAACATCACCTACAACGCGCTGCGCGTGACCGCCGGCGGCGGCATCACGATCGGCGCGATCCTGCTCGGCGCCGCGCGCCCGGTGCACATCCTGACCCCGGCCGCGACCGTGCGGCGGATCGTCAACATGTCGGCGGTGGCGGTGGTGGACGCGAACGTCCTCGCCTGATCCGGTGGCTGCCCGGCGCGACGCCGATCAGCGTGCCTGCGCCGCGCCGGCGTCGGCGAGGAGCGCCGACATCGGCACGCACGAGCACATGACGTTGCGGTCGCCGTAGACGTTGTCGACGCGCGCCACCGGCGGCCAGTACTTGTGGCGCTTCAAGGACGGCAGCGGGAAGGCGGCCTGCTCGCGCGAGTAGTCGTGCGCCCAGGTCTGCGCCGTCACCATCGCCGCGGTGTGCGGCGCATTGCACAGCGGGTTGTCGTCGCGGTCGATGCGCCCCTCCTCGACCGCGCGGATCTCGGCGCGGATCGCGATCATCGCCTCGCAGAAGCGGTCGAGCTCGGCCTTCGGCTCGCTCTCGGTCGGCTCGACCATCAGCGTGCCGGCGACCGGAAAGGCGAGCGTCGGCGCGTGAAAACCGTAGTCGATCAGGCGCTTGGCGACGTCCTCGGCGCTGATTCCGCTCGTCTGCTTGAGCGGTCGCAGATCGAGGATGCACTCGTGCGCGACCAGGCCGTTGCGGCCCTTGTAAAGCGTCGGGTAGTAGGGCTGCAGCCGGCGGGCGATGTAATTGGCGCTGAGCAGTGCCACCTGCGTCGCGCGGCGCAGTCCCTCTGCTCCCATCATCGTCACGTACATCCACGAGATCGGCAGGATGCCGGCGCTGCCGAAGTCGGCTGCGCTCACGCGGCCGACCGGCCCGGCGCTGCCCGACCGGCGCGGCAGATACGGCGCCAGGTGCGAGCGCACCGCCACCGGCCCCACACCCGGGCCGCCGCCGCCGTGCGGGATGCAGAAGGTCTTGTGCAGGTTCAGGTGCG
>JBBIST010000072.1:0-16742 GCA_037441125.1 Burkholderiales bacterium
TCTGGGGTGGACTGCTGGCGCCGCCGTCGTTCGCCAGCCGGCGGGCGCTGGCGCTGGCGGCGCAGCCCTTCGCGGCCGCAGCGCCGCTGCGCCGCTGGCCGGCGCGCCGCCATGCGTTCACGCACTTCACGCTCGAGTTCACGCCGTATCTGGTCGAATCGGCGCCGGCCTCTGTAGCCGGCGAACCCGGATGGCAATGGCTGCCGTTGGCCACGCTCGAGCAGGCGGCGCTGCCGGCGCCGGTGCGCGCGTTGTTGCACGAGGTGCGCGAGCGCGTACCGGCGGCGGCACGGCGGCGCGGCGCGGGCAAGCGCGCGCGAGGCGCTACTTCAGGACCGAGTGCTGCTTCAGGTAACGGGTGACGATCGCCAGCCGCGCCTGGGCGTCTTCGAGTTCCATCAACTTCTGCTTGGCGCGCAGCGGCACCGGCAGCACCTCGCACAGCCGGTTGCCGACCCAGACGGTCGACTCGAAAAGGTACGGCGGCGTGAACGGCAGCGCCGGCGGCGCGTCGTCGGCGCCGGCCGCAGCGGCCTGGGCGTTGCGGTCCTCGACGATCCGGCGCAGCAGGCTGGCGCAGGGCGCGTGTTCGGGGGCGAGCGGGCGGTCCTGGTCGTCGGCGATAGGCTCGACCTCGGCCCGCACCAGGCCGCCGGGTTCGACCGTGCGGCTGAGGGTGCGAAAGCGCGCGCCGCCGCGACAGCGGATCTGCAGCACGCCGAACTGCTCCATGTCCCAGTCCTCGATCGTCGCCAGGCAGCCGACCGCCTCACTGCGCGCCGCCTGCCCGACCTCCTTGCCCTCGGTGATCAGGCTCACGCCGAACGGCTGCCCGGTGCGCAGGCAGTCGCGCACCATGTCCATGTAGCGCGCCTCGAACACGCGCAGGGGCAGCAGACCGCCGGGGAACAGCACCGCGTTGAGCGGGAAAAGCGCAATGCGCATCGCGCCGTCAGGAGGCCGCGCGCCGGTTCAGCGCGCGGTGCCGCACCAGGACGTGTTCGCGGCCGCCGAAGCGGCGCGCCAGGGCCTCGACCACGTAGGGCGAGCGGTGCTGGCCGCCGGTGCAGCCGACCGCCACCGTCACGTAGTGGCGGTTGTCGGCCAGATAGCCGGGCAGCCACTTGTCGATGAAGGCGGTGATGTCGTCGATCATCTCCTCGACCACCGGCTCGGCGCGCAGGAACTCGATCACCGGCGCGTCCAGGCCGGTGAGCGGTCGCAGGTGCGGGTCGTAGTGCGGATTGGGCAGGTTGCGCACGTCGAACACCAGGTCGGCGGCCACCGGGATGCCGTCCTTGAACGGGAAGGACTCGAAGCTCAGGGTCAGGGCGGCGCGCGGGGAGTCGACGAACTCGCGGATCCACTGGCGCAGCGTGTTTGGGTGCAGGGCGCTGGTGTCGATCGTGTAGCCGATGCCGGACAGCGGCTCCAGCAGGTCGCGCTCGGACTCGATCGACTCGACCAGCGTCGGCTCGGCTTCGCTGCCCGGCCCGCGCAGCCGCTGCGCCAGCGGGTGGCGCCGGCGCGACTCGGAGTAGCGTTGCACGAGCGCCGCCTCCGAGGCGGTCAGGTAAAGCACCTTGATCGTATGGCCGGCCGCGTGCAGGCCGTCGAGTATCGCCGGCAGTTCCGCCAGCGCCGCCTGCGAGCGGGCGTCGATCGACACCGCGAGGTCGCGGTAACCGGCCCGTTCCAGATGGGCGCCGACGTCGCGCAGGAAGGGCAGCGGCAGGTTGTCGACGCAGTAGTAGCCGATGTCTTCGAGCAGCCGCAGCGCCACCGTCTTGCCGGAGCCCGACATTCCCGTGATCAGCACCAAGCGCATGCGTGAATTGTTGCATGCGGGTGCGCCCGGGCGAGCGCCGGGCGATCGTTCGAACCGGCGACGGGCGCGGGGCGCGGCACGAGGGCCCGCGTCCCGAGTCAGGTGTACGGCAGCGCGGCGCTACCGCTCGCCCTACCTTGACGCTCAGCCGCGCAGGCAGGCGGCCATGAACTTCTTGCGCTCCTCGCCGGCCAGCTTCTTGTCGCCGGCCTGCTTGTTGCACGCGGTCATCTTGTCCTGCTGGGTCGACGACTTTTCGGCCCGGGTCGCGCCGCCCGACAGGCAGGCGGACATGAACTTCTTGCGCTCGTCGCCGGCCAGGTTCTGGTCGCGCGCCTGCTTGTTGCAGTCGGCCATCTTGCGCTGCTGCGGCGTCATTTCCTTCTTCTCCTGCGCCGCGAAGGACGCGAGCGGCAGCGTCAGGCAGACTGCGACGGCAAGTTGCTTCAGCATGGCGGGTCTCCTCGAGAGGGGCGGCGGGTGCAAGAGTCCGCCGCGGTGGGTGCGGCGACGATTACAGCATCCGCGGTCGACCCGATTCAACGTGAAGGTTCACGCCCGCGGGTCTGAATGCCGTTATGCCGGCGCCTCGCCACCGTCCATCGCCTGCCGCTGCCGTGCCTGGAATTCGGCCAGGGTGTCGATGCCGCGCAGCTTCAGGATCGCGTTGCGCACCGCCGCTTCCAGAAGCACCGCCAGGTTGCGGCCGGCGGCCACCGGAATTACCACCTTCGGAATCGGCAGGCCGAGCACCTCTTCGGTGGCGTCGGCCAGCGGCAGCCGTTCCATCGTTTCCGTGGCGCGCCCGCGCAGCTCAACGATCAGCCGCAGCTTCATCTTGCGACGCACCGCGGTCTCGCCGAAGATCGCCTTGATGTCGAGCAGGCCGAGCCCGCGCACCTCGAGCAGGTTGGCGAGCAGCGGCGGGCAGCGGCCCTCGATCGAGTCGGGGGCGATGCGCGCGAAGTCGACCACGTCGTCGGCCACCAGTCCGTGGCCGCGACTGATCAGCTCCAGCCCGAGTTCGCTCTTGCCGAGGCCGGACTCGCCGGCGATCAGCACGCCCATGCCGAGCACGTCCATGAACACGCCGTGCATCGCGCAGTGCGGCGCCAGTGCGCGCGTCAGGTAGATGCGCAGCAGGTCGATCACCTGCGCCGATGCGAGCGGCGTCGCGAACACCGGAATCGCCGCCTGGTCGGCGACCTGCAGCACTTCCTGCGGCAAGGACCGGCCCTCGGCGACGATCAGTCCGAGCGGCCGACCGCCCACCAGCTCGTTGGCGTAGTGCAGGCGGCGGCGGGGGTCCATGCGCTCGATGTAGCCGACCTCGGGCTCGCCGAGCACGTGGATGCGGCTCGAGTGGATCAAATTCAAGTGGCCGATCAAATCGGCCGCGCGCACGTGGTTCGAGGTCGTGTCGCGGAAGCGCTGGGTGCCGCCGCTGCGGCCGGCGATCCACTGCAATTGCAGCGGCTCGCGGTTGTCTTCGAACAGGGTGGCGAGCGAGGGCATCGCGCAAGGATAGCCGTCGATTCCGCGGCGACCGAGCGTCAGAGCGCCGTCACGCTCCGCCCGACCGCCGCCGGCGAGCCTCAGGCGGCTGGCCGGATCGGCTCCCAAGCGGCCAGCATCGCGTGCAGCGCGGCCGGGTCGGCGGCGGCAAGAAGTCTTTCGCGGAAGCCGCGGTCGGACAGCATCTGTGCCAGCTCGGACAGGATGTCCAGGTGCTGCTGTGTGGCCTGCTCGGGCACCAGCAGGACCACCAGCAGGTTGACCGGACGTCCGTCCGGCGCATCGAAGGTGACCGGCTCGGCCAGCCGCACGAAGGCGACCAGCGCCTCCTTCAACCCCTTGATCCGGCCGTGCGGGATCGCCACGCCCTGGCCGAGTCCGGTCGAGCCGAGCCGCTCGCGCACGAACAGGCTGTCGAACACCTTGGCACGCGCGATGCCGTGGTTGTTCTCGAACAGCAGGCCGACCTGCTCGAACACCCGCTTCTTACTCGACGCCTGCAAGTCGAGCAGGACGTTGGACACTGGCAGAAGTCGCGAAATCTGGTTCATCCGACGCGTTGCCTCGCTAAAGGCCTTCGCCGCATTCCTCAAGCTACTGGCTTTCCCGGTCCGGCGACGGGCCGGGATGATCGGCGAAGGCGAGGCATTTCCCGCTCTCTTGAGACCGACACCCTGCCCATTCGTGCACCGGGCGCATGCAAGTACGTACTGTGCCCCTGGGCGCCGACGGTCATGACCTGAGCCGAGCAGGGGCGAAAGTGTACGCAGGTCGCTTGCGCGCCGCAGCGAAGGCGCTGGCAAACGGCTGAGTGTTGCCGTGCGCCAACAGTGAAACATCCACGACTTGAGCACGCAGGCCGGCTTGCGTCGATGTCGGACGCGGAAACCGGGTGGAGTGCGGAGGCCGGGACCGCCAGAATCGGTGCAGGCTTTTTACTTTCTCCCCCGCCATGTCTGACACCGTCGACTCTGACTCGAACGCTGCCGTGCCTTCGGCGGTCGCCGCAGACGCCTACGCGCTGGTGGCGTGCGCGATCACTCACTTGCAGCGCCATCGGCTGCAACAGCCGTCCCTGGAGCAGCTCTCGACGGCGCTCGGCTGCGCGCCGGCGACGCTGCAGCGCCAGTTCGCGGCGCTCGCCGGCGTCACGCCCAAGCGCTTCGTCCAATACCTGACCAAGGAACACGCGCGCCGACTGCTGGCCGACTCGGCCGATGTGCTGCAAGCGGCGCTGGCCGCCGGCCTGTCGAGCCCGGGCCGGCTGCACGACCTGATGGTCAGTGCCGAGGCGCTGACGCCGGGCGAGGTCGGTCGGCTCGGCGCCGGCGTTCGGCTGCGCTACGCCTTCGCCGAGTCGCCCTTCGGAAGCGTCCTGGCCGCCACTTCGCCGCGCGGGCTGGCGTTCCTCGGTTTCGTCGACGAGGCCGCCGGCGGCCCTTCGGCCGCGTTCGCCGACCTGGCCGCGCGCTGGCCGCGCGCCACGCTCGAAGCCGACGCGGCGGTGGCGCAGGTCGTGGCGCGCGTGTTCGAGCGCTTCGCGCGCCCGGTGATCGCGCCGCCGCTGCACCTGCTGCTGGCCGGCACTAACTTTCAGATCAAAGTCTGGGAGGCGCTGCTCGCGATCCCGCAGGGGCGGCTCGTGTCCTACGGCGCTCTGGCGCGCGCACTCGGCCGGCCGAAGGCCGTGCGCGCGGTCGCCGGTGCCGTCGGCCGCAATCCGCTGTCGGTGCTGATTCCCTGTCACCGCGTGATCCGCGAGTCGGGCGATCCCGGCGGCTATCGCTGGGGCCTGCCGCGCAAGCTGGCGCTGATCGCCTGCGAGTCGGCGCGGTGCGATGCGCAGGCGACGGCGGCGCTCGAGTGATGCCGGGCGCGCGTTGCCTGCCCTCAAGCGCGCTTCAGGCGCGCCAGCAGCCAGACCGCGACGCCGGCGGCCATCACGTACAGCGCAATTTGCACCGCCTGGTTCACGTGCGCCCACTGCAGGCTCTTGTAGAGCAGGAAGGCGCAGGTCAGGACGAACACGACCGGCAGCACCGGGTACAGCGGCACCTTGAACGGCCGCGCCACGTGCGGATGGCGAAAGCGCAGCACGAACAGCGCGATGCCGGTGAGCAGGAAGAAGAACCAGAACACCGGCGCCGTGAACTCGACCATGAAGCGCACCCCGCCCTGGTTGGCCGCGGCCAGCAGCACCAGCGCCAGGCTCAGCGCTCCGGTGACCAGGAACGCGGCCACCGGCGCGTCGCGTTCGCCGCTCCAGCGGTTCATGAAGGCGAACAGCGGCCAGTCGTTGCCGAGCGAGTAGTTGGTGCGCGCCGACACCAGCATCGTCGCGTTGATCGAGGTGAGCGCGGCCAGTGCGGCGATGGCGCCGATCAGCTTCTCGCCGGTGGCGCCGAAGCCGCGTGCGGCGACGTCGGCGGCCACCGCCTTGCTTGCCTTCAGGCCGTCGAAGCCGAGGCCGGCGAGCAGCGCCGTGACGAACAGCAGGTAGACCGCGGTCACCAACAGCAGCGCCAGGGCCAGCACCTTGACGATCGAGCGCACGCCGCCCTTGACCTCGGCCGAGATGTACGCGGCCTCGTTCCAGCCGCCGTAGGTGAAGAGGACGAACAGCAGCGCCGTACCGAACGCGGCCAGCGCCGGGGCGCTGGCGGCAGCGGCAGGCGCCGGCGTCGACGCCGCCACTGCCGGGGCGCTGAAGCCGGCCACCACCACCACCAGCATGCCGACCACGAGCAGCCCCGACATCAGGTTTTGCGTGCGTGCCGACTGCTTGAGCCCGGCGAGGTTGATCGCGGTCAGCGCCACGACGATCGCCACCGCGTACAGGGCCGACGAGTGCGGCCCGAGCGGCAGCACGCGCGACATGTAGTCGCCGAAGACGAAGGCGAGCAGCGCGATCGAGCCGGTGGTGATCACCATCACCCGCGCCCAGGCGAAGAAGAAGCTCAGGTCCTTGCCGTAGGCGCGCGTCAGGAAGTGGTAGTCGCCGCCGGCATTGGGAAAAGTGGTTGCGAGTTCGGCGTAGCACAGCGCGCCGATCAGGGCCAGCGCCGCTCCGAGCAGCCAAGCGTAGAACATCCACTCGACCGAGCCGGTGATGCCGGCCACCAGCGGCGGCAGCGAGAAGATGCCGCCGCCGATGACGATGCCAGTGATGATCATGACGCCGTCGAACACCGACAGCACCGGCTTCGGTGCGTCGGCGCGTGCGGCGCGCGGAACTGCGGCGGCTGTACTCATAGGGAGTGGGCGGGCGAGGGACAAGGGTCTGGAGTGGCCGCCGAGACGCCGCGCCCGCTGCGGCGCGGACGCTCGGCGAGTGTCTGCGGGCGGTGCGCTGGAGCGAGCCGCGGGCAGCCGGCGTTTATCGGCATCTGGCCGCGACGGCGCGAACTCGGGTGGCGTCCGCTAGCGCGTGTAGAAGCGTTTGCACTGGTCGAGCATCTCGGCCCAGGGCGCGGCGCGCAGGCTGCCCTGGAGCGCGCCCGCGACCTGGGTGTCGCGGCCGCCGCCGCGCAAGCTGCCGCTGAGCTGGTTGCCGGCCACGGTGCCGGTGAAGCTGCGGGTCACCCCTTGCTCGTCGTTGAACGCGAAGCGCATCTCGGCGCCGCGCAGGGTGGCGCCGACCAGCGGCTGCTTGCGCCCGCCGAGGGTGACCTCGCCGGCGATCTCCTGGAAGGTCTGGGTCAGGCTCAGGCCGAACTGCAGGCCGGCGTTGTCGCGCAGGGTCCAGGTGCCGCCGACGCGCGCCGGCACGATCCACAGGTAGGCGTTGCGGAATTCGACCTCGGCAGTCTCGTCGGCTTTCCAGTCGCCCATCGTGAACTGGTGCGAGGTCACGCGCGTTCCCGGCCGCATCGCCAGCACGCGGTGACGCACGCACAGGTTCAGCTCGGGCAGCAGGTACATGGTGATCACGTCGGCCTTGCTGAAGTCTTCCTTGAAGATGTCGCCCTGGACGATGCGCACGCGCTGGGTCACGCCCTCGACCTGCAGCATGCAGTTGGCGAGCCGCACCATGTCCGGGTTGTATTCGATCCCGAGCGCGGTGGCGCCGAACGGCGGCTGGGCGGCGGCGATCGCGATCTTGCCGTCGCCGGCGCCGAGGTCGATCACGAAGTCGCGGCTGCTGACCTTGGCCATCGTCAGCATCCGGTTGACCAGTTCGTCGGGCGTCGGCACCCAGACCACGTCCTTGCCCTGCTGGCCGACCGAGGGCTTGAAGTCGCGCTCGCAGTCGGCCCGGGTCTTCGGCTGAGCCTGCGCGACCTGGGTGAGGGAGACGGCCAGCAGCGCGGCGGCAGCCAGCGTCGCGGCCTTGCGGATCGAACGAACCATCGCGGCTCCTATCGGTGCGTGAGAGTGCGTCCGGTCGAGGCGACCCGGCCCGGACGCAACGAGCGCGGATTGTGCCGCAAGGCGCGCCGGCCACCGCGTCGAGGGTTGCCGGCGTTCGACTGCGCTGCGTCGAGGCGGTTCACGCGAGGTCGAACGGCAGCCGGCGCAGTCGTTTGCCGGTCAGGGTCGCCACTGCGTTGGCCACGGCCGGCGCGATGGGGGGCGTTCCCGGCTCGCCGACGCCGCTCGGGTGGGCGCGGCTGGGCACGATGTGGACCGCAACCTCGGGCATCTCGTCGATGCGCAGCAGCGGAAAGTCGGTGAAGTTGGACTGCTCGACGCGGCCGTCCTTGAGCGTGATCTTCTGGTGAAGCGCTGCGCTCAGCCCGAAGGCGATCGCACCCTGCACCTGCGCCTCGATCGTCAACGGGTTGACCGTGTTGCCGCAGTCGATCACTGCCGTGACCCGGTGCACGCGGATGCGGCCGGCGGCGACCGACACCTCGGCCACCTGCGCGCACACCGAGCCGAAGCTCTCGTGCACGGCGACGCCGCGCGCGCGCCCCGGCGGCGGCGCCTTGCCCCAGCCGGAGCGTTCGCGCACGAGCGCCAGAGCGGCGCGATGACGCGTGTGCTTGGCGTCGAGCAGCGCCAGCCGGTAGGCGATCGCATCCTGCCTGGCCGCCGCGGCCAGCTCGTCGACCAGCGTCTCCATCACGAACGCGGTGTGCGTGTGGCCGACCGAGCGCCACCACAGCACCGGCACGCCGACCTGCGGGTGATGCACGGACAGGCGCAGGTTCGGCAGCGCGTACGGGGTGTCGACCACGCCCTCGGCGCTGGTGGCGTCGACGCCGTCTTTCATCAGGAGTCGCTCGAACGCGGTGCCGCGCACGATCGACTGGCCGACGATCGTGTGCTCCCAGGCGGACGGCATGCCCCTTGCATCGGTGGCGATCCGCACCCGGTGCAAGTGCGCCGGCCGGTAGTAGCCGCCGCGCAGGTCGTCCTCGCGCGTCCAGATGACCTTGACCGGGGCGTCGATCCCGGCCGCCTTCATTGCGCGCGCCACGCGCACCGCCTCGACCACGTAGTCGGACACGGGGTTGGCGCGCCGGCCGAAGCCGCCGCCGGTGAGCGTGGTGATCAGGTTGACCTGCTCGGGCTTGAGCTCGGCGGCCTGCGCCGCGCGCACCTGGTCGACGGTCTGGAACTGCGAGCCACACCAGACCGTCATCGCGTCGGCCTTCAGCTCGACGGTCGCGTTCAGCGGCTCCATCGCCGCGTGCGCGAGATAGGGGAACTCGAACTCGGCGTCGATCGTGTGCGCGGCCGCCGCCATCGCCTCGCCGCCGGCGCGCGCGACCGTGCCGGGCTGCGTCGCGAGCTGGCGGAACTGAGCGCGCAGCGCCTCGCTGTCGGCGCCGGCCGGCAGCGCCCACTTGAGGTCGAGCCGTTCGCGCCCCGTGCGCGCCGGCCAGAAGCCGTTGGCGATCACCGCCACGGCGCTGCCGCCGCCGTCGGCGGCGATCGGCAGCACCGCCTGCACACCGCGCACCGCCAGCGCGCGCGCCGGATCGAAGCTCTCGACGCGGCCGCCGAACACCGGCGCGCGCGCCACCAGCGCCACCCGGCAGCCGGCCGGCACGAGGTCGATGCCGAACTTGGCGCTGCCGTCGACCTTCTCGCGCGAGTCGATGCGGCGCATCGGCTTGCCGAGCAGCTTGAAGTCGGCGGCCTCGGCCTTGATGCCGACGCGCGCCGGCACCGGCAGCTTCATCGCCGCCTCGGCCAGCGCGCCGTAGGTGGCGCGCCGCTTCTGGCCGCCGATCTCGATCACGACGCCGTCTTTCGTGTCGAGCCGCTCGAGCGCCGTCTGCCACTGCGCTGCCGCCGCCTGCACCAGCATCTGGCGCGCGCTGGCGCCGATGACGCGAAACTGCGTGTAGCTGGAGGCGATCGAGTCCGAGCCGCCGGTCATCTGGATGCCGAAGCGCGGATGGGCGTAGATCTGCGCCGCGGGTGCGTGCTCGGCGCGCACGCGCGACCAGTCGCACTCGAGCTCCTCGGCGATCAGCATCGCCATCGACGTGAACACGCCCTGGCCGAACTCGAGCTTGTTGATCAGCACCGTGACCGAGTTGTCGGGCGCGATGCGGATGAACGCGGACGGCGGATAGACGAAGCGCTCGCCGCCCGTCTGCGCGCGCGCGCCCGGCAGGCCGATCGCGAGCATCAGGCCGCTGCCGGCCACACCGGTGGCGCGCAGGAAGGCGCGGCGCGACAGCTTCGTGGGCGCAAGTGGCGGTGGCGCCGGATCGCAGAACAGTTCCGGGGCGTGCGCGCGCAGCAGCCGGTGCATGGCGGCCTCCTCAGGCGAGCGCGCGCGCCGCGTCCTTGATCGCGGCGCGCACGCGCTGGTAGGTGCCGCAGCGGCACAGGACGCCGGCCATGGCGGCGTCGATGTCGGCGTCGGTCGGCCGCCGGTTGGAGCGCAGCAGGGCGGTGGCCGCCATCACCTGGCCGCTCTGGCAGTAGCCGCACTGAACGACGTCGTTGCGCACCCACGAGTCCTGCACGGCGCGACCGACGCGGTCGGCGGCAAGCGACTCGATGGTCGTGATGCGCGCACCGGCCAGCGCCGAGATCGGCGTCGTGCACGAACGCACCGGTCGCCCGTCGACGTGCACGAGGCAGGCGCCGCAGGCAGCCACACCGCAGCTGTACTTGGTCCCGGTCAGCCCGAGGTGGTCGCGCAGAGCCCAGAGCAGCGGCGTGTCCGGGTCGACGTCGACCGTCACTTGCTGGCCGTTGACGTGCAGAGAGGTCATTGGCGTTCTCCTTGACGCCGGGCGGGGTTGCGGCCCGGCGCGAGTGCCGCCGACTGCGGCGGCGTGAGGGATCCGGGCGATGACGCAGCCGGCGTGCGCACGACGCGCCTCAGGCGTTGACGTCGACCACGACCCGGCCGCGCACCCTGCCGGCCAGGATCTCGGCGGCCATCGGCAGCGCGCCGGCGAGCGGGATCACGCGCGTCATCGCCTCCAGGCGCGCGCGGTCCAGTTCAGCGGCCAGTCGCCGCCAGGCCTGCTCGCGCTGCGGCCGCGGGCATTGCACCGAGTCGATGCCGAGCAGACGGCAGCCGCGCAGGATGAACGGCGCCACCGTGGCCGGAAAATCCATGCCCTGCGCCAGCCCGCAGGCGGCGATCGCGCCGCCGTAGCGCGTCTGTGCGCAGGCGTTGGCGAGCGTGTGCGAGCCGACGCTGTCGACCACCGCCGCCCAGCGCTCCTTCTGCAGTGGCTTGCCCGGCGCCGACAGCGCGGCGCGGTCGATCACCTCGGCAGCGCCGAGCGACTTCAGGTAGTCGGCCTCGGCCGCCTTGCCGGTCGAGGCAACCACTCGGCAGCCGCGCGCGGCGAGCAGCGCCACCGCCACCGATCCGACGCCGCCGGTGGCGCCGGTCACCAGCACCTCGCCGCCGGCGGCGAGCGCGCCCTGCGCTTCGAGCGCGGTCACCGCCAGCATGGCGGTAAAGCCGGCGGTGCCGATCGCCATCGCCTGGCGCGTGCTCAGGCCGGCCGGCAGTGCCACCAGCCAGTCGCCCTTGAAGCGCGCGCGCTGCGCCAGCCCGCCCCAGTGCGACTCGCCTGCGCCCCAGCCGGTCAGGATCACCTTGTCGCCCGGCCGCCAGGCGTCGCTGCGGCTGTCGAGCACGGTGCCGGCGGCGTCGATGCCGGCGACCATCGGCCAACTGCGCACGACCGGGCCGGCGTTCGTGAGCGCCAGGCCGTCCTTGTAGTTGAGGGTCGAGTACTCGACCGCGACCGTGACCTCGCCGTGCGGCGTGGCGGCGGCGAGCGCCGCCGCGTCGAGGTCGCGCACTTCGGCGGCGAAGCGCTCGTCGTCCTTGGTCAGGTAGATCGCCTTGAACATTAGCCACCTCGCAGGGAAGAAAGGAGCAGGATCGCGACGGCGATCATCACCATCACCGTCAGCCGCGTGCGCAACGGCAGGTACCAGCGCGGCGGATTGGCGTACAGCCGCATCAGCGCGCCGTCCATGCTGCGGCACAAAGCGAAGTCGATCAGCAGCAGCGCGCACACGATCCACATCGGCACGCCGATCAGCAGCAAAAGCAGTGCCAGCCAGCCGAGCAAGGCCGGCAGCACGCCCCAGCCGAGGGCCAGGCGCGACTGCGACTTGTCCAGTTGCGGGTTGGCGAGCGCCAGCCCCCAGTGCACGGCGCCGAGGAAGGACAGGACCACCGCCGCGTAACCGACAAAGGCGAGTTCGGTCAGCCGCTGCGCCAGCGGCTTCAGCGGCAGCCAGTGCAGCAGCATCAGGCCGTAGAAGGGCAGCAGGCCGAAGTTGCCGAGCAGCGTGGCCAGGCGTTGTTCGATGATCTGCGACATGCTCGGGAGGCGGGGCGGGGGCCGATCGCGGCAGGTGCGGCCGCGATGCGGCGGCTGCGGCGTGGGCAGTGTAGCGAGTGCCCGGTCGGGGCGGCTGTGTTCGCATCGCTGGCCAAAGCGGCCAGCGCTCGTTGCATGAACGCCGAAGCGGCCGGTCCTTCCGCGCCGAAGCCGCGGGCGTGCGACGCCGCCGGTGGCACAATCGCGGGCGAACGCGGCGTGCGGTCGCTACCTGAGAGCGGGTCGACCACGCCGATTCTGCGGACGGAAAGGAACTTGGCGTCTTCCGTCATTCCACTGCGCCAGTCGGCGGTCGAGGCCTCGCTTAAGCAGATGGCCTTCGACCATCTGCCTCTGGCGGCCGCGTGCATCAACGGTGCTTCGCAATTGCTTGCCGCCAATGGTGCGGCCGCAGCATTGCTGCAGGTGCCGGCGGCCGATCTCGTCGGCCGGCACCTGTCCGAAGTGCTCGCATTCGCCGACGCCAAGACGGCGGCGAGGCGCTGGGCGGGCGTGTGGGCGCGGCTGGTGCGCAGCGGATCCCTGACCACAAGCGCTCGCCTGCCGCTGCCGGACGGCCGGCGCATCGTCGTGCAGATCGATGCGCGCCTGCTGCGCCTCGAGCAGGACAGCGTTGCTCTGGTCATCCTGAGCGACGCGCAGACGGCGCGCGCGCGCTGGCGCGGGCTGCGGCTGGAACTCTCGCGGGCGCGGGCCCTGCTCGACTTGACCGACGGCGCGTTGCTGCTGCTGGACGCGGAGCGTCGGGTGCTGGCCGCCCACGGCGTGAGCGGCGCGCTGCCTGAACTGGCGCCGCTCGACCTGATCGGCATGCCCTTCGAACTGCTGCTCGATGACGCCTCGTCGGCTCAGTTTGTCGAGGCGGCGACGCAAACCGATGCGCGCCGGGCGCGCTTCACCTGGCGCCTGCGTGGCCCGGCGGGCGGCGCCGGTCGCTGGCTGGCGGCGACGCTCACGCACGGCCGCGGCCGCCACGGTCTGGAGGCGATGGTCCTGTACCTGCGCGCCGCCGACGCCGAGGTCGCCGCGCGTACTGCAATCGAGCGGGCCGAGCGCCGACTGCGGCTGTTCGCCGACGCCACTTGCGACCTGCTGTTCCTGCTCGACGCCGATGGCGTGGTACGCCTGCAGGCGGGCGCGCTTGGCGCCGCGCGCCGGTCGTTTGTCGAGCCGATGGCGGGCGCGCCGCTGTCGGCCCGGGTCGCCGAGCGGGACCGCCGGTCGTTGCGTGCCTCAATCGAGGCGGCGGTCGCCGCCAAAAGCGGTGATGCGCCGATCGCGATCGAGGTCGAACTGATCGACGGCGAGCGCGGGACAACTCGGACCCGGCTTGAATTGCGCAACCATCTGCATGATCCAGCGGTCGGCGGCCTGCTGGTCACCGGCACGCGGCTGGCGCCCGACGGCACGGGCGCGGACGATGCGCCGACGCGCCGGCAGGCGGCGATGCCAGAGCACCTGCGCCGACTGGCGTTGCGCGAGCAGCTGCTCGAACTGGCGATACACACGCGCGGCGACTTCGCGCAGTCGGTGTCGCGCCTGCTACGGTCGACTGCCGGCACGCTCAATACCGCCAGCGCCAGCTTCTGGCGGCGGACGGCCGACGGACGCGGACTGCAGTGCGAAGCGCTGTTCGACCGGCTGGCGGACCGATTCACGCGTGACTGGGTCGGGGTCGAGCTGCGCAGCGGCGAAGAGCCCGCGTATGCGGCGGCGATCGACCGGCGTCAGCCTTTGGTCGTCGCTGACACGCGCGCAGCGGCACTGGCGCCGCGCTTCATCCAGGACGCGCGCTGGATCGACGTGCGCGCGCTGATCGACGCCCCGGTCCTGCTCGACGGCGAAATCAAGGGCGTCCTCTCGGTGCACGACTCGGTCGTGCGCCAATGGGACGAGGACGAGATCAACTTCATGGCGACGGCCTCGTTGATGATGGCGCTGGCGATCGAAGCGGCGCAAAGGCAGGAGGCCGAAGGCAGGATCGAGCAGCTTGCCTGGTACGACCCGCTGACCGGCCTGCCCAACCGCAACCTGCTGCGCGAGTCGATGCGCGACCTGGTGATGAGCGCGGCCAGCCGCCGGCGGCGGATCGCGGTCATGTTGATCGACCTCGATCGCTTCAAGGACGTGAACGACACTCTCGGCCATCTGGTCGGAGATGCGTTGATCAAGTCGGTGGCGCAGGCGCTGCGCGAGACGGTCGGCAAGGCCGGACTGGTGGGCCGGCTGGGCGGCGACGAGTTCGTGGTGCTGGTAAACGAGTTCGAGCACCGGCAGGAGGTGGCACTGCTGGCGGCGCGCCTGGCGCAGTCGCTGCACCGGACCGACTTCGTGCCGAACGTCGACACGCAGGTGTCGGCCTCGATCGGCATTGCCCTGTTCCCGGAGCACGGCCGCGAGATGGGCACGCTGCTGAAGAACGCCGACGCGGCGATGTACCAGGCCAAGCGCGACGGCCGCAACCAGTTCAGCTTCTTCAATCCGATTCGCCACGAGCGCGCTGCGCGCGAGGTCCAGCTCGGCATCCAGTTGCTCAAGGCGGTGCAGGCGGACGCGGCCCAGTTCATCGTCGACTACCAGCCGCAGGTGGAGATGTCATCCGGCCGCGTCGTCGGTCTGGAAGCGCTGATCCGCTGGCAGCACCCGACCTACGGCCTGCTGACCCCGGACCGGTTCATCGGCGTGGCCGAGCTGAGCGGCCTGTCCGAGCGCATCACGCGCTGGGTGATCGACGAGGTCTGCGGCCAGATCGGTCGCTGGCGCCGGCTGCTGCCGGCGTTCGACATTCCGGTCGCGGTCAACGTTGCCGGGCGCGAGATGGGCAGCGTGACCCTGCCGGCGATCGTGCGCGGCGCGCTGCAGAAGCACGGCGTCGAGCCGGCGATGCTGACGCTGGAGATCACCGAACGCACGCTGGTGCGCGAAGGCGAGGTCAACAACGACGTGATGAACGAGCTGGTCACCCTCGGCGTCGGCCTGGTGCTGGACGATTTCGGCACCGGCTATTCGATGCTCGGCTACCTCAAGCGCATGCCGATCCAGGCGCTCAAGGTCGACCAGTCCTTCATCGAAGGGGTGCCCGACGACGCCGACAGCCGCGCCATCGTGCGTGCAATGGTCGCGGTGGCGAGCCACTTTCGGCTGAAGGTGGTCGCCGAAGGCATCGAGACCCCGGAACAGGTCGAGTATCTGCGTTCGATCGGCTGCGAGTATGCGCAGGGCTACTACTACTCGCGGCCGCTGCCGCCGCAGACCATCGTCGAGTACGTGCGGCGCGGGCGCGCATAGGCGAGTCGCGCTAGCCTGGGGCCGGGCCCGGAGCCGCGAAGCCCCGGATCTACTTCGACACGCCACTTACTTTCGAGGCGCATATGAGCTATCGCAATATCCTCGTCGCTACGCACGGCCGCGTCGGCCTCGTGACGCTCAATCGACCACAGGCGCTCAACGCTTTGAACGACGATCTGATGAACGAGCTGGGCGCGGCGCTGCTCGCCTTCGACGCCGACGACGGCATCGGCGCCATGGTCATCACCGGCTCCGACAGGGCCTTCGCCGCCGGCGCCGACATCGCGGCGATGAAGGACTGGTCCTACATGGACGTCTTCAAGAGCGAGTACATCGGTCGCAACTGGGAGACGCTGCGGCGCGTGCGCAAGCCGGTCATCGCTGCGGTGGCCGGCTACGCGCTCGGCGGCGGCTGCGAACTGGCGATGATGTGCGACTTCATCATCGCCGCCGACAACGCTCGCTTCGGCCAGCCGGAAATCAAGCTCGGCATCATCCCCGGCGCCGGCGGCACGCAGCGACTGCCGCGCGCGGTCGGCAAGGCGAAGGCGATGGACCTCGCGCTCACCGCGCGAATGATGGATGCGCAGGAGGCGGAGCGTTGCGGCCTCGTCTCGAGGGTCGTGGCGGTGGACAAGCTGCTCGACGAGGCGCTGGCCGCGGCCACGGTGATCGCCGGCTACTCGCTGCCGGCGGTGCTGATGGCGAAGGAGGCGATCAGTCGCGCCTTCGAAGTTCCGCTCGCCGAAGGCGTGCACTTCGAGCGTCGCCTGTTCCACTCGCTGTTCGCGACCCAAGACCAGAAGGAGGGGATGAGCGCCTTCATCGAGAAGCGGGCGCCGGTGTTCTCCCACCGCTAGCTTCGCCGCCTGCGCTGGCGCGCGCCCGACCCTTCGGGCTTCGGGCGCCGCCGGCAGGTGCTCGTAAAATCAACGCGTTGCCGCGCCAGACGGCGTGCGGGGAGGATCGATTTGACAGCAGAATTTCCTGTCTTCATAATCTCGCCTCTTCGCTGTTGGCGGCTTGTCGTTGCGCTAGAAGGTGCAACGACACGGCTTGGACGGCAACGCTCTTTAACAACGAAACAGCCGATAAGTGTGGGCGCTTGATGAACAGGCGCAGCCGCGCGGGCAGGCCCTTGCGGGTCGGCGCGAGCGGCGAGCTCCAAGCATCAACGCCTCACTCAATTGAAGACGAGTCTTCGGACTCGATCAATTCCGCAAGTGAGAGCGACGGCGCGCCATCGAACGATGGGGCGCATACAGTGATTGAACTGAAGAGTTTGATCCTGGCTCAGATTGAACGCTGGCGGCATGCCTTACACA
>JBBIST010000073.1:0-16412 GCA_037441125.1 Burkholderiales bacterium
CTTCTTGGGATCGGCATCGTAGACGCCGTCGACGCTGGTGCCCTTGAACAGGGCGTCGCATTGCAGCTCGGCGGCGCGCAGCGGCAGGCGCGCGGCACGGGCGTCGCCGCGCGCCGCCGCCCGCTGCGGATGTGCGTGTGCCTCAATGAAGCGCTTGACCATGCGGTCCTCGAGCGAGTGGAAACTGATCACGCCCAGGCGTCCACCCGGCGCGAGCACGGCAAGCGACTGGTCGAGGGCTAGCGCCAATTCCTCAAGCTCTTGATTGACGTGAATCCGTACAGCCTGAAACGTCCGTGTGGCCGGGTGCTGGGCGCCGCCGGCGACGGTCTTGCGGCTCTTGGGGACCGCCGCTGCCACGAGTTCGGCAAGGTCGGCGGTGGTTGCGAGCGCCCGCCCAGTCGCGCGGCGAGCCACAATCGCCGCTGCAATCGATGCAGCAAACCGTTCTTCCCCATAGTCCCGGATCACCCGCGTCAGTTCATCGACCGAGGCTCGCGCCAGCCATTGCTCCGCGCTCTCGCCGGATTGCGGATCCATGCGCATGTCGAGCGGGCCGTCGGCGCGCAGCGAAAAGCCGCGCTGCGCGTCGTCGATCTGCGGCGACGACACGCCGAGATCGAACAGCACCGCGTCCACCTGCGCGATACCGAGCGCCGCCAGCACCTCGCTCAGGCGCGAGAAGCGGCTGCGCACGAAGAGGAAACGCGGATCGTCGATCGCCGCTGCCGCCGCGGCCGCCTGCGGGTCGCGATCGAGCGCGATCAGCCTGCCGTGCGGCCCCAGTCGCGCCAGCAGCTCGCGGCTGTGACCGCCGCGGCCGAAGGTGGCATCGACGCAGATGGCCGCGGGCGAGGTCAGCAGCGCCTCGGCCGCGGCGGCGGCCAGAACGGTGCAGTGACCCAGGGTGTCGGCAGCGGGCGCGGCCATTCACGGTTCGGTTCAGTACGTGAATTCGGCTGCCGGACCGCTCGCCAAGCTGGCGCGGCGCGCGTCCTCGTGCGCCTTGTAGCGGTCGGCATCCCACAACTCGAAGTGGCTGCCCATTCCCATCAGCTTGACCGCGTGCGTGAGGCCGGCGTCCTCGCGCAGCTCGGCCGACACCAGGATGCGGCCGGCGCTGTCGATCTCGACGTCGACCGCGCTGCCGAGCAGCATCCGCTGCAGATCGCGCGATCGGGCATCCATCTGCACCAGCCGCTCGCGCTTGGACTCCCACACGGGCCGCGGATAGATGAGCAGGCAGCCATCCGGGTGGCGCAGCAGCGTCAGCCGTCCTTCGCATTGGGCGAGCAGCGCATCGCGATGGCGCGCCGGCATCGACAGCCGCCCCTTGGCGTCGATCGTCAGATTGGAGGTTCCCTGAAACACGCCCGAGCCGCCTTGATTGTTGTTCGCCAGCACGCGCTTTCAGCGAAAGCGATCACTAACAAATCCACAATTTCCCACTTCTCCCCACCGGCGCGCCACTCTAGTGCACCCCGTGGGAGGGGTCAAGCGGTCAAAAGGTCGAAAAATCAATCGTGACAAGGACTTAGCGCCGCAATTGCATGCGGATTGCGAAGATAAAAGCTCATGGAATGAACCACATGGAAAGCACTGTTCAAGTGAATCCTCAAGGATCGATCTGCGCTCGAGCGCAGTGCAGCGAACGTTGGCGGCGACGCTCGCGCGCAGCGGCTGCCGCCCATCACGCGCGCAAGAGCCGGCACTGACGCTGCGACGCTGTAGCGACGAACGAGTTGGACCAGATCGCTTGCCAAGCGTGCGCGCTCGCGCCTTGGCGATCGCATCCGCCCGTGAGTTGACCCCGGTCAGGGTGGCCGGCACTGTCGCCGGCGCAGGCTATGGCACTGGAGGCTTCGAGCCGCGCCGCACAGACTGCGCGACGGCGGGCCCAGGCGCCACATGGAGGCGAAGATGAGACTCGAGTCGACTGCGTTTGCCGACGGCGGCGAGATCCCGGCCCGCTACACCTGCGAGGGCGAGGACCTGTCGCCGCCGCTCGTATGGAGCGAGGTGCCGCCCGGCGCGCAAAGCTTTGCCCTGGTGGTCGAGGATCCGGACGCGCCCGACCCGGCGGCGCCGAAGATGACCTGGGTGCACTGGATCGTCTACAACCTGCCGGCCGAAGCGCGCGCGCTGCCCGAAGGCGGCCGCCTGCCAGCGCAGGCGCACTCGGGGCTGAACGACTGGCATCGCACCGGCTGGGGCGGGCCGTGCCCGCCGATCGGCCGCCATCGCTACTTCTTCCGCCTGTACGCGCTCGATGCCGTGCTGACACCGGCGCGCTCGGTGACGCGCGCGATGCTGGCGCAGGCGATGGCCGGCCACGTGCTGGCGCAAGCGGAGCTGATGGGCACCTACCAGAAGCGGCGGCGCTAACGGCAATGAGCGGCACCGTGCATCTCCCCGCGCGCTATCTGGCGATGGTGCTGGCGCAGCCGGGCAGCGGCCGGCTCGAGCCGCGCGAGCTGCCGATGCCGCCGCTGGCGCCGGGGCAGATCCGCCTGCGCGTGCACACCTGCGGCGTATGCCGCAGCGACCTGCATGTCGTCGACGGCGAGCTGCCGCAGGTGCGCGTCCCGCGCGTTCCCGGCCACGAGATCGTCGGCCGCGTGGTCGAGCTCGGTCCAGGCTGCTCGCGCTTTGCGCTGGACGAACGTGTCGGCGTGCCCTGGCTGGCCGGCACCTGCGGCCGCTGCGAACAATGCGAAGCCGGCCACGAGAACCTGTGCCGCGACGCCAGCTTCACCGGCTTCACCGTCGACGGCGGCTACGCGCAGTACGCGGTGGCGACCGAGGCCTTCGCCTTCGCGCTGCCGCCCGGCTACAGCGACGAGGAAGCGGCACCGCTGCTGTGCGCCGGGCTGATCGGCCACCGCGCACTGGCGATGACGGCGCAGGCGCGCACGCTCGGCATCTATGGCTTCGGCGCCGCCGGCCACCTGGTGGCACAAACGGCGCTGGCGCAAGGCCGGCGCGTGTTCGCCTTCACCCGTCCCGGCGATGGCGAAGTGCAGGCGCTGGCGCGCGCGCTCGGCGTGCACTGGGCCGCAGACTCGACCTCGGCACCGCCCGAGCCGATGCAGGCGGCGATCCTGTTTGCGCCGGTCGGCGCCCTGGTGCCGCAGGCGCTGCAGCACCTGGCACCGGGCGGCGTGGTCGTCTGCGGCGGCATCCACATGAGCGACATCCCGGCCTTTCCCTACCGCTGGCTGTGGCAGGAGCGCAGCATCCGCTCGGTGGCCAACCTGACGCGCGCCGACGGCGACGCCTACTTCCGCTGGGCGGCGCAGCACCGGCTGCGGCTGGTCACCCGCGCGTACCCGCTGACACGCGCCAACGACGCGCTCGCCGACCTGCGCGCCGGCCGCATCGCCGGCGCCGCGGTGCTGCACTGCTGAGCGCCGGCCGCTCGGGCGGCCGCTGCCTGGCGCGCGCTACGCGGCGACGATCGAGCGATACAACGCCAGGTACTCGGCCGCCGCCTTGCGCCACGACACGTCCTGCGCCATCGCCGTTCGCATCAGGCGCTGCCATGCCGGCCGGTCGCGATACAGGTCGAGCGCGCGCCGCAGGGCCGCGGACAGGTCGGCGCCGCTGGCGCGCTCGAACACGAAGCCGGTGGCGCGATCGGCGGCGCGTTGCATCTGGCCGGCGTCGACCACGGTGTCGGCCAGACCGCCGCAGCGGCGCACCACCGGCAGTGTGCCGTAGCGCAGCCCGTACATCTGCGTGAGACCGCAGGGCTCGAAGCGCGACGGCACCAGGATCGCGTCGCCGCCGGCGATCATCCGGTGCGACAGCGGTTCGTCGTAGCCGAGGCGCACCGCCACCAGCGCCGGATGCTCGTCTGCCGCCCGCCGCAGCGCCGCCTCCAGCGCCGGATCGCCGCTGCCGAGCAGCGCGAACTGGGCGCCGGCGCGCACCAGCTCGGGCAGCGCGTCGAGCGCGAGATCGATGCCCTTCTGCTGCGTCAGGCGGCTGACGATCACGAACAGCGGCACATCGCTGTCGGCCAGTCCCAGCTCGGCCTGCAGCGCCCGCTTGCACGCTTGCTTGCCGGCCAGATCGGCCGCGTCGTAGCGGCAGGCGATCAGGGCGTCGGTCGCCGGGTTCCACACCGCGGTGTCGACGCCGTTCAGGATCCCGCTCAGCCGGCCCGCGCGCACGCGCAGCAGGCCGTCGAGGCCGCAGCCGTGCTCGGCGCCGCGGATCTCCTCGGCGTAGGTCGGACTGACGGTGGTGATCCGGTCGGCGAAGGCGAGCCCGGCCTTGAGGAACGACAGCTCGCCGTGAAACTCCATGCCCTCGTAGCTGAGCTGCGCCGCAGGCAAGCCGAGTTCGGCGCGCACCTCGAGCGGGAACAGCCCCTGGAACGCGAGGTTGTGGACGGTGAACACGCTCGCCGCCGACGGCCCCGGATGTGCAGCGGTGTAGGCGGGCGCCAGCCCCGCGTGCCAGTCGTGCGCGTGCAACAGCGCCGGGCGCCACTCGGGATCGATCTCGCCCGCGGCCAGGTGCGCGGCCACCCAGCCGAGCAGGCCGAAGCGGCGATGGTTGTCGCGCCAGGGCTTGCCGTCGGCATCGACGTAGGGGTTGCCGGGCCGCGCGTACAGGTAGGGGGCGTCGATCACGTAGGCCTCGAGTGCGCGCGCCAGCCGGCCGCGGCGCACGGCGATGCGCGCGGCACCGAACGCCGGCCCGCCCTGGTAGACGATGCGAGAGGCATCGAGCGCTTCGAGGATCGGTGCCAGCCCGGGCAGCAGCAGCCGCACCTCGGCGCCCGCCTGCGCCAGCGCTGCCGGCAGCGCGCCGACCACGTCGGCCAGGCCGCCGGTCTTCACCAGCGGGTAGATCTCGCTCGCCGCATGCAGCACGCGCACTGGCAGCGCCTTCAGCCGAGCCGGCGCAGCATCTCGCCGGTGATCAGCGTGATGCCGTTCGGGGTGCGGTGGAAGCGGCGCGCGTCGGCCTCGGCGTCGGCGCCGACCACCATTCCGTCCGGAATGCGGCAGCCGCGGTCGATCACCGCGCGCGCGATGCGCGCGTGGCGGCCGATCACCACCTCGGGCAGCAGCACCGACCACTCGACCCGGCTGTACGAGTGCACGCGCACGCTCGAAAACAGCAGCGAACGCTCGAGCGTGCCCGAGATGATGCAGCCGCCGGAGACCATCGACTCGATCGCCATGCCGCGCCGCTCGCCGGCGTTGTGCACGAACTTGGCCGGCGGCAACTGCTCCTGGTAGGTCGAGATCGGCCAGGTGCGGTCGTACAGGTTGAGTGCCGGCTCGGTCGCGGTCAGGTCGATGTTCGCCTCCCAGTAGGCATCGATCGTGCCGACATCGCGCCAGTACGGCGCCTTGCCCGGTTCCGTGGCCACGCAGCTCATCGAGAACGGGTGTGCCACCGCCATCCCGGCGCGCACCGCCGCCGGAATCACGTTCCTGCCGAAGTCGTGGTCCGAGGCGCTATCGGCGGCGTCGCTGCGCAGCGCCTCGTACAGGTAGGCGGCGTTGAAGATGTAGATGCCCATGCTGGCGAGCGCGCGGTCGGGCTTGCCGGGCAGCGGCGGCGGATCGGCGGGCTTTTCGACGAAGTCGACGATGCGGCGGCTGGGATCGACCGCCATGACGCCGAAGGCGCTGGCCTCGGCGCGCGGCACCTCGATGCAGCCGACCGTCACCTGGGCGCCGCGCTCGACGTGGTCGGCGAGCATCAGCGCGTAGTTCATCTTGTAGATGTGGTCGCCGGCCAGCACCAGCACGTACTCGGGGCCGTAGCTGTCGATGATGTCGATGTTCTGGAACACGGCGTCGGCCGTGCCGCGGTACCACGACAGCTCGTCGGTGCGCTGTTGCGCCGGCAGCAGGTCGCAGAACTCGTTCAGCTCGCTGCGCAAGAAACCCCAGCCGCGCTGCAGATGGCGCAGCAGACTGTGCGACTTGTACTGGGTCAGCACCGCGATCCGGCGGATGCCCGAGTTCAGGCAGTTCGACAGCGCGAAGTCAACGATGCGGAACTTGCCGGCAAAGTAGACCGCCGGCTTGGCGCGCAGGTCGGTCAGGCTGCCGAGGCGGCTGCCGCGACCGCCGGCGAGCACCAGCGCCAGCGCGCGCTTTGGCAGCTCGAGGTTGCGTGCCAGGTTGTTGATGTTCACCGCTGCTCCCGCCGGCCGGCTTCCGCCGCCAGTGTGCCCCGGCCGCGGTCGTCTGGCACGGCCTCCACCCCGGCGAGCGAGCGCAACGTGACCTGGGTCAGAAACGCGGCCGACGGCGCGGGTCGCAGCTGCGCGCACCGCCTGCGCCGCCCGAGCGCAATCCATGCAAAGGCCGCCTGTACGCGGGATTCTGTCGAAGCGGCGCGCTTGCGCGCGCCGCCGTGGCGACCATTCCTCTAGGCCGGCGTTCGCACGCCGGCTCGAGCCACCTACCCGCAGCCTCGCCGAGCAGGGTCGACGGCTGCCTATTTGGTGTTGCTCCCCGTAGAGATTGCCCGTTTCACCCGTCGGGCCAAGACCCGACGACTCGTCTCTGTTGCTCTGATCCTCGCCTCGCGGCGGACAGGTGTTACCTGCTACGGTGCCCTGCGGAGTCCCGACGTTCCTCGGTACGTTGCCGTCACGCGGTCGCCCGGCGGCCTTTGCCGGGCCGATTGTAGTGAGCGATCGGGCATCACACCCGGTGCGTGACCGAACCCTGTTCTGCGAGCCGCGCCAGCAGCCGCTCGGCGATCTTCGTCACCGGCAGCACTTCGTCGACCGCCCCGACCGCGATCGCCTCCTTCGGCATGCCGAAGACGACGCAACTGGCCTCGTCCTGCGCCAGGTTGAAGGCGCCGGCCTGCTTGAGTTCGAGCATCGCCTGCGCGCCGTCCTTGCCCATGCCGGTCAGCATCACGCCGAGCGCGTTGCGCCCCGCCAGTTGCGCCGCGGAACGAAACAACACCTCGACCGAGGGCCGGTGGCGGTTGACCGGAGCGCCGTCGTCGAGCGCCACCAGGTAATTGGCGCCGCTGCGCGCCAGCTTCAAATGGCGGTCGCCGGGGGCGATGTAGGCGTGGCCGGGCAGCACGCGCTCGCCGTCGGCGGCCTCGCTGACCGCGATCCGGCACAGCGAGTCGAGCCGCTGCGCGAAGCTGCGCGTGAAGCCGGGCGGCATGTGCTGGGTGATCAGCACCGCCGGTGAGTCGGCCGGCAGCCGGGCGAGCACTTCGCGGATCGCCTCGGTGCCGCCGGTGGAGGCGCCGATCACGATCAGCTTCTCGGTCGACACGCGCGAGTAGGCGCCGGCCGCTTTGGCCGCGCTCGCCGGCGCGGCGACCGGCGGCGCGCCCAAGAGCCGGTGCATGCGCGCGCGCGAAGCCACACGGATCTTCTCGCAGATGTCGCGGCCGAGTTCGTGCAGGCCGGCGGCGATGCCGATCCGCGGCTTGGCGACGAAATCGATCGCACCCAGTTCGAGCGCGCGGATCGTGGTCTCGGCGCCGCGCTCGGTCAGGGTCGAGACCATCACCACCGGCGTCGGCCGCAGCCGCATCAGGCGCTCGAGGAAGTCGAGTCCGTCCATCTTCGGCATCTCGACGTCGAGCGTCAGCACGTCCGGGTTCAGCGCCCGGATCATCTCGCGCGCCGCCAGCGGGTCGGGCGCGGCGCCGACCGCCTCCATGTCCGGCTGCGCGTTGATGATCTCGGCGAGCAGGCTGCGCACCAGCGCCGAATCGTCGATGACGAGCACGCGCGTCTTGACCATCGCTTCCTCTCAGAACAGTTCGACGTCGCCGGCCGGCGGCTTGCGCACCAGTGCGGCCGAGTAGTCGCGCTCCTCGGCGATCAGCGCCGCGTCGGCCTGCTTCAGGTGCCGGCACAGCGCGCGACCGCTGTGCGGGAAGAACGCCACCCGGCGCGGATAGATGTCCTTCAGGTCCTGCGCCGTCACGCGGATGCCCTCGGCGGCGAGGAAGCGCAACACGAACTCGGCGTTGCGCGTGCCCACCATCAGCGTCGTGAAGCGGCGCATCACGTGGCCGCCGCCGAACACCTTGGCTTCGAGCGCTTCCCTGCGCGCGCCGCGCTTGAGCAGTTCGTTGATCAACTGCTCCATCGCGAACACGCCGTATCGGCCCGACTCCGACAGCGGGTCGGCGCCGCCGTCCTCGCCCGGCAGCAGGAAGTGGTTCATGCCGCCGATGCGAAGCTGCGGATCCCACAGGCAGGCGGCCACGCACGAGCCGAGCACGGTCGACAGCACCACGTCCTCGGCGGCGACGAAGAACTCGCCCGGCAGCACCTTGACCGCGTGCCGTGCGAAGTCGCGCTCGAAGTAGAAGGTTCGCGCTTCGCCGGCCGCTCCGCTGGCCCGTGGCCGCACCGGTTCGACGCCCGCCTCGCACCTGGAGCGTGCGGCATCGCGCTCGGGGCGGCCGGTTGCTCTCACAGCCGCTCGTAGACGGTTTGGCCGCGCAGCGCGAAGTGCCGGCGCTGCTCGCTGAAGTTCTCGGAGTGACCGATGAACAGCAGACCCTGCGGGCGCAGCACCGCGGCGAAGCGTTCGACGATCCGGCGCTGGGTCGGCCGGTCGAAGTAAATCATCACGTTGCGGCAGAAGATTGCGTCAACCATTGGGGCGAACGAGCGCAGCGCCGGCCAATCGTCCGCCAGCAGGTTCAACGGCGCGAAGCCGATCCGCTGCGCCAGTTCCGGCTTGATCCGCACCATGCCCTCGTTGGCGCCGGCGCCACGGAGGAAGAAGCGTTTGAGCCGCTCGTCACCGCAGGCGCGCGCCGCTTCCAGCGGGTAGACGCCGCGCTCGGCCGTCTCGAGCACGCGCGTGTCGATGTCGGTGGCGAGCAGGCGCGCGCCGCTGCCGGCGCCGAGCGTCTCAACCATCGTCATCGCGATCGAGTACGGCTCCTCGCCGGTCGAGGCGGCACAGCACCAGATCTTTGCCGGGTCGGAGTTGCGCCGCGCGCGCAGGAACTCGGCCAGGATCGGAAAGTGGTGGCGTTCGCGGAAGAACGCGGTCAGGTTGGTGGTGAGCGCGTTGACGAACTCCTCGGCCTCGTCGCCGTCGCGATCGGACTCCTTCTCGATCCGGTCCAGATAGGCGCCGAAGCTTCCCAGCCCGAGCGCGCGCAGCCGGCGCGACAGCCGGCTGTAGACCATGTTCTCCTTGCTCTCGTTGAGACTGATGCCGGCGCGCGCGTGGATCATGCGCCGCACGCGCTCGAAGTCGGCTCGCGTGAACGTGTACTCGCGTGCGGCCTCGATCGCCGGCGCCGGCCGCTCCAGCTCATCGCGTGCACCCATCGGCCCGTTCGTCCCGGTCGCTTTCGCACCGCAGCGCCTCGCCCTGCGGGCGACCGCCGTCGCGCCGCGCTTGCGTCGGCAACGCGGCGGCTTCGTTCAGGCCGCCAGCACGCCCTCGACCAGCGCCATGTCGGCCGAGCTCATCAGCCGCTCGATGTCGATCAGGATCAGCATTCGCTCGGCCGGGTCGCCGGCCTTGTCGGCCGATCTGATGCTGCCGATGCCGGTGATGTAGCCGGCGTCGAGCAGCGAGTTGAACGCGGGTGCCGGGTGGATCTGCTCCTGCGCCAGCTCCAGCACGTCGCTCACTGAGTCGACCACCGCGCCGACCACGCGCTGCGCGACGTTCAGGATGATCACCACGGTGAAGCCGTCGTAGCGCGCCTCGCCGAGGTTGAACTTCAGGCGCAGGTCGACGATCGGCACGATCACGCCGCGCAGGTTGATCACGCCCTTGATGAACGCCGGCGCGTTGGCGATCCGCGTCACCGTGTCGTAGCCGCGGATCTCCTGCACCTTCAGGATGTCGATCCCGTACTCCTCCGCGCCGAGGCGGAAGGTCAGAAACTCCTGCATGCGCGTCTTGGCGCTGCCGACGACTGCCGCTTCGATCATCATGCCCATGTTGCCGTCCTTCGCTTCCCGGTTTGACTAGCGTCTAGCGTCTGGCGTCTGGCGTCTGGCGTCTGGCGTCTAGCGAAGTGCTGCACCGACTCGCACGCTCGACGCTAGACGCTAGACCCTAGACCTAAAACTCTTTCCAGTCGCCGCCGGCATCCGCCTGCGGCTTGCGCGCCGTCGGCGCCACCCTGGCGGCCGGCGGCGACTGGCGCGGCCGCGCCGTAGGCGGCGCGTCGGCAGCGCGCTGCGCCAGCGTCGCGCTGGCACGCGCCTGCGCCGTGTCGATCGCCTGCCGCGTTTCCTGCCGGCTGAGCCTGAACACCTCCACCGCCTGCGCCAGGCGGTCGGCCTGCTCGCGCAGACTGGCGGCGGCGGCAGCGCTTTCCTCGACCAGCGCCGCGTTCTGCTGCGTCATCTGATCGAGCTGGCTCACCGCCTGGTTGACCTGGCCGATGCCGTTGCTCTGCTCGAGCGTGCTGCTGCTGATCTCGCCGATCAGGTCGGTCACGCGCTTGACCTGGGCGACGATCTCGCCCATGGTCCGCCCGGCGTCATCGACCAGCGCGCTGCCGGACTCGACCTTGATCACCGAGTCGGTGATCAGCGCCTTGATCTCGCGCGCCGCCTGCGCGCTCCTCTGCGCCAGATTGCGCACCTCGCCCGCCACCACCGCGAAGCCGCGCCCCTGCTCGCCGGCACGCGCCGCCTCGACCGCGGCATTGAGCGCCAGGATGTTGGTCTGGAAGGCGATGCCGTCGATGACGTTGATGATCTCGGCGATCTTGCTCGACGACTCGCTGATCTCCTCCATCCGCTGGATCACCTGCGTCACCACGGCGCCGCCCTTGGCCGCCACCTGCGAAGCGCTGGCCGCAAGCTGGTTGGCCTGGCGCGCGGCATCGGCGTTGTGTTTCACGGTCGCGGTCATCTGCTCCATGCTGGCCGCCGTCTGCTGCAGGCTGCTCGCCTGCTGCTCGGTGCGGCTCGACAGGTCGGTGTTGCCGGCGGCGATCTGTGCCGACGCAGTGCCGACCGAGTCCACACCGCTGCGCACCTGGCCGACAAGATTGCGCAGGCTGGCGATCATCGCCGCCAATGAGCGCAGCAGTTGCGCGCTCTCGTCGCGGCCTTCAGCCTTGACCTCGAGGCTGAGGTCGCCTTCGCTCACCTGCTGCACGATCGCCGCCGCCCGGCGCAGCGGTCTGGTGATGCCGACCGTGACCCGCCAGGCGATCAGCCCTCCGAGCAGCGCCGCCAGCGCTGCTCCGCCAATCATCAGCGCGCCGGCGGTCGCCAGCGACCGGTCGATCTCGACTTCCAGTTTTTTCATCAACTCGCTCTGGTGCGCGATCAGCGCATCGAGCGCCTCGAAGTACTCCGCTTGCGCCGGCTCCAGCTCAGCGCTGAGCGCCGCGCGCGCCTCCTCGGTGCGCTGCGCCAGTGCCAGCGTGATCACCTTGTCTCCCGCCGGCAAATAGCGCGCCCGCGCCGCGTGCACTGACTGCAGCAAGGCGCGTGAGCGCTCGCTGCGGATCGTGCGATCGAGCGCCTGCAGGTGTGCGGCGGCACGTGCGCGCGCCTGGTCGATCGTCGCCGCCTGCTCGCGCCGGTACTCCGGATCGACCGCGATCAGCAAGTCGCGCACACGGCTCGCGATGCCGAAGTGCTCCTCCTTGATGTCGCGCGCCTGTCGCACCTTGACGCTGCGGTCTTCGGTGAGCTCATGCATCTGCTGCGCCGACTGCGCCAGCAGCGTGCGACCCACCGCCGCGACCGCGATCGCGATCAGGGTCACGAGCGCGAAGCCCAGTGCCAGCCGCGTGCCGATGCTGAGGTTCCTACCCAGTTTCATTCGTTCGCCCCTTGTTGCCGCCGGCTCAGTGCCGCGCGCGCTTGACCAGCGCGCCGACGTCGACGATCAGCGCCACGCGACCATCGCCGAGGATGGTCGCGCCCGAGACGTTAGGCACGCGCCGGTAGTTGGCTTCGAGGTTCTTGACCACCACCTGGTGCTGGCCGAGCAGTTCGTCGACCAGCAGCGCCAGGCGACGCCCTTCGGACTCGACCACGACCATGATCTCGCGGCCGCGCGCAGCGTCCAGGCGCGCCACTGCGAACACCTCGTCGAGCGCGACCACCGGCAGATACTCGTCGCGCACGCGCACGACGCGGCCGCTGGCGCCGATCGTCTGCAACATGCCCGGCTCGATGCGGAAGCTCTCGACCACCGAGCCGAGCGGCAGGATGTAGGTCTCGTCGCCGACGCCGATCGACATGCCGTCCATGATCGCCAGCGTCAGCGGCAGTCGTATCGACACGCGTGTGCCGTAGCCTTCGGCCGAGTCCAGTTCGGCGCTGCCGCCCAGCGCGGCGATGTTCCGCCGCACCACGTCCATGCCGACGCCACGGCCGGAGACGTCCGACAGCGACTCCGCGGTCGAGAAGCCCGGCGCCCAGATCAGCGCCCAGACTTCGGCGTCGGCCATGTCGTCGCGCAGCGGCAGACCGCGGCTGCGCGCCTTGCTCAGGATCCGCTCGCGGCTCAGACCGGCGCCGTCGTCGCGCACCTCGATCAGGACCGAGCCGCCCTGATGCGCGGCCGACAACGTGATCGTCCCGGTCGCGGTCTTGCCGGCCGCCAGGCGCTGCGCCGGCGTCTCGATGCCGTGATCGGCGCTGTTGCGCACCAGGTGCGTGAGCGGGTCGATGATCTTCTCGATCAGTCCCTTGTCGAGTTCGGTCGCCTCGCCCGCCATCTTCAGCTCGATCTGCTTGCCAAGCTTGGCCGCGAGGTCGCGCAGCATGCGCGGGAAGCGGCTGAAGACGAAGCTCATCGGGATCATCCGGATCGACATCACCGACTCCTGCAGGTGCCGGGTGTTGCGCTCCAGATCGGCGATAGCGGCCAGCAGCCGCTGCTGCTGCACCGGGTCGAGCTGCTGTGTTTGCTGCGTCAGCATCGCTTGCGTGATCACCAACTCCCCGACCAGATTGATCAACTGGTCGACCTTCTCTACCGGCACCCGCAGCGAGGCCGACTCCGGGTTCGCCGCAACGGTCCGCTCGGGCTTGCGCTCGACTCGCGCCGCGGCGTCCGCGGCCCGGGCCGCCGGCAAGGTCGCCGGATCGACGAAGAAGCCGAAACCCTCGCCCTCGGCCTTGACGGCCGACCGCGCCCGGCCGTCCGCGCCACCATCCGCAGCGTCGGTCCGGTCGGGCGCGGCGTCTCGCCGGCCGCGGCCCTCGTTCCACGAGCCGATCGCGACTTGCTCGCGACTGACGTGAAACGAAAACAGTTCGAGCAGCTCTGCATCGGCCGAGGCGGTGACGACCTTGAACTCGCGCCACGCGCCTTCGGCCCCGATCGCCGCGCCGGCTGCGACCTCCTGCGCCGTGCCCAGCCCCGGGATGTCGCGGAACAGTTCGGCCACACCGTCAGCGGCTGCCGCGTCGGCAAGTGGGCCGATGCGCACGCGCAGCACGCGGCCGCCGGGCACCGAAGCGTCGGCATCGCCACCGGCGGCGAGCGCCTTGATGCGCGCCACGAGCGCGCCGGCCTCCGGCGCCTCGCCCTCGCGCGTGCGGTGCCGGGCAAGCTGCGCGCGCAGCACGTCGCCGGCGTGCAGCAGCGTATCGACCATCGCGCGTGTCAGCGGCAGTTCGTGCCGGCGCACACGGTCGAGCAGGGTCTCCAGCTCGTGCGTCAGCTCGGTCACGTCGGCGAAGCCGAAGGTGGCGGCGCCGCCCTTGACCGAGTGGGCAACGCGAAACACCGCGTTCAAGTCGTCGTCGCTCGCGGCTTCGAGGTCGATCGCCAGCAGCATCGCTTCGAAGGCGTCGAGGTTCTCGCCCGCCTCCTCGAAGAACACCGCGTGGAACTGGCTCAGATCGAAGTCGGGCCGCGGCTGGCCCTGGTTCAGCATCTCGCCCATGGTCTGGTCCGAATCCTCACTTGATCACCCGCTGAATCACCTCGATCAGCCTGCCCGGATCGAAGGGCTTGACCAGCCAGCCGGTGGCGCCGGCGGCGCGGCCCTTGGCCTTCATCTCGTCGCTCGACTCGGTGGTCAGGATCAGGATCGGCGTGCCGCTGTAGCTCGGCAGGCCGCGCAGGTTCTTCACCAGCGTGATGCCATCCATGCGCGGCATGTTCTGGTCGGTGAGCACGAGGTCGACCTTGGCCCCGCGCGCCTTCTCCAGCGCCTCCTGGCCGTCGGCCGCCTCGATCACGTGGTAGCCGGCGCCCTTGAGGGTGAAGGACACCATCTGGCGCATCGACGCCGAGTCGTCCACTGCGAGTATCGATTGCATGGCCGTTCTCAAAATAGATCGATCGAACCGGCGCCCATGCCGATCTGGCGCACCGGCTGCATCCGCGTCGTGACCGCCAGCGGGTCGTGCGCCTCCGCGGCCAGCGTCGACAGCGCCTGCTCGAGCACGGCGAGCCGGCGCTGCGCGTGTCCGGTCAGTTGCAGCGCCATGTCCTGGAACTGCAGCGCCGTTACCGCCGAGCGGATCGCTTCCTCGAGCGCGGCCCGCTCGGCTGCCGCTGCCGCCTGCGGCACGTTGCGGTTCACCGCCTCGAAGCTCGCCAGCAGCCGGTCGCCGGCCTCGCTGATCAGACCGGTGAGCCGCGCCAGATCGGCGGCGATCGCCGCGCACTCGCGCGCGGCCTGACCGCCGGCGCCGCCGGCGGGGAGAGTCCGAGTCCGGTTCACGTCGGGTCGTCGTTCGTGGGTCGCCATCAGCAGCGATCGGAGCCCGGCGCGCAACGTGCGCGCCGACCCCATCGCTACCACTGCCGGCGAGCAGTGTGGCGGCCGCACGTCGCCACAGATGGCCCGATAAGGTCCGGCAATCGACCCCAAACCGGCGCCCGACACGGGCGGTCCGGATCGGCCCCGATTCGGCACAATCGGCCCATGGCAGCCGCCGCCGAACCGATCCGCCTGCTGGTGGTCGAGGACTCCGAGCTCGACTACGAGCTGCTGCAGGCGATCCTGCTGCGCGACCGCGAGTCGCTCGCCGGCGGCGTGCGCACGCAGCGGGTCGAGGACGAAGGCGGGATGCGCGCCGCGCTGGCGCGCGCGCCGATCGACGCCGTGGTCACCGACCACAACCTGCCGCGCTTCGATGCCTTCGCCGCGCTCAAGGTAAGCAAGGAGCTCGACGCCGATGCGCCGGTAATCGTGCTTTCGGGCGAGATGTCGGAAGAGCTGGCGGTGGCCTGCCTGCACGCGGGCGCCGACGACTTCATCCTGAAGTCGCGCATGTTCCGGCTCGGGCCGGCGCTCAAGCGCAGCCTGGCCGCCGCCGCCGCGCGCCGCGGCGAGCGCGCCGCCTTCGCGGCCCTGGCCGCGAGCGAGCTGCGTCTGCGCGAGCTCACGCGCCACCTCGAACGGATCAAGGAAGAAGAGCGCCGAGCGCTGGCGCGCGAGCTGCACGACGACATCGGCTCAACACTCACGGCGTTGAAGTTCGAGCTGGCGCGCCTGGCGCGCGATCTCAACGGCCGGCCCGCGGCCGCGGCGCAGATCCAGGCGATGCAGGAACTGCTCGCACACGCGGCCGGCGCCAGCCACCGCATCCAGCACGACCTGCGGCCGCCGGTGCTCGACGCCGGGCTGGTCGAGGCGCTGCGCTGGCTGGCGCGCGGCTTTTCCGCCCGTACCGGGGTGCCGATCGACTTCGAATCCAACCGCGAGGAACCGGTGCTCGCCGCCGAGCACGCGGTGGCGCTGTACCGCGCCGGCCAGGAGGCACTGGCCAACGCCGCCAAGTACGCGCAGGCGCGGCGCGTGTCGATGCAGCTTTTCGCCGCCGCCGACGAGGTCACGCTCGAGATCGCCGACGACGGCGTCGGCTTCGAGCCGCGCCTGCTCGAGACCTCGCCCGGCTTCGGGCTCAAGGGCCTGATCGAACGCGCGCGCGGCCTCGGCGGCTGGGCCGAAGTGGCCGCCGCACCCGGGCGCGGCGTGACCGTGATGTTCTCGGTCCCGACCGGCGGCGCGCGCCCGCCGGCGGCCGCACCGACCGACTGGATCGATTGACCGCGCTGCCGGAGGCGCCGATGCCCGTGCCCACCATCGTCGTCGACGACCACGCGATCGTCCGCCGCGGCATCGTGCAGATCCTGGCCGAGCATCCGGACGTGCGCGTGGTCGGCGAGGCTTGCGATTACGCGTCGCTGCGCGCGCTGCTGCGCGCCCGGCCCGAGGTCGAGCTGCTGGTGATGGACGTCGGCCTGCCGGGCAAGGACGGCATCGACATCCTGAAGGCGCTGCGCGAGGAACTGCCGAGGCTGCGCGCGCTGATCGTCAGCATGTACCCGGAAGACCAGTACGCGGTGCGCGCCTTCCGCGCCGGCGCCTCCGGCTACCTGAACAAGGCCAGCGCGCCGGAGAAGCTGCTCGAGGCGGTGAGCCAGGTGATCGCCGGCCGCAAGTACGTGACGCCGGAGATCGCGCAGGCGCTGATC
>JBBIST010000074.1:0-16301 GCA_037441125.1 Burkholderiales bacterium
CGGTGCAGCTCAACGGCGCGACCGGGCTGTGCATCACCAAGCTCGACGTGCTCGATGCGCTGCCGCTGGTGCGGCTGTGCACCGGCTATCGCCATCGCGGTGCAGTTACCGAGATCCTGCCGTTCGGCGCCGACGAGGTCGCGGCCTGCGAGCCGGTGTACGAGGAGTTCCCGGGCTGGAGCGAGTCGACCTACGGCGTGCGCCAGTGGCAGGCGCTGCCGGCGGCCGCGCGCCGGTATCTCGAGCGCCTGGCGCAGGTCACCGGCGTGCCGATCGACATGGTGTCGACCGGGCCCGAGCGCGAGCAGACGATCCTGCTGCGCCACCCGTTCGCGGAGTAGACGCCGGTGCGGGATCTTCATGTGAGCTGGGACGAGTACCACCGGCTGGTCGAGCGACTGACGGTGCAGATCTACGAGGCCGGCTATCAGTTCGACGCGATCCTGTGCCTGGCGCGCGGCGGGTTGCGCGTCGGCGACGTGATCTCGCGCGTCTACGACATGCCGCTGGCGATCCTGGCCGCGAGCTCGTACCGCGAGGCGGCCGGCATGCAGCAGGGACAGCTCGACATCAGCGAGTACATCACCAAGACCGGCGGCGAAATCGCCGGCAAGGTGCTGCTGGTCGACGATCTGGTCGACTCGGGCGTGACCATGGCGCGCGTGATCGAGCACCTGAAGCAGCGCTTTTGCCGCATCAGCGACGTGCGCACCGCCGTCCTCTGGTACAAGTCGGTGTCGACCTTCCGGCCCGACTACTTCGTCGAGTACCTCGAGGACAGCCCCTGGATCCACCAGCCCTTCGAGGAGTACGACGCGCTGCGGCCGATCCAACTTGCGGCGCGGCTGCGTGGCCGCGCGCAAGCGCACTGAGCGCAGCGACAGGGCCGCAGCCGTGCGCGCAAATGCAAAGCGCCGGACGAAGCCGGCGCTTAGCGATCAACTGGTGCCCAGAAGAGGACTCGAACCTCCACACCTTGCGGCGCTAGTACCTGAAACTAGTGCGTCTACCAATTCCGCCATCTGGGCCGATGCGAGGCGCGGATTGTAAATCGCGTCGCCCGAGTGTCAAATTCGCGCACCCGTAGAAGTGAGCCAACGATCTTGTCCCAACCCATCGTCCCGGCCAGCGCAAGCGACTCGCGCGAGCGGCTGCTGGCGGCATTGACCGAGGCGGCTGCGCCGCTTGCCCCCGACGAACTGGCGCGGCGCGTCGGCATCGATGCCGGCGTGCACCCGGCCTTCGATGCCGATCTGGTCGAGCTCGAGCGAGCCGGTCGCATCGTCCGCAACCGCGCCGGTCTGTTGCTGGTGGCGGCGCGCGCCAATCTGCTGTCGGGCCAGGTGCAAGGGCACCGTGACGGCTACGGCTTCCTGATCCGCGACGACGGCGGCCCCGATCTGGCGTTGCCCGAGCACGAGATGAGCAAGGTGCTGCACGGCGACCGCGTGTTGGCGCGCGCCGCCGGGCTTGATCGCCGCGGGCGTCAGGAAGGCGAGATCGTCGAGGTCATCGAGCATCGGACCAACCGCCTGGTCGGCCGCTTCCTCAACGAGCGCGGGGTTACCGTGGTCGTGCCCGAGGATCAGCGCATCGCGCACGACATCCTGGTGCCGCCGGGCGCGGCGCTTGGCGCCGCACCGGGGCAGGTGGTGGTGGTCGAGATCGTGCAGCAGCCGCAGCGCCACCTGCAGCCGGTCGGCCGCGTGATCGAGGTGCTGGGGGCGATCGACGATCCGGGCATGGAAATCGAGATCGCCGTGCGCAAGTTCGCGGTGCCGCACGAGTTCGATTCCGCCACGCTGGCCGAGGCCGAGCAGTTGCCGGCGAGCGTGCGGGCCGAAGACCTGCGGCAACGGGTCGACCTGCGCGACGTGCCCTTGGTGACGATCGACGGCGAAGATGCGCGCGACTTCGACGACGCCGTCTACTGCGAGCCGGTCGACCAGCGCCGGCGCAAGTGGCGCCTGATCGTGGCCATCGCCGATGTCGGCCACTACGTGCGGCCGGGCAGCGCGCTCGACGCCGAGGCGCAGCGCCGCTCGACCTCGGTGTATTTCCCGCGCCGGGTGATTCCGATGCTGCCGGAGCAACTGAGCAACGGCCTGTGTTCGCTCAACCCGCAGGTCGATCGCCTGGCGATGGTGGCCGACATGGTGATCGCCGGCGACGGCAAGATCGTCGCCTACCAGTTCTATCCGGCGGTGATCCGCTCGCATGCGCGCCTGACCTACACCGAGGTCTGGGACGCGCTCTCGCTCGCCGGCGGCGCCGCGGCGCGGCGCCTGGCGCCGTTGCTGCCGCAGTTGCAGAACCTGTACGAGCTGTACCAGGTGCTGGCGCGCGCACGCGTCGAGCGCGGCGCACTCGACCTGGAGACCACCGAGACCTACATCGTCTGCGATGCCAACGGTCGGATCGAGAAGATCTTGCCGCGCACCCGCAACGACGCGCATAAGCTGATCGAGGAGTGCATGCTGGCGGCCAACGTCTGCTCGGCCGACATGCTTGAGCGCCACAAGCAGCCGGCGCTGTACCGGATCCACCAGGGGCCGACGCCGGAGCGGCTGGTCAACGTGCGCACGCTGCTCAAGTCGATCGGCCTGCACCTGGCGGGCGAGGACGATCCGAGTTCGTCGCACTACGCCGAACTGCTGCGCAAGATCGCCGGCCGTCCCGACCAGCAGCTCTTGCAGACCGTCCTGCTGCGCTCGATGCAGCAGGCCGTCTACAGCCCGCACAACGCCGGCCACTTCGGCTTGAGCTACCGCGCCTACACCCACTTCACCTCGCCCATCAGGCGCTATCCGGACCTGCTCGTGCATCGCGCGCTCAAGGCGGTGCTGGCGACGGCCGTCTACGTGCCGGTGATCGCCGCCGGCGGCGAAGCGGCGCTGCCGCTGGCGCGCGGCAAGGGCGGGCGCCGACTGCCGGCGCCGCCGGCGGCGCGCAAGTCGGTCGCCGGAATCGAGGTGTGGGAGAAGCTCGGCCTGATCTGTTCGGCCAACGAGAGGCGCGCCGACGACGCCGCGCGCGACGTCGAGGCGTGGCTGAAGTGCTACTACATGCGCGAACGGGTCGGCGAGGCGTTCTCCGGCACCATCAGCGCGGCGGTGCCGTTCGGCGTCTTCGTCGTCCTCGATGACCTGTTCGTCGAGGGACTGTTGCACGTCTCTGAGCTCGGCTCCGAGTACTTCGCCTACAACGAGGCGATGCACGAGCTGCGCGGCGAGCGCACCGGCCTGCGCTACCGCCTCGGCGATCGGGTCACGGTGCAGGTGGCGCGCGTCGACCTGGAGGCGCGCCGGATCGAGTTTCGCCTGCTACGCGAACAGGATCGCTGCGCCGGCGGCGACGGCGACGTCCCCGCGCGCAAGGAGCCAGCGCGACCGAAGGGCGAGAGCGTCGCGCAACGGCGCGCGCGCACCGACCGGACGCAGGCACGCCCGGGGCGCGACGGCGAGCGGCGCGAGCGCGCTCGGACCAAGGGGCATGGCAGCGGCTTGTTGCGCTCGAAGTCGCGCGCCCGGGGCTGACCGGCGATGAGCGAACGAGGCAGCGCGCGCCGGGTGCTCGCCGGCTTCCACGCGGTGGCGGGCCGTCTGCAAAGCGCGCCCGAGTCGATCCAGGCGCTGTACGTCGACGCGCAGCGCGACGATCCGCGCATGCGCCGCCTGTGCGAGCGCGCCGAGGCGGCCGGCGTGCGCGTCATGCTCGCCGAGGCGCAGCGGCTGCGCGGTCTGGCCGGCGAGGTCCCGCACCAGGGCGTGGTCGCCCTGTGCCACGCTGACGGCGGCCTGCAGCGCTCTTTCGACGACGTGCTCGCCGGCGTCGACCGGCAGACCCTGCTGTTGCTGCTTGACGGCGTCACCGATCCGCGCAACCTCGGTGCCTGCATGCGCACCGCCGAGGCCGCCGGTGCGGCGGCGGTGATCGTTCCGCGCGACCGGTCGGCGGCGATGACGCCGGCGGTGGCCAAGGCGGCCGCCGGTGCCGCCGACAGCATCGCGCTGGTGACAGTCACCAACCTGGCGCGGGCGATGCAGGAGATCAAGGACGCCGGCGTCTGGATCGCCGGCGCCGCCGGCGAAGCCGAGACCGATCTGTACGACCTCGACCTGAGCGGGCCGATCGCCTGGGTGCTCGGCGCCGAGGGCCAGGGCTTGCGAAGACTGACGCGAGACCGGTGCGACTGGCTCGCGCGCATTCCGCTTGCCGGCAGCGTCGACAGCCTGAACGTCTCGGTGGCGGCCGGCGTGTGCCTGTTCGAAACCCTGCGCCAGCGGCGCCTGCGGGCGCCGTCGTCGTCGGCCTGAGGCGGTTGCCGGCGCGAACGATCCGGTGCCGGCACGGACCTGCGGCCGCGCCCGGTGCCGAAGTCGCTGCGCTTGGCACCGGCTTTGCGGCAGGCTCGACTTTGCATTTAGAATCGCGCGCTTTCCGCAGGCGGCCAGCTAGAGTTCGCCTGAACCTTGTCGCACCCGCGCAGACTCGCGTCTGCCTGCACCCGGGGCGGCTCGAATCCACAAGGAGCGTGCATGCGTCACTACGAAATCTGTTTCATCGTCCATCCGGATCAAAGCGAGCAGGTGCCGGCGATGATCGATCGCTACAAGGCGACGATCGCCGGCCAGGGCGGCAAGATCCATCGGGTCGAGGACTGGGGCCGTCGCCAGCTCGCCTATCCGATCGCCAAGTTGGTCAAGGCGCACTACGTGCTGATGAACGTCGAGTGCGACAAGGCCACGCTCGACGAGCTCGAGGCCGGCTTTCGCTACAACGACGCCGTGCTGCGGCACCTCACGGTCGGCGTGCCCAAGGCCGAGACCGGCGCCTCGCCGATGATGAAGGTGGTCGAGCGCGAGGAGGCACGCAAGGCGAGCGCCGAGACTGCGGTCGCCCGCTGAGGCCGGCGCCCGGCTCCGTTGAACCGGATCCGCCTGCAGGCACGGGTCGTCGAGCGCAGCGCGCTGCGCTTCACGCCGGCCGGGCTGGCGGTCGCGGAGCTGCGGCTTGGCCACCGAGGCACGCAAGTCGAGGCCGGAGTCGAACGCCAGCTCGAGTTCGAGTTCAGTGCGCTGGCGATCGGTGCCGTGGCGCAGACGCTGTCGGCGCTGCCTCTGGGCGCGACGCTAGACCTCGAAGGCTTCGTCGCTCCGGCTCGCAGGGGCAGCCGGCATCTGAGAATCCACATCACGAGTTATCGCGAGATCGCGGGAGATTGAAATGGCAACCGGACGTGGCCCCGGCAGGGGCAAAGGCAAGGGCAAGATCAAGGGCAAGGGCGGCCGCCGCGGCGGCCAGCAAAACGCGCTGTTCAAACGCAAGAAGTTCTGCCGCTTCACGGTCGAGCGCATCGAGTCGATCGACTACAAGGACGTCGACACGCTGCGCGACTTCATCGGCGACAACGGCAAGATCATTCCGGCCCGTCTGACCGGCACCAAGGCGTACTACCAACGCCAGCTTGACACGGCGATCAAGCGCGCGCGCTTCCTGGCGCTGCTGCCGTACAGCGACAACCACTGAGCGGCGGGAGTCCAGCATGCAAGTCATCCTGCTCGAGAAAGTCATCAACCTCGGCGGCCTCGGCGACGTGGTCAAGGTGCGCCCGGGCTACGCGCGCAACTATCTGATCCCGCAGGGCAAGGCCAAGCGCGCCACGCAGGCGGCGATGGCCGAGTTCGAGGCCCGGCGTGCGGAACTGGAAAAGGCGCACGGCGAAAGGCTGGCCGCGGCGCAAGCGCAGGGCGAAAGGCTCAATGGCCTGTCGATCCAGATCGCCGCCAAGGCCGGCGTCGACGGCCGGCTGTTCGGGTCGGTCACCAACTTCGACATTGCCGAGGCACTCGGCAAGCAGGGCTTCAAGGTGCAGAAGGCGCAAGTGCGGATGCCGGCCGGGCCGCTGAAGTCGGTGGGCGAACACAAGGTCACGATCGCTTTGCACACCGACGTCGTCGTCGAACTCGGCGTGAACGTGGTCGGCGAGGCGTCCTGAGGAGTTCAGAAGCCGCCGGCCGCCGGCGCAGCGCCCGGCGCCGGGCCGAAGCGACGGCCGGCGCCGCGGCAGCGGCGCGCGGCCGCCGATGCGGCGCCAGCCGCTAGACTTGCGCCCCGTTCACGGAGAGCCGATGAACTCGCCCGTGGTCGACCCGCAACTGGCAGCGGTTCGCACCCCCCCGCACTCGATCGAAGCCGAACAGTCGGTCATCGGCGGGCTGCTGCTCGACAACCAGGCCTTCGAACACATCGCCGGTCTGGTCGGCGCCGAAGACTTCTACCGCCACGACCACCGCCTCATCTTCCAGCACGTCGCGCGCCTGATCGACGCCAACCGGCCGGCGGACGTGATCACGGTGTTCGAGTCACTGCAGAACGCCGGCAAGGACGAGGAGGCCGGCGGCCTGCCGTATCTGAACGCGCTGGCGCAAAACACGCCGTCGGCGGCCAACATCCGCCGCTACGGCGAGATCGTGCGCGACCGCGCGGTGCTGCGACGGCTGGTTTCAGTCGGCGACGAGATCGCCACCGCCGCGCTCAACCCGCAGGGGCGCGAGACCAAGCAGATCCTCGACGAAGCCGAGTCGGCGGTGTTCCGGATCGCCGAGGCCGGCGCCAAGGGCCGGCAGGGCTTCATCAAGCTCGAACCGCTGCTGGTGCAGGTGGTCGAGCGCATCCAGGAACTGTACGAGACGCCGAACGCTTCCGACGTGACCGGCGTGCCGACCGGCTACGTCGACATCGACAAAATGACCGCCGGCCTGCAAAAGGGCGACCTGATCATCGTCGCCGGCCGGCCGTCGATGGGCAAGACCACCTTGGCGGTCAACATCGCCGAGCACGTCGCCATCGACCAGGGCATGCCGGTGCTGATCTTCTCGATGGAGATGGGCGCGCCGCAACTGGCATTGCGCATGCTCGGTTCGGTCGGCCGCATCGATCAGCAGCGGCTGCGCACCGGGCGCCTGCTCGACGGCGACTGGCCGCGCCTGACGGCGACGATGCAGAAGATGCATGACGCGCAGCTGTACATCGACGAGTCACCGGCGATGAACGCGCTCGACCTGCGCGCGCGCGCGCGCCGCCAGGCCCGCGCCTGCGGCCAGCTCGGGCTGATCGTGGTCGACTACCTGCAACTGATGTCGGCCAGCACCCAGGGCGAGAACCGGGCGACCGAGATCTCGGAGATCAGCCGCTCGCTCAAGGCACTGGCCAAGGAGCTGCGCGTGCCGGTGATCGCGCTGTCGCAGCTCAACCGCACGGTCGAGACACGCACCGACAAGCGACCGGTGATGAGCGATCTGCGTGAATCGGGAGCGATCGAGCAGGACGCCGACGTGATCTTCGCCCTGTACCGCGAGGAGTTCTACAACCCCGACACGACCGATAAGGGCATCGCCGAGGTGCTGATCCTGAAGCAGCGCAATGGACCCACCGGTCGACTCAATCTGCGCTTCGCCGGTCACTTGACGCGCTTCGACAACCTGGCCGCGGCGTCCACCGCGGCGCCGTTCTGACCGTGGTCGGCGAACACTTCGTCGCCGATACGCGCCTGCGCCGCAGGCCGTGGCGCGCGCTGCTGCGCGCGCTGCTGCCGCTGGATCGGCGCTTCTTCGCGCTGTTCTCCGCGCACGCTGCGCTTGCCGGCGAGGCGCTGCGCTCGCTGGCGGCGCTGCTGCGCGATGTCACCGACTGCGACGGCCGCGTGCGCGAGATCGAGGCGCTGGAAAAGCGCGCCGACGGCGTCATGGACGAGGTGCGCGCTGCGCTCGCGCGCAGCCTGTGGCCGCCCTTCGGTCGCAACGCGGCGTACGAACTCGCCAACCGCCTCGACGACGTGCTCGACTTGGCCGAGGACGCGGCGCAGTCGCTGCACCTGTACCACGTCACCGAGGTGCCGCCGGAGGCGGTGCGTCTGGCGGAACTCGCGGTCGACAGTTGCGACCGCCTGCAGGCGGCGATCGGCCTGCTCGAGCGGCTGGAGGCGCCGCAGGAGATCCTGCGCCTGTGCGCCGAAGTGGACCAGCTCGAAGCGCAGGCCGACCACGTGATGCGCACCGCGATGTCGCGCCTGTTCCGCGACGAACCCGACGCGCAGCAACTGGTCAAGCTCAAGGCGGTGTACGAGCTGCTCGAGATGCTGACCGACCGCTGCAAGGACGTCGGCGCCGAGCTCGAGGCGATCGCCCTGCGCCATGGGTGAGCGGTGACCACCGTCCTGTGGATCGTTGCCGTGGCGCTGATCGTGGTCGGTGTCGCCGGCGTCGTCCTGCCGGCGTTGCCGGGAATCGGCCTGGTGTTCGCCGGCATCCTGCTGGCGGCCTGGATCGGCGAGTTCGCCGTGATCGGCGTCTGGACCGTGGCACTGCTCGGGGTGCTGGCGGCGATCGGCATGATCGTCGACTACGTGGCCACGACGATCGCCGCCCAGCGCGCCGGTGCCAGCAGGCAGGGCCTGATCGGCGCCGCGATTGGCACCGTGGCCGGCGTGTTCACCGGACTGATCGGGCTGGTGTTGATGCCGCTCGTGGGCGCGGCGATCGGCGAGTTCATTGCCCGGCGCGACACCCTGCACGCGGGCCGGGTCGGGCTGGCGACCTGGCTCGGACTGCTGGCGGCAACGGTCGCCAAGCTCGCCATCGTGTTCACGATGGTCGGCATCTTCGTCGCCGCGCTGCTGCTCTGACTCGTCGTGTAGCGGCGCGGGCTGCTGCGCGACGGTGCGGCAGTCCGGCGCGGCTACAGCGCTTCGGCCGCGTAATCGGCGAGCCGCGAGCGCTCGCCGCGCTGCAGGGTCACGTGCCCAGCGTGGCCCCAGCCCTTGAGGCGGTCGACGACGTAGGTCAGTCCCGACGAGCCCTCGGTCAGGTACGGCGTGTCGATCTGGGCGATGTTGCCGAGGCACACGACCTTGGTGCCGGGGCCGGCGCGCGTCACCAGGGTTTTCATCTGCTTGGGCGTGAGATTCTGCGCCTCGTCGATGATCAGGTACTTGCTGACGAAGGTGCGGCCGCGCATGAAGTTCATCGACTTGATGCGGATGCGCGAGCGGATCAGATCGTTGGTCGCGGCGCGGCCCCACTCGCCGCCGGCGCTGTCGGTGCGGTTGAGCACTTCCAGGTTGTCTTCGAGCGCGCCCATCCAGGGCGCCATCTTCTCTTCCTCGGTGCCGGGCAGGAAGCCGATGTCCTCGCCCACCGGCACCGTGGCGCGGGTGACGATGATCTCCGAGTAGCGCTTGGTCTCCAGCGTCTGCGCCAGGCCGGAGGCCAGCGCGAGCAGGGTCTTGCCGGTGCCGGCCTGGCCGATCAGCGACACGAAGTCGCACTCCGGGTCCATCAGCAGGTTAAGCGCGAAGCTTTGCTCGCGGTTGCGCGCGGTCACGCCCCAGACCGCGTTCTTCGCGTGCTGGAAGTCGCGCAGCACGCGCAGCGTGGCGCTGCGGCCGCGGATCTCCTTGACCTGGGCGCAGAAGGGCTGCGCGCCTTCGAGGAACACGAACTGGTTGACCAGCAGTTCGGCGACGATCGGCCCGCTGACGCGGTAGAAGCTGGCACCGCCCTGCTGCCACGACTCCATGCCCTTGCCGTGCTTGTCCCAGAAGTTGGCGGGCAGGGCGAGGACACCCGTGTACAGGACGTCGGTGTCCTCGAGCACCTTGTCGTTGTAGTAGTCCTCGGCCGACAGGCCGAGCGCGCGTGCCTTCACGCGCATGTTGATGTCCTTGGACACCAGCACCACGTCGCGCGCCTTGTGCAGTTCCTTCAGGCCGGCGACGACGCCGAGGATCTGGTTGTCGGCCTTGCCCGCCGGCAGGCTCGCCGGCAACTGCGCCACCACCGCCTGCGTCTGGAAGTACAGCCGCCCGGTGGCTTCGGTGTTGCCGAGCGCGCCAAGCGCGATGCCTTCCTCGATCGGCGTACGGCAGGCCGCCACCAGCGCGTCGAGCGTGCGGCTCGCCTGACGTGCGCTGCGCGCGACCTCGGACATGCCTTTCTTGTGGCCGTCGAGTTCCTCCAGCGTCATCATCGGCAGGAAGACATCGTGCTCCTCGAAGCGGAACAGGCTGGTCGAGTCGTGCATCAGCACGTTGGTGTCGAGCACGAAGAGCTTGCTCGCGCCGGCGCTGGCCTTCGGCCGGCGGCCGTTGCGCTGGCGCGCCTCGGTGCGCGTCTCGGCACGTGCCGGCGCCGGCGAGTCGACCAGCGCCAGGCGCGCGGCCACGCCTGGCCTCTCCGGCGTCGGCGTCGCCTCGGGTCGCGGTGCGATTGCGGGTGCAGCCGGCGGCTGCGGCCGGGCGACGGCGTCGGGGATGTTCGCCAGCAAGGTTGCGGGCTTGGTCGGAGCTTTGGGTAGCGGCATCAGTGGGCAGTCGCAGCGGAGGGATCGAAGGGTATTCGTGCGCGGCGGTTTGGCGCTTCGCCGCCGGTGGCGGCGGTGAAGTCGGGAACCTTGCGGTCCAGGGCGATCGGCATCGGTGCAGGAAGCGGCATTTGTCGCAGGCGAGGGTGTTTCAATCGTGCAGCAGCGCCGCGAGCACGCGCCGGCCCTCGGCCATCAGGATGTTGTAGGTGCGGCAGGCGGCCGGCGTGCTCATGACCTCGACGCCGATGCGCGCCTGCGCCAGCGGGCGCAGCAACTTCGGCTGTGGAAACCGCTGCCGCTCGCCGGTGCCGAGCAGGACGACTTCGGGTGCGAAGGCGAGCAGGGCGGCCAGATCGTCGGCGCGCAGGGTTGCGAAGCTCGCCGCCGACCAGGGCGCCACCGGCGTCTCGGGGCAAAGCACGATGCTGCGCTCGTGGCGGATTTTGTTGATCTCGACGAAGCCGGCGCCGTAGGCGGTGACCGTGTTCAGGCGGGTCAGCGGGTCCGCGTGCAGTTTCAATGGCGCTCCGATGGGCGCTGCGCGTGCCGCTTGGCAACTCATGCTGCGCAGCCGCAGCGCACCGTGTTTCCGGGTAAATTATGCCAAGCGAGGCGATCCGACAAGCGCGCCGGCGCCGCCGCGGCGTCCTTGGCCGGGCCGCCGTCTCCAGCACTGCCCCAAGGGCCATCCGATGGAAGATTCAGAGCGCGACCTGCCGCGCGAGTTCGAGCGCATCAAGCGCCTGCCGCCGTACGTCTTCAACATTACCGCCGAGCTGAAGATGGCGGCGCGCCGCCGCGGCGAAGACATCGTCGACATGAGCATGGGCAACCCGGACGGCGCCACGCCCAGGCACATCGTCGACAAGCTGGTCGAGGCGGCGCAGCGGCAGGACACGCACGGCTACTCGGTGTCCAAGGGCATCCCGCGCCTGCGCCGGGCGATTTGCTCGTGGTACCGCAGCCGCTACCAGGTCGAGTTCGATCCCGACTCGGAGGCGATCGTCACGATCGGCTCCAAGGAGGGGCTGGCGCACCTGATGCTCGCCACGCTCGAGCGCGGCGACACGGTGCTGGTGCCCAACCCGAGCTATCCGATCCACATCTACGGCGCGATCATCGCCGGCGCCGACGTCCGCTCGGTGCGCATGACGCCCGGGGTCGACTTCTTCGCCGAGCTCGAGCGGGCGATCCGCGAATCGCTGCCGAAGCCGAAGATGATGATCCTCGGCTTCCCCAGCAATCCAACCGCGCAGTGCGTCGATCTGGCGTTCTTCCACCGCGTGGTCGCGCTCGCGCGCCAGCACGGCATCTACGTCGTGCACGATCTCGCCTACGCCGATCTCGCCTTCGACAACGCCTTCCCCGACAACCGCGCGCCGTCGATCATGCAGGTGCCCGGGGCGCGCGAGGTGGCGGTCGAGTTCTTCACCATGAGCAAGAGCTACAACATGGCCGGCTGGCGCATCGGCTTCATGGTCGGCAACAAGGATCTGGTCTCGGCGCTGGCGCGGATCAAGAGCTATCACGACTACGGCACCTTTACGCCGATCCAGGTGGCGGCGATCGCCGCGCTCGAAGGCCCGCAGGACTGCGTCGAGGAAGTGCGGCGCGAGTACCAGCGCCGGCGGGACGTCCTTGCGCGCGGCCTGCACGAGGCCGGCTGGATGGTCGAGATCCCGCGCGCGTCGATGTACATCTGGGCCGAGATTCCGGCGCCATACAAGGCGCTCGGCTCGCTCGAGTTCGCGAAGAAGCTGCTGGCACAGGCCAAGGTCGCAGTTTCGCCCGGGATCGGCTTCGGCGACTACGGCGATGGCCACGTGCGCTTCGCGCTGATCGAAAACGAGCACCGGATCCGGCAGGCGGTTCGCGGCATCAAGGAGATGTTCCGCGCCGACGGTCTGATGCCGCGCGCCGCGGCCTGAGCCGCGACGCGCCCGATGCAACCGCGGCGTCCTCGGGCGCCTGCCCTCCTGTCGCTTCTTCCATGAGCATCGAACCCATCAAGATCGGCCTGCTCGGTCTCGGCACCGTCGGCAGCGGCGCGTTCCATGTCCTGCGCCGCAACCAGCACGAGATCGTGCGCCGCGCCGGCCGCGGCATCGAGATCGCCGCGGTCGGCGTGCGCGACGCCGCCAAGGCGCGCGCCATCGTCGGCGACGCGGTGCCGATCGCCACCGACCTGGCGCAGGTGGTGCGCCGGCCGGAGATCGACATCGTGGTCGAGCTGATCGGCGGAGACGAGCCGGCGCGCACGTGGGTGCTGGAGGCGATCGGCCGCGGCAAGCACGTGGTCACCGCCAACAAGGCGCTGCTCGCGCGCCACGGCAACGAGATCTTCGAGGCGGCGAGCGCCAAGGGCGTGATGGTCGCCTTCGAGGGCGCGGTGGCCGGCGGCATTCCGATCATCAAGGCGCTGCGCGAGGGCCTGTCGGCGAACCGCATCGAGTGGATCGCCGGCATCATCAACGGCACCAGCAATTTCATCCTGTCGGAGATGCGCGCCAAGGGGCAGCCCTTCGATGCCGTGCTGGCGCAGGCGCAGCGCCTCGGCTATGCCGAAGCCGACCCGAGCTTCGACATCGACGGCATCGACGCCGCGCACAAGCTGACCCTGCTGTCGTCGATCGCCTTCGGCGTGCCGATCAACTTCGCCGCCGCCTACACCGAAGGCATCGGCCGGCTGGCAGGCGACGACATCAAGTACGCCGAGCAGCTCGGCTACCGGATCAAGCTGCTCGGCATCACCAAGCGCACCGGCGCCGGCATCGAGCTGCGCGTGCATCCGACGCTGATCCCGAAGGAGCGGCTGCTCGCCAGCGTCGAGGGGGCGATGAACGCGGTGCTGGTCAAGGGCGACGCGGTCGGCGTGACCATGTACTACGGCAAGGGCGCCGGCGCCGAGCCCACCGCCTCGGCGGTGATCGCCGACCTGGTCGACGTGGCGCGCATGCACACCGCCGATCCCGAGAACCACGTGCCGCACCTGGCGTTCCAGCCCGACGCGCTGGCGCAGGTGCCGTGGCTGTCGATCGACGACACTGTCACCAGCTACTACTTCCGCATGCGCGTGGCCGACCAGCCTGGCGTGCTGGCCGACATCGCGCGCATCCTCGCCGACCGCCGGATCAGCATCGATGCGCTGTTCCAGCGCGAGCCGAGCGAAGGCGAGAACCAGACCGACATCATCATGCTCACGCACCGCGCGGTCGAGCGCGACGTCAACGCCGCGCTGGCGAAGATCGAGTCGCTGCCGACCGTGCTGGCGCCGGTGATCCGCATCCGCCGCGAAGAGCTGCTCTGATGCGCTACGTCTCCACGCGCGGGCGCGCGCCCGAGCAGTCGTTCCTCGCCATCCTGCTCGCCGGGCTGGCGCCCGACGGCGGCCTGTACCTGCCGGCGTCCTACCCGCAGATCGGGCGCGACGAGCTCGAGCGCTGGCGCGGCCTGACCTACGCGCAGCTCGCGTTCGAGGTGCTGCGCCGCTTCGCCGACGACCTGCCGGCCGACGATCTGGCGCGGCTTTGCCGCAGCACCTACACCGCGCAGACCTTCGGCTACGGCCGCCCGGACTCGGACTGCGAGCAGATTGCGCCGCTGCGCTGGCTGGAGCCGGGGCTGGGCCTGCTGGAGCTGTCCAATGGCCCGACGCTCGCCTTCAAGGACATGGCGATGCAGTTGCTCGGCGCGCTGTTCGAGTACGCGCTTGCGCGCAGCGGCGAGCGGCTTAACGTGCTCGGCGCCACCTCGGGCGACACCGGGTCGGCGGCCGAGTACGCGCTGCGCGGCCGGCGCGGGATCAAGGTGTTCATGCTGTCGCCGCAGGGGCGGATGAGCGCGTTTCAGCGGGCGCAGATGTACTCGCTGGCGGAGGCCAACATCTTCAACCTCGCGGTCGCCGGCAACTTCGACGACTGCCAGGACATCGTCAAGGCGGTCTGCGCCGACCTCGAGTTCAAGCGGCGGCTGGCGATCGGCACCGTCAACTCGATCAACTGGGCGCGGGTGGTGGCGCAGGTCGTCTACTACGTGCGCGGCTATCTGGCCGCGACCCGCTCGTGCGGTGAGCAGGTGTCGTTCTGCGTGCCCTCCGGCAACTTCGGCAACGTGTTCGCCGGCTGGGTGGCCAAGCAGATGGGCGTGCCGATCGCGCGCCTGCTCGTGGCCACCAACGAGAACGACGTGCTCGACGAGTTCTTCCGCACCGGCTGCTACCGCGTGCGCCCGGCGGCGCAGACCTACGCCACCAGCAGCCCGTCGATGGACATCTCCAAGGCGTCGAACTTCGAGCGCTATGTTGCCGACATCGCCGGCCGCAACAGTGCGCTGCTGCGCGAGCTGTGGTGGCAGCTCGACAGCGTGGGCCGCTTCGACCTCGCCGGCACGCCGCTGTGGCCGAAGGTGCAGGCGAGCGGCTTCGTCTCCGGTCGCAGCACGCACGCCGACCGGCTGCGAACGATCCGCGAACTGCATGCGGCCAGCGGCCTGATCGTCGACCCGCACACCGCCGACGGCATCAAGGTCGCGCGCGAGCAGCGCGGCGCCGAGCCGATCGTCTGCCTCGAGACCGCGCTGCCGGCCAAGTTCGCCGAAACGATCGTCGAGGCGATCGGCGTCGAGCCGCCGCGGCCGCCGGCCACGGCCGGCCTCGAAGCGCTGCCGCAGCGCTGCGAGGCGATCGCCAACGATGTCGCGGCGGTCAAGCGCTTCATCGAGGCGCATGCCGGTTGACGACGGCGCGCGCGCAGCGCCGGGGCATCGCGCCGCCTGATCGCTGATCTGTCGTTTCAGTCCTCGCGCGCGCCGAGGCGCGCGCGCTGCCACGGACTCACCCAGCATTCGCCGCTTTCGCGGCTGTTTCAATCCTCGCGAGCGCTGCGGAGGTTGGAACATGCGAAGCCCGAGGATCAACGTGTTTCAATCCTCGCGCGCGCCGAGGCGCGCGCGCTGCGCCCGATGAGAGGTCCTGTCGTTTCGCCCAGGAAGTTTCAATCCTCGCGCGCGCCGAGGCGCGCGCGCTGCGCGGTAACGGGTGAGCGGCCTGTTAACGGCGGCGCAAATCCGCGGATAAATGGCGGCGAGACGGGCGCCTTTGGCTTGCATGGCCGTAAGCGCCAAACCGCCGCGCTTACGGCCATGCACGAGCGTATGGCGCCTTCGCTGCGTCAAGGGTTCGCTCCGCCGGGCTGCAAAAGGCCGCAGCCCGCCCTTGACCCAGCTACGGCGCGCGATCGCGTCCGCCATGCACTTTCCGTGCCAGCAAGAAATCTCGCCGCCAGATTTCCGCGGATTTCGACCGCCATTCACACGGCCGAAGGCGGCAGCGTGTTTCAATCCTCGCGCGCGCCGAGGCGCGCGCGCTGCGCCAGGCGCACGGCCTCCCAGTTCGTCGGATGGATGTTTCAATCCTCGCGCGCGCCGAGGCGCGCGCGCTGCCCGTGAAGGTAGTCTCACGGCGCGTGTTGGTCTCGTTTCAATCCTCGCGCGCGCCGTCACCAGCGTGCCGCTGTGCGCCGGTGTTTCAATCCTCGCGCGCGCCGAGGCGCGCGCGCTGCCCTGTGCAGCGGCGCCGCGCTTGCTGGTAGAGGCAGTTTCAATCCTCGCGCGCGCCGAGGCACGCGCGCTGCGTCGTTTACTTCGCCAATGAAGTGCAGACCTACGGTTTCAATCCTCGCGCGCGCCGAGGCGCGCGCGCTGCGCGTGCGCTGGCTCAAGGATCCGGATCCACGGCCGGTTTCAATCCTCGCGCGCGCCGAGGCGCGCGCGCTGCCTCGATGGTGCTGGCGCCGCGCGGCCGCTTCGGCGTTTCAATCCTCGCGCGCGCCGAGGCGCGCGCGCTGCGACGACAAGGCGATGCCGAGTTCGCGCGACGCTTGTTTCAATCCTCGCGCGCGCCGAGGCGCGCGCGCTGCCGCCGCTGCCGGGCTACGCAG
>JBBIST010000075.1:0-16258 GCA_037441125.1 Burkholderiales bacterium
CGGTGGGTCAGTCTTGAATGATCGCGGTGGGTCAGTTCTGAGCGATCGTCAACAGCTCGGCAGCGTCCTCGACTTCGTGCTGTATCAGGTGGTCCAGAAAGCGGTCGAAGTCATCGAGGACCTCGTTCTGCAGAATGACCTGCGCCATCAGCGCGTCAGCTTGCGCGGCTTGGGACGCCGCGGCTTGTCGCCGCGCACTCGCGCAAGCAGGTATTCCCGAGCCTCCTGCAGCGGCACGCCTTCGCCAGTGGCCAGGATCTTGGCGAGGCGCCGGGCGGCGACTCGGTGGAAGTCAGCCTCGAGCTCGGATTGCTCGGCGGCCTGTGCGATCGCATCGACGATGAAACCGTGCGGCGTCTTGCCGGCGCGCTCGGCGGCGGCGGCCACGCGGGCCTTCAGGTCCTCATCGATGCGGATCGTCGTCGGCATGCAAAAAATGTATCACATGTGTATTCGATTGAGCCTACAGCGTGGCGCAAGCCAAGGCGCATCTGAGCGAGATCCTCAAACTGGTCGACAGTGCTACGATGTAGTCATTTCCATGACCAAATCGGAATCTTCACCATGGGAGCCTACAGCGTGGCGCAAGCCAAGGCGCATCTGAGCGAGATCCTCAAACTGGTCGAAGGCGGGCAGAAGGTCGCGATTACGAAGCGTGGCCGACCGGTCGCCACGATCGTTCCAGTTCAAGAGCAGCCGAAGAAGGCGATCAACTGGGCGGCGATCGAAGCATTCCGCCGGACGCTGCCGCGCAGCCGCACCTCCGCCGCGAGGCTCGTGCGCGAGATGCGCGATGCCGGCTTCTGAGTTCTACCTCGATACCAACGTCCTGCTGACCGCCTGCCTCGCCGAGGCGGATTCGGTCCGCGTGCGCAAGTGGCTGGACCGTGTCGCCGGCGCGCTGGTGACGAGCGATTGGGCTCTGGCCGAGTTCGTGAGCGCGCTGGGCATCAAGGTACGGCGCGGTGAGCTCACTGCGGTGCAGGCCGACACAGCGCATTCCGTCTTGCTGACCGAGTTTCTGCCGGGTGTCCGGCTGCGCGAAACCGATGCCGATCTGGTGCGCGCCACACCGCTGCTGCTCAAGGAATACGAACTCAGCTTGCGCGCCGGCGATGCCTTGCATCTCGCGTTTTGCCTCCGGCTGAAGCGGTGCGCGCTTGCCACGGCCGATCAAGTTCTCGCGCGAGCGGCCCGGCATTTTGGCGTTGCCGTCGAGCGCGTTTACTGACCGTGCGCTCGTAGTGGCCAGATTGGGCGCCGCGTCTCCTGAGAGCTGAGGAGCGCGCCGTGTCGCGGCGCAGCTTTTCGCGAGGTCGCCCTTCGGGACTCGCTACGGCATCACGGCGACGCCTGCCCTTGCGCACGTCTGCCGCAGGCGCGCATCGAGCGTGGCAAGCGCAACTCCGCGGCGCTGCGCAAGCTCGAGGTAGGCCGCTTCGTAAGACGTCAGCGCGAACCGTTCGGCGATCGCCATGACTCTCGAATAGGCGGCATCGTCAAAGGGAAGGTCTTGCTCGACCGGCAGTGCGGCGACGAGCGCGAGCAGGCGGTCGACATCCTTTCTCGCCAGGCGCTCGCGCCGGAGCGCCGTCAGCAGCGCATTTCCAACCTCAAGACGCCAGACTGTCGGTACGAGGGCAGTCTCGACCTCGAGCCGGTCGGCCAGCTTGTCGACCTCCTCGCTGCCTTCGTCGGGCAGCAGCCAGGCCAGCGCGACCGAACTGTCGAGCACGAACGCCATCAGAGACGATGGCCTTCGTGAGCAAGGTCGCGCAGCGATTCGCCGCGTTTGAGAATCTGCCGCAACGACACCCCGCGCCGGGCGAACGCCTGGCGCGCGTCGCGCATTTGCGCAACCGCGCGCCGCGCACGCTCGGGATTCTGACCCGAATAGGGAAGCAACTCGGCCACGGGGCGGCCGTGTTTGGTGATCGTGAAGCGTTCGCCCTTCTGCACTCGCTCCAAGAGCTCGGGCAGATGCGTTTTCGCGTCGTATGCGCCGACTTCGACCATCGCGGAATCTCCTCTAAGACCAGTCTGAACTGGTCTAAAGAGGCAGTCAATGATCTGGCTCAGCGCGACAGACTTGGCGTGCCGGCCGAGCCCGCTTTGGGTCGACACTCACGTGCTGCCGGCTGCCTTCTTTGCCGAGCCTGGACCTGGCTTCCGCGAGGGGGGCGGAGAAATCGACGCCGGCTTAGCCCGCAGTCAACGAGACGGCGTGCGTCGGGAACGCCTTCAAGAGCTTGGCGTCCGTCGTTACGAGCTTGATCCGGAGCGTTTTCGCCAAGGCGACGAACTCGCAGTCATCGGCCGAACAATTGCTGTCGCGCACGAGTTCGAGGACCGCTTTCGACTCGACCTCGAACTCCGATCCTGCGAGCAGATCTTCGGCCTCCCTTTGGAGATTGAACGCCTGGTCGAAAGTCAGTGTGGCGCGCCGCAGGTACCCGGCGAGAATGTTGCGGAACTCGCTGCGCCACAGTACCGGTGCCGCCCAGTGAGGGTCGCGCTCAAGCAGGGCTTCGGCCTTGGCGGTGTGTTCGCCCGGCAGGTACAAGTAAGCCACTACGTTCGAGTCCCGGAACTCCAACGGGCGCGAGGTGGATCTCGTGCTCGACGACAGCGCGCAGCTTGTGGTGTCGTGACGGCAGTGCTGGCACTATGCAGGCATGGCAGTGCAGATCACGATTCGCAACGTTTCGGAACAGGTCCGCGACGAGCTTGCGGCGCGCGCGGCGCTGAAGGGCAAGTCGATGCAGGAGTTCCTGCGCGCCGAGCTGGAGCGCATGGCGGCCCGCCCGTCGGTAGACGTCTGGCTGCAACAGGTGCGCAAGAGAAAGCGTGCGACGCATACGCGCGTTTCGCTCCGTCAGATTCTCCGGCAGCGAGACGCTGATCGACGTTGAGCGTCGTAGTCGACTCCTCGGTGCTGGTCGCTGCCCTCGTCGACTCGGGCCCGGATGGCCTGTGGGCGGAGGCAGTTCTCTCGCGCGTCTGGGAGTTGCGTCACTCGGTGACGAGCTACGACGCTTGGTATGTCGCGCTGGCCGAGGCGCTCGGGTTGCCTCTGGCGACCTTGGACACGCGGCTCTCGAGAGTGCAAGGCGTTGCTTGCAGATTCCTGATTCCCGGGGGCGCGTGAGGCCGCGGCGGCGGCTTCTTTGAACTGCGCGCCGAGGGCCACCAGTTCCCGCTCGAAGGCGCCCGCTGCCGGCGTGGCCTACGGCACCTTCATCCACAGCCGCGCCAGATCGGCCGTTCCGTCCTTGCCGCCGACCGTGCGCAGCACCTGTGCCGCGCGCTGTTTGTCGCCGGCGCGGTGCAGGGCGATGCCCAGGTGCAGGTTGGCGTCGTCGCGCCGTGCCAGGCCGCCGCGGGCGATGCCTTGCTGGATCAGCGCGACCGCCTGGTCGTGCTGGCCGAGCCCGCTGAAGGCGAGCCCGATGCGCACCAGGGCGGTGCCGTCGCGATCGTCGGCCGCCTGCGTCAGGGCCTCGGCCAGCGCCTTGGGCGCGTCGGCGGCGCGCTGGTTGGCGAGTGCGCGCAGCCGCTGCTGGCGCTCGGCCTCCGGCCCCTTGCCGAGGATGCCGGCGGCGAAGCCCTCGTCGAGGATGCGCTTGGCTTCGCCCGCCTGCTGCTCCTGCAGCGCGAGCTGCGCGTACTCGGTGTAGTCGGCGGCGGTGACGAGCGTGCGTGTGGCGGCGCGCAGCCGGTAGACCTCGATCGTCAGCCGCTGCGACCAGCCGGGGCGGGTCTCGATCCGGCGCAGCAGGTCGGCCCAGTACTCGCGCTTCGGATAGTGGGCGATCAGCCGCTCCATCGCCTGCAGGTGAGCGGTGCGGTCGGCGGGGTTGCGCGCGGCGATGTTGGCGAGCAGCAGCAACTGGTCTTCGGGCGGCGTGCGGCCGGCGCGTTCGGCCGCCTGCACGTCGGCCAGCGCCTCGCGCTGCGCCGCGGCCAGATCGCCGCCCTGGAAGTGCGACTGGATCAGCAGCGCGCGCATCGCGCCGTCGCCGGGGTTGGCCTTCAGCGCCCGCTCGGCCCAGGTGGCGGCACTCTTGAAGTCGCGCTGGCGGTAGTGCAGTCCGGCCAGTCCGGCGGCCAAGCGCGCGTTCTCGGCTTCGCTCATCCGACCGGAGTTGATCAGGAAGGTGAACGACTTGATCGCCTGTTCGTGGTCGCCGGCGCCGCTGGCGGCCGAGGCGCGCATCTGCTCGATCAGGAAGTTCTCGTGCGCGGTGCGGTTGGGCACGGCCTCGGCCTCGCGCAGCCGGGTCAGCGCCTCGCGGTGGCGGTTGGCCTTGATCAGATCGCGCGCCTGCTGCAGCGGCCGGCCGACCTCGGCGCGCACGGTCTCCTGCGCCCGGGCGCTTGCGATCAGTCGCTCGCCGGTAGCCGGGTGCAAGGCGAAGGCGGCTGCCACAGAGGCGGCAAGCGCCAGCTTGCGCCAGACGGGAACGGGGACTGCGGCTTCGACCATCGACGATCTCCAGGGTCCGAGGCGCGCCGTCGGCCGGCGGCGCCGCGCTTGCTTGAATCACGAGTCGCCGCCGGGCGCCGCCGCGCGCCAGGCCAAGGCGCAACGCGCGCCTGCGGCGGGTCGTGTCGGCCGCCGGATTCGACGACCGACCAGCCGATCGCGCCGTCGGCGCGGCTAGCGGACGAACTGCTCGTTGCCCACGAGTCCGAGCTTGGTGACGCCCAGGCGCTGCGCCGAGGCCATCACCATCGCCACGGTCCGGTACTCGGCGAGCTTGTTCGGCCGCAGGTGCACCTCGGGCTGCACCGGTTGCGCCGCGGCTTCAATCAGGCGCGCTTCGAGCGCGGGGCGGTCGGGCACGATCTCGCCGTTCCAGAACAGGGTGCCGTCGAAGTCGACGTCGATCGTCACTACCTGCGGCTTCTCGAGCTGCTGCGGCGGCGTGCCGATCGGCATGTTGAGGTTCACCGCGTGCAATTGGATCGGGATCGTGACGATGATCAGGATCAGCAACACCAGCATCACGTCGACCAGCGGCGTGGTGTTGATGTCAATCATCACCTCGGGATCGTCGCCGCTGCTCTTGCCTACGCTCATTCCCATCGCTTGCTCCCTGGGCGATCAGTTGCCGCCCGGCATGCTCGGCTCGGTGACGAAGCCGACCTTCAGGATCCCGGCGCGCTGCGCGGCGAACACCACGCGGCCGACGAACTCGTAGCGGCCGGCGTGGTCGCCGCGGATGTGCACCTCGGGTTGCGGCTGCATGACCGCGGCCTTCTTCAGGCGGTCGACCAGCTCGTCGTTGTCGCGCACGCGCGCCATGCCCCAGTAGACGTCGCCGTCGCGCGTGACCGAGAGCTCGATGTTCTCGGGCTTGGTCTGGCGCGGCAGGTTGGTCTCGACCGGCAGCCTGACGCCGACGCTTTGCGTGATCACCGGGACCGTCACCAGGAAGATGATCAGCAGCACCAGCATCACGTCCACCAGCGGCGTGGTGTTGATCTCGGCCATCGAGCGGTCTTCCTCGTCGCTCATCGATCCGACGCTCATGCCCATCGCAGGACTCCTCGTCGCAGGGGGTCGGGCGCGGCGGTCAGCCGCGGGCGCGGGCGGCCTTGCCCATCAGCACGCCGTGCACGTCGCCGCCGAAAGCGCGCACCGAGTCCATCACGAGCTTGTTCCGGCGAAGCAGCCAGTTGTAGCCCATCACCGCCGGCACCGCGACCGCCAGGCCGAGCGCGGTCATGATCAGCGCCTCGCCCACGGGGCCAGCCACCTTGTCGAGCGAGGCCTGACCGGCGATGCCGATCGCGGTCAGCGCGTGATAGATGCCCCAGACGGTGCCGAACAGGCCGACGAAGGGCGCGGTCGAACCGACCGTGGCCAGTACCGCCAGCCCCGACTGCATGCGGCTGTTGATGGCGTCGACCGCGCGCTGCACCGACATCGTCACCCAGGCGTTGAGGTCGACGTTCTCGGTCAGCGTGCCTTCGTGGTGCTCGTCGGCCTCGATCCCGGTCTCGGCGATGTAGCGGTAGGCGCTGCCCTTCTTGAGCTGATTGGCGCCGTCGCGCAGCGACGCGGCCTTCCAGAAGGTGGAGCGCATCTGCGTACCTTCCTTGATGATCCGTTGCTGCTCCCACAGCTTGACGAAGATCACGTACCAGCTTGCCATCGACATGATGCCGAGCAGGACGAAGGTCGACTTGCCGACGATGTCGGCCTGGCGCCAGGCGGCGGCGAAGCCGTAGGGGTTCTCGACCACTTCCTTGGTCACCGTTGGCGCGAACGCAGCCGGCGTAAGGGCGGCCGGCGCGGCCGGCGCTTGCGCCTGCGCGTCGGCCGCTGCCGGCGCCTTGGCGGCGTCCTGCGCCAAGGCGGGCGCGAGCACGCCGAAGACGTTGACGATCACGAAGGCCGCGGCGGCCATCGCGGCCGCCGGGCGACGGGGGAACCAGAACATTGAAGTACTCCTCTCGAGGGTCGGTGGGTGACGGCGGCCCGTGCTAACGCGCTGGTGGCGACGGCCTTGTGAGCAGCCTTGCGCTGTGAAACATAACCTTCATCGGATGCGGAAGTCGATCGGCGCCTGCACGCGAATGTCGCGTCCCTGAGCGGCGCAGTTCAGCCGCGACACCGTGCTCAGCGAAACGCGGTTGAAAACGCGGTTGGTCGACTGGCGGATGACCGGATCGCGGATCTGGCCGGTGGCGCTGACCGTGAATTCGATCACCACCGTGCCTTCGATGCCTTCCAGCAACGCCTCGCGCGGGTACTGGATCGCGCCCAGCACCTCGCGGTAGTTCTGGCACTCGACCGCGGCGCTGCGTACCGCCGGTGCCGGCGGTGCCGGCGGCGCCGCCGGCGCGGTCTCGACCGGTTTGGTGATCACCAGCGCCTGTGGTGCCGGCGGCGCCTCGGCGGTCACCGCGGTGATCGTCGGTGCCGGCACCGGCGGCGGCGCGATCGCCACTTCCGGCGGCGGGATGAACGGCGGCGGCGGCGCCGCCATCTTCGGTGGCGGCGGCAGCAGCACTTCCGGCGGCGGCGGCTGCTTGACGACCTCCTCGATCACCTTGACCTCGATCGGCCCGCGCACGACTTCGACCACCTTGCGCGCCAGACCGGTCACAAGCAGATAGCCGACCGCCACGTGCAAGACGACGACGACCGCGAAGCTCGCCAGACCTCGGCTGGCCTGTTGCGGCTGCGAGAAATCCATGACGGTTCCTTGACCCAGGTTCCGCAAAGCGCGCGATTCTAGTGCCTGGACGGCCCCTGTGACACCCTAGTATCAAGCCGGTCCGGCGAACGGCCCCGAAGCCAACGATGACGCGCCGCGAAGCTCCATGACGCGCCACAGCGCCGCCGCGCCGCGACCCCGTTCCTCCGACCGTTTGCTGCGCCGCTCAGTTCTGGAACAGATCGCCGGGTCGTGCCGGTGACACCAGCCCGAAGTGCTCGTAGGCGGCGGGCGCGGCGATGCGGCCGCGCGGCGTGCGCTGCAGAAAGCCTTGCTGGATCAGGAACGGCTCGATCACGTCTTCGAGCGTGTCGCGCTCCTCGCTGATCGCCGCGGCCAGGTTGTCGATGCCGACCGGCCCGCCGCCGAAGCGCTCGATCACGGCGGCGAGCAGCTTGCGGTCCATGACATCGAGCCCGCGCGCGTCGACCTCGAGCAGGGTTAGCGCGCGGTCGGCCACTGGACGCGAGATGCGGCCGTCTTCGCGCACTTCGGCGAAATCGCGCACGCGACGCAGCAGGCGGTTGGCGATGCGCGGCGTGCCGCGCGCGCGGCGCGCGATCTCGGCGCAACCCTCGTCGTCGATGCTGGCTTTCAGCAGTCCGGCCGAACGGCGCACGATCGCCGTGAGTTCCTGCTGGGTATAAAACTCGAGCCGCGCGACGATCCCGAAGCGGTCGCGCAAAGGGTTGGTGAGCATGCCGGCGCGCGTGGTCGCGCCCACGAGCGTGAACGGCGGCAGGTCGAGCTTGATCGAACGCGCCGCCGGGCCGTCGCCGATCATGATGTCGATCTGGAAGTCTTCCAGCGCCGGGTAGAGGATTTCCTCGACGATCGGGCTCAGGCGGTGGATCTCGTCGATGAACAGGACGTCGTTCTTCTCCAGATTGGTGAGCAGCGCCGCCAGATCGCCGGGCCGCTCGAGCACCGGGCCGCTGGTCTGGCGCAGGTTGACTCCCATCTCGTGCGCGACGATGTGCGCCAGCGTGGTCTTGCCCAGGCCGGGCGGGCCGAACAGCAGCACATGGTCGAGCGCCTCGCGCCGGTTGCGCGCGGCGGTGACGAAGATTTCGAGCTGCTCGCGGATGCGGGTCTGGCCGACGTAGTCGGCCAGTCGCTGCGGGCGCAGCGCGCGCTCGACCGCCTCCTCGTTGGGCGAGGCGGCGCTGGCGGCGACGATGCGCTCGACGGCCATGGCTCGCTTCTCAGGCGCGCGCCAGCGACTTCAGCGCCAGCCGGATGCCGTCGGCGACTGCGGTGCCGGCCGGCACCAGACGCACCGCCGCGGCTGCCTCGCGTTCGTGGTAGCCGAGCGCGAGCAGCGCGCGCAGCACGTCGGCGCCTTCGGCGCCGGGCGCGGCGCTGCCCGGGGCGGCGTCGAGCGCGGTGCCGAGCTTGCCCTTCAGTTCGAGCAGCAGCCGCTCGGCGGTCTTCTTGCCGATGCCGGGGATGCGCGTCAGGCGGCCGGCCTCCTGCATCGTCACCGCCTGCGCCAGTTCGCTCACCGACAGCCCCGAGAGCACCGCCAGCGCAGTGCGTGCGCCGACGCCGGAGATGCGGATCAGCTCGCGAAACGCGTGGCGCTCGCCGGCGGTGGCGAAGCCGTAGAGCTGGTGCGCGTCCTCGCGCACCGCCAGATGGGTGAGCAGGGTCACGCGTTCGCCCGGCGCCGGCAGGTGATAGAGCGTGCTCATCGGCACGTCGACCTCGTAGCCGACGCCATTGGCGTCGACCAGGATCGACGGCGGATTCTTCTCCAGCAGGGTGCCGGCGATGCGGCCGATCATCGCGCCGCCTGCCTCACTTGCCGGCCGCAGCCGCATGCGCGGCCCAGGCCGATCGCGCGCCGGCGCGGCCGCCGCGGCGCGCGTGCACGCCGACGTTGAGCAGCGGCGCTGCCGCGGCGCGCAGCCGGCTGGCGTGCGCATGACAGATCGCGCAGGCGAGCGCATCGGCGGCGTCAGCCGACGGTGCGTGCGCAAGCTGCAGCAGGCGCGCCACCATCTTTTGCACCTGCGGCTTGCTCGCGCGGCCGGTGCCGGCCACCGCCTGCTTGATCGACAGCGCCGAGTACTCGTGCACCGGCAGGCCGCCGGCGGCGGCCGCGCACAGCGCCGCGCCGCGCGCCTGACCAAGCAGCAGCGTCGAGCGCGGATTGACGTTGACGAACACCTGCTCGACCGCAGCAAGCGTCGGCCGGTAGGCATCGATCAACGCCGCCAGTTCGCTCAGGATCAACCCCAGTCGCGGCGCCAGCGCGCCAGCCGGCACGCGGATCACGCCGGCGTCAACGCACGACAGCCGATCGCCACGCGCGTCGATCACGCCGAAGCCGGTTCGGTTCAGACCGGGATCGATGCCAAGGATGCGGACGTTCGCGCTCACGCGCTCATTCTGCCTGACGGAGGTCGAGGGTCGAGGGTCGAGGGTCTAGCGTCCAGGGTCTAGCGTCCAGCGTTCAGCTTCGGGTTGCGCTCGGCTGGCCGCAAGACCCCAGACGCTCGACGCTCAACGCTCGACGCTAGACGCTCGACGCTCAACGCTCGACGCTTGACGCTCGACGCCAGACCCCACCTAATGCCGAAAATGCCGCACCCCGGTGAACACCATCGCCACGCCGCGCTCGTTGGCGGCGGCGATCACTTCGGCGTCGCGCACGCTGCCGCCAGGCTGAATCACGCACTCGGCGCCGGCGTCGAGCACCGCGTCCAGGCCGTCGCGAAACGGGAAGAAGGCGTCGCTCGCGACCGCGGCGCCGGCCAGTGACAGGCCGGCGTTGGCGGCCTTGATCGCGGCGATGCGCGCCGAGTCGATCCGGCTCATCTGGCCGGCGCCGACGCCAACCGTCATGCCGTCGCGCGCAAAGACGATCGCGTTGCTTTTGACGAACTGGGCCACGCGCCAGGCGAACAGCAGGTCGTCGATCTGGCTTGCGTTGGGCTGCTTGTCGGTGACCACTTTCAGTGTCGCTGCGGTTTCGCGCGCTCGATCCGGCGTCTGCGCCAGCAGTCCGCCGCCGACGCTCTTGAGGTCGAGGTCGTTGGCGCCGTCGCCGTCAGCCAGCGCCAGCAGGCGCAGGTTGCTCTTGGCGGCGAACACCTCGCGCGCCGCTGCCTCGAAGCCGGGCGCGATCACCACCTCGACGAACTGCGCGGCGACCGCCTGCGCGCAGGCGCCGTCGACCGGCCGGTTGAAGGCGATGATGCCGCCGAAGGCCGAGGTGGGATCGGTGCGCAGCGCCTTGGCATAGGCGGCGGCGACGTCGCTTGCGATCGCCACGCCGCAGGGGTTGGCGTGCTTGACGATCACGCACGCCGGAGTATCGAAGGCGCGCGCGCACTCCCACGCGGCGTCAGCGTCGGCGATGTTGTTGTAGGAGAGCGCCTTGCCCTGCAACTGGGTGTAGCCGGCGAGCAGGCCGGCGCCGACGCTGCGTTCGCGGTAGAACGCCGCGCCCTGGTGCGGGTTTTCGCCGTAGCGCATGTCCTGCACCTTGACCCACTGCCGGGTGAGGGTCGCAGGAAAAGGCGTGGGCTTGAGCCGCTCGTCGAGCGAACTGAGGTAGTTGCCGATCGCGCCGTCGTAGCGCGCGGTATGCGCAAACACCTTTTTCGCCAGCTCGAAGCGCAGCGCCGAGCCGACCCGGCCGTGCGTCTCCAACTCGGCAAGCAGGGTGCCGTAGTCGGCCGGGTCGACCACGACCGCGACCGAGCCGTGGTTCTTGGCCGCGGCGCGAAGCATCGCTGGGCCGCCGATGTCGATGTTCTCGATCGCGTCGTCGAAGGTGCATTCGATGTTGGCGACCGCCTGCTCGAATGGGTAGAGGTTGACCACCAGAATGTCGATCGGATCGATGCCGTGCTGGGCCAGCGCCGCCATGTGCTCGGGCGAGTCGCGGCGCGCCAGCAGCCCGGCGTGGATGCGCGGGTTGAGCGTCTTGACGCGACCGTCGAGGATCTCGGGAAAGCCGGTCACCTGCGCGACCTCGACCACCGCCAAGCCGGCGTGCGCCAGCATCTTCGCGCTGCCGCCGGTCGACAGCAGCCGGTAGCCGAGGCGGTCGAGCGCGCGCGCCAGGTCGAGCACTCCGGTCTTGTCGCTGACCGACAGCAGTGCAGTTTTCATCGCCGCGAGTTCGATCTCGATCAGCAGGCGGCGTTCAACGCCGGCGCTGCGCCGCGCTCTTGCGCGCGCGCGAATTGGCTCGCTTGACCACAGCGCGCGGCGGCGGCGCCTCGGCCAGTCCATGCTCGATCAGCTTCTTGCGCAGCGTGTTGCGGTTGATGCCGAGCAGTGCCGCGGCGGCCGACTGGTTGCCGGCGCTGCGATCGAGCGCAAAGCGCAGCAGCGGCTCTTCGACGGCGCGCATCACCATCACGTGCAACTGGTGCGGGCGCGCACCGTCGAGGTCGCGAAAGTACTGGTCGAGCGTGCGCAGGATGCACTGGGCGACGGTCTCGCCGCCGCTTCGCGGCACGCTGCCGCCGTGGCCGTCGTCGCCGGCGGCTGCGGCGAGCGGTGTCGCGGCCGCCCGTTCGGCGGCCGGGGCGCTGCGCGGTGGCATTTTCACGACGGTATTCGGACGCATGACCCTCTCCGGTTTTTGTGTGTCTTCAGTGCGGGCGCTGCGGCGGCTGGCCGGCGACAGGCTGCGCTTCGGTCAGGCGCCCGTAGCGGGCCACGTGCTGGCGCAGAAAGCGGTCGAGCGCGCGTGCCTGCGCGCGGCAGTCGTCGATCCGGTTCATCTCGGCGCAAAACTCGGCGCCGCCGGCGAGCGCTCGTGTGCTCCAGACGATGTGCTTGCGCGCGCTGCGCAGGCCCAGCGCCTCGCCGTAGAAGCGGTAATGCTCGTCGAGGTGCGCGAGCAGAATCTCGCGCGCCTCGTCGCCGGTCGGCGGCGGCAGCGTGTCGCCGGTGCGCAGATGGTGGTCGATCTCGCGGAAGATCCACGGCCGGCCCTGCGCGGCGCGGCCGACCATGATCGCGTCGGCGCCGGTGGCGGCGAGCACCGCGCGCGCCCTGGCCGGCGAGTCGATGTCGCCGTTGGCCACCACCGGGATCGACACCGCGCGCTTGACCTGCGCGATCGTCTCGTACTCGGCGGCGGCGCGAAAGCCGCAGGCGCGCGTGCGGCCGTGCAGGGTGAGCATGGCGATGCCGGCGCGCTCGGCGATGCGCGCGATCGTCACCGCATTGCGCTGCTGCGCATCCCATCCGGTGCGGTACTTGAGCGTCACCGGCGTGGCGGTCGGCGCCACCGCCTCGACCACGGCGTTGAGGATGCGCTCGACCAGCGGTTCGTCCTTGAGCAGCGCCGAGCCGCTGGCGACGTTGCATACCTTCTTCGCCGGGCAGCCCATGTTGAGGTCGATGATCTGCGCCCCGCGCGCGACGTTGTAGCGCGCCGCCTGCGCCAGCGTCTGCGGGTCGGCGCCGACCAGTTGCACCGCGCGCGGCTCGGCTTCGCCGTCGTGATCGAGTCGGCGCGCGGTCTTGCCGCTTGCCCACAGGTTCGGGTTCGAGGCCGCCATCTCGCTCACCGCATAGCCGGCGCCGAGCTGCCGGCACAGGGCCCGATACGGCCGATCGCTGATGCCGGCCATGGGCGCGACGAACACCCGGTTGGCCAGCTCGTAGGGGCCGATGCGCATCGGATCGATCAGGGAAAAGTGCCGCGAAGGGCGCGGATTGTAGGCCGCGGCTTGCGCGCTGATCTGCGCAAGCGCATGAACACGTTCGACCGTTGCGCCGAGGCCGATGCGCGACAGTTCCACCTGCAGCCGTACGCGCAGCGGGCCGGCCCAACGCGGCCGCGCTGCGGCTCAGCCATCGCCCCGGCGCCGCTAGCAATCGCCCACTTGCGCCGCGCCGACCGGATCAGTCGCGCAGTCCGAACATCAGCAGCCGCGCAAACTGGCGCCGCAGCGGCGGCAGCAGGTCGAGCGCGGTCAGCCCGAGCGAACGCGCCAGCGCCACCGGTGCCAGCCGCGTGGCGAACAACGGCGGCAGCCAGCGGGTGATGCGCATCACGGCACTGCGGTCGGCGCCGCGCCGCTGCGCGTACTGCCAGAGCGCGGCAGGAACGTCGCCGCGTAGGCGCGCGAGCGCATCGGCGAGCGCATACGCATCGCGCAGGCCGAGGTTCAGGCCCTGGCCGGCGACCGGATGCAGCGTCTGCGCGGCGTTGCCGATCCAGGCCACGCGATGGCCGGCGATCTGCGCCCGCTCGTGCTGCGGCAGCGGCAGCGCGCGCCGCTCGCCGATTGCCGTCACCTGCGCCAGGCGCGGACCGATTGCCTGCTGCAGTTCGGCGCGCAGGGCGGCATCGTCGAGCGCGCCGCGCCGCGCCGCCTGCTGCTCGTCCATGCACCAGACGAGCGACCAGGCCGCGCCCTGCGTCGGCGGCGCCGGCAGCAGCGCCAGCGGTCCCTCGCGCGTGAAGCGCTCGAAGGCGTCGCCGGCGGCGGCGCCGCGCAACTGCACCGGTGCGATCAGCGCCCAGGTGGCCGGCTGTCGCGCATCGGCCGGCGGCGCACCCTCGGCGTGCACCGCCAGGTCGGTCGAGAAGCTCGTCTCGGCGCCGGCGTCGTCGACCAGCCGCAGCGAGACGTTGTTGGCGCGCTGCTCGACGGCGGTGGCACGCAGCGGCCGGCGCACCTCGACGCTGGGCTCTTCTGCGGCGGCCTCGGTGAGCGCCGCCAGCAAGTCGGCATAGAAGACGGTGGCGCCGAGCGGCTCGCGCGTGCTCGGCGCCGGGTCATCGAGGTCGTCGGCGCCGATCCGGGTGGCGCCGAACTCGCCGGCCGAACTGACGTGCACGTCGAAGATCGGCGCCATGCGCGGAGCGCGCGCGCCGAGCAGCGGTCGCAGCAACTGCAGCGAACCGCGCGACAGCGCCAGCAGCCGCCGGTCGTCGCGTGCTGCCTCGGCCGCGCGCGCATCGAACACTGTGACTCGCAGGCCCGCGCGCGCCAGCAGCAGCGCCGCCGCAAGTCCGATCGGTCCGGCGCCGAGCAGCGCCACGTGCAATGTGCGTTCCGCGTTCACTTTGCGCGCCGTTCGTCCTCAGAGTGCTGATTCTCGCGCATCGCGCATCGCGGCCGCGATGCCGGCCCCGGCCCTTGCACCCGTCGGCGCTGGCGCGACGCGTTTCGCTTGCCGAGCGTTCTCGCCAGTCGGCGCCGCCGGATCGGACGCCTCGAACGGAATGCGGGCGGCGTCGATCGGCGCGCGCGGCTCAGAACGGCAGTGGATGCGCGGCCAGTTCGGCGTCGAGCGCGGCCAGTTCGGCCGGCGTGCCGACGTTGTACCAGCGGCCGGCGTGATGCTCGCCGCCGACGCGGCCGGCGCGCACCGAGCGGTACAGCCACGGAAAGAGCTTGCGCCGGCCGGCCGGCTCGCCGGCGAAAAGACGCGGCGACAGCAGCGCGATGTTGGCGTAGGTGCGCAGCGGCGGCGCGGTCGTGATGCGGGCGGCAGCACCTTCGCCTTCGAGTCCCATGTCGCCGCGCGGATGAAACGGCGGGTTGTCGACCAGCACCAGGTAAGCGTCGATCTCGCCGGCGGCCAGGCGCGCGGCCTGCGCTGTCAGGCGCCGGTAGTCGTAGTCGGTGGCGATGTCGCCGCTGGCGGCGATGAACGGTGCCTCGCCCAGCAGCGGCAGCGCGTTGACGATGCCGCCCAGCGTCTCGAGCGCGTCTTCGGCGCGTGTGCCTTCGCGTGCGTAGGCGATCGACACCCCGAGCGCGCCGCCGTCGCCCAGCGCCGGCTCGAACTGCTGCGCCAGGTGCGCGGTGTTGATCACCAGCTCGCGCACGCCGGCGGCCGCCAGCGCCGCGATCTGCCACTCGATCAGGCGCCGCCCGCCGGCGCGCAGCAGCGGTTTTGGCGTCTCATCCGACAGCGGCCGCATGCGCTCGCCGCGGCCGGCGGCGAAGATCAGTGCTTTCAGAACGAATACCCCGCACGCGCCTCGACGCCTTCGACCTCGTCGAGCAGCCGCGCCAGCGGCAGCAGCGGCCGGTAGCGGCGCGCGACCGAGCGTGCGTAGCCGATGAAGCGCGGCGTGTCGGCCAGGTACTGCGGTTTGCCGTCGCGGTAGTTGATGCGGGCGAAGATGCCGAGCACCTTCAGGTGCCGCTGCAGGCCCATCCACTCGAAGGCGCGGTAGAACTCGGCGAAGTCGTCGCCGACCGGCAGCGCCGCCCGGCGCGCGCGCTCCCAGTAGCGGATCGCCCAGTCGAGCACGCGCTCCTCGTCCCAGGAGATGAAGGCGTCGCGCAGCAGCGACACGAGGTCATAGCTGATCGGTCCGAACACCGCGTCCTGGAAGTCGAGGATGCCGGGGCCGGGCTCCGACACCATCAGATTGCGCGGCATGTAGTCGCGGTGCACGTACACGGCGGGCTGGGCGAGCGCGGCGTCGATCAGCAGACGGCAGACGTCGTCGAGCGCCGCGCGCTGGCTGTCGGCGAGCGCAAGGCCGCGGTGGCGCGCCACGTACCAGTCGGCAAACAGCGCCAGCTCGCGCGCCAGCAGGGCGCGGTCGTACGGCGGCAGGGTGCCGGCGCGGCTCGCCAGTTGCCAGCGCAGCAGCGCGTCGATCGCCGCCAGCATGAGCCGATCGGCGTTGCCGTCGTCGAGCGCCTGCAGGTAGGTCGTGCTGCCGAGGTCGGTCAGCAGCAGAAAGCCGCGTTCGAGGTCGGCGGCGACGATGCGCGGCGCCTGCAGTCCGGCCGCGTGCAGCAGGTCGGCCACGTGCACGAAGGGGCGGCAGTCTTCATGTGGCGGCGGCGCGTCCATCGCGATCAGCGTCGCTGTGCCCGCGTCGAGCCGGAAGTAGCGGCGGAAGCTGGCGTCTGCCGAAGCCGGTCGCAGCGTCTGCGCGCGCAGGCCAAGTGCGCGCGGCAGCGTGGCGAGCCAGGCGTCGAGCGCTTGCCGGCGCGGATCGGCGCCGGCGGAGGACGAAGGCGGAGCGCTGCTCATCGGCGGTGGCGGCGGGCGCGCGATCGGCGCGGGCCGTGCGCGGC
>JBBIST010000076.1:0-5738 GCA_037441125.1 Burkholderiales bacterium
CGCGGCGAGCCGGCTGCGGCCGGTGCGGCGCGCCTGCGGCTGGCGCTGCAGGGCATCGACTTCGACGGCCGGCCGGCCGCCGCGACCCTGCGCCGCTGGTTGCGGCGCGCGCTTGGCGCCGAGGCCGAGATCACGCTGCGCTTCGTCGGCGCGCGCGAGGGCCGGCGCCTGAACCGCGAGTTTCGCGGCCGCGACCACGCGACCAACGTGCTCACCTTCGACTACGGCCGCGCGCCGATCGTCGCCGATATCGTCGTGTGCGCGCCGGTGGTGGCGCGCGAGGCGCGCCGGCAGGGCAAGCCGCTGCGCGCGCACCTGGCGCACCTGGTGATCCACGGCGCCCTGCACGCACGCGGCCTGCGCCACGACACGGCGGGCCGGGCGCGCCGCATGGAGCGCCTCGAAGCGCGCCTGCTCGCGGAACTTGGTTACCCGGATCCCTACTCCGAGGCATGTCCGGCACCGGAACCCGTCCGAGGCGCGCGCCGGCGGCCGCGCAGCGCCTGATTCAGCCTGCAAGTCGGCACTGACTAGCGAAGTCGATCTCGGCGGCCACCGCCGATCGCGCCGCAGGGCGACCGGCGCTCCGCTCCGGTATCCTCGGCGTCTGATTCACAGCCGGGCGGCAACCGTCTTGCGCCGCCCCGTCTCATGGCTGACCCTAAGCGCGGACGCCCGGCGTCCGGCCCGTCCCACCCGAAGTCCCTCCTCGAACGCCTGTCGGCGTTCATCCTGCGCGAGCCCGAGACCCGCGACGAGCTGCTGCAGGTCCTGTCCGACGCTCACGACCGCAAGCTGCTCGACGGCGACGCCTTGGCGATGATCGAGGGCGCCTTGCAGGTCTCGCAGATGCGCGCGCGCGACCTGATGGTGCCGAGCGCGCAGATGCGCGTGCTCGACATCGCCGAACCGGTCGACCGCTGGCTGCCGGCGGTGATCGAGTCCGGCCATTCGCGCTTCCCGGTGATCGAGGGCAACCGCGACAGCGTCATCGGCATCCTGCTCGCCAAAGACCTGCTGCGCCTGCCGGCGCAGGCCGGTGCCGATGCGCGCGCGCTGCTGCGGCCGGCGTTGTTCATCCCCGAGTCCAAGCCGCTCGACGTGCTGCTGCGCGAGTTCCGCTCGACCCGCAACCACATGGCGCTGGTGGTCGACGAGTACGGCGGCGTCAGCGGCCTGATCACGATCGAGGACGTACTCGAGCAGATCGTCGGCGACATCGAAGACGAGTTCGACGGCGCCGGCGAGGACGACCAGATCGTCGCCGAGCGCGACGGCCGCTACCGCGTCAAGGCGCTGACCGAGATCGCTGACTTCAACGCCTTCTTCGGCACGCGCTTTTCCGACGCCCAGGTTGACACCGTGGGCGGGCTCGTCACCGAGGCGCTGGGCCGCGTGCCGCACCGCGGCGACCTGATCGAGCTCGACGCAGTGCGCTTCGAGGTCCTGCGCGCCGATGCGCGCCAGGCGCACCTGCTGCTGGTCACGCGGCTGGCGCGAACGCTGGTCGACGAGTTCGCCGAGCTCGAGGCCGGCCGCAACGGCGGCTGAGCACCGCGGTCACTGGGTCGCGGCCCGTGCACCGGTAGACTCGACGCCGCCATCCGCGGTGCCGGTCTCGGTCGATCGCCCCTGGCGGCCGGCCGAGACCCCACCCCTTGCCCACTTTGCCCGATCTCGCACCGCTGCGCGCGCGCAGCGCGCTGCCGCTTGCGCTCGGCGCCGGCCTGCTGCACACGTTGTCGTTCGCGCCGTGGTATCGGCCGTGGCTGCAGGTGCTGGCGTTGGCCGTCCTGTTCGCTCTCGCCTTGCGCGCGCCGAGCGCACGCGCCGCGGCCGCGCTCGGCTTCGCCTTCGGCGCCGGCTGGTTCGGGCTCGGCGTCTGGTGGGTGTTCATCAGCATGCATACCTACGCGGCCATGCCGGCGCTGCTGGCCGGCGCCGCCACGGCCGCCTTCTGCCTGTTCCTGGCCTTGTTTCCGGCGTTCGGACTCGCGCTCGGCCACCGTCTGGCGCGACCGCTGGCGACTCGCGCCCTGCTGGCGCTGCCGGCCGCCTGGGCCGCCTCGGAGTGGCTGCGCGGCACGCTGTTGACCGGCTTTCCGTGGATCGCCGGCGGCTACGCGCACAGCGACGGGCCGCTGGCCGGATGGGCGCCGGTGGTCGGCGTCTACGGCGTCACGCTGGCGGCAGCGCTCGTCGCCGGCGCTCTCGCCCTGTGGACCGCGGCGCGCGCGGCGGCGCCGCGCGCGCTGGCCGCCGGCAGCACGGTCGCGCTGGCGCTGCTCGCCGCCGGCTTGGCGTTGCGCGCGGTCGAGTGGACGCAGCCGGTGGGCGAGCCGATCCACGTGCGCCTGGTCCAGGGCAACATCCCGCAGGATCTGAAGTTCAGCGAGATCGGCCTGCAGCGCGCCGCCGAGACCTATGTGCGCCTGCTGCGCCAGATGCCGCGCGTCGACCTGGCGGCGCTGCCCGAGTCGGTGTTCCCGCTGCCGCTGCACGCGCTGCCCGATCCGGTGGTCGAGGACCTGCTCGACTTCACGCGCACGCAGCGCAGCGCTCTGGTGCTCGGCGTGTTCATCGAGGATCCGCCCGGCGATTTCTTCAACAGCGCGATCGGCCTGGCGCCGGACGGCCGGCCGCCGATGCAGCGCTACAGCAAGCGCCACCTGGTGCCCTTCGGCGAGTTCATCCCCTGGGGCTTTCGCTGGTTCGTCGACCTGATGCAGATGCCGATCGGCGAGCAGCAGCGCGGCGCGCCCTACCAGGGGCCTATGGAACTGGCCGGCCAGAGAATCGCGGTCAACATCTGCTACGAGGACCTGTTCGGCGCCGAAATCATCGGCGCCTGGCGCGTGCCCGAGCGCGCGCCGACGATGCTGCTCAACATCTCGAACCTCGCCTGGTTCGGCGACTCGATCGCGCTCGACCAGCACTTGCAGATCTCACGCCTGCGCGCGCTCGAGACCGGGCGGCCGATGCTGCGCGCGACCAACACCGGCACCACGGCGGTGGTCGGCGCGCGCGGCGAGGTGGTCGCCAGATTGCCGAAGCTGGTCGAGGGCGCGCTCGACGCGCAGGTGCGCGGCTACCAGGGCAACACGCCTTTCGTTCGCTTCGGCGACCAACCGGCGATCGCCCTCGGCCTGCTGCTGCTGGCGGCGGCCTTCGTGCTCGGCCGGCGCCGCTAGCGCGGTCGGGCGCGCGCGAGCGGCCCGTACAATCGCGCCTCCCTTGGCTACTGCGGCGCGGCGCGCGCGGCGCGTCGCGCGCGCCGTTTCATGATCAGCTTCCAGGAAGCGATCCTGCGCCTGCAGGACTACTGGCACCGGCACGGCTGCGCACTGCTGCAGCCGATCGACCTCGAGGTCGGCGCCGGCACCTCGCACACCGCCACCTTCCTGCGCGCAATCGGCCCCGAGCCGTGGCGCGCCGCCTACGTGCAGCCGTCGCGCCGGCCGAAGGACGCGCGCTACGGCGACAACCCGAACCGCCTGCACCAGCACCATCAGTACCAGGTGGTGCTCAAGCCTTCGCCGCCGGAGATCCTCGACCTGTACCTGGGCTCGCTCGCCGCACTCGGCATCGACACGCTGCAAAACGACATCCGCTTCGTCGAGGACAACTGGGAGAACCCGACGCTCGGCGCCTGGGGACTGGGCTGGGAAGTGTGGATGAACGGCATGGAGATCACGCAGTTCACCTACTTCCAGCAGGTCGGCGGTCTCGAGTGCAAGCCGATCACCGGCGAGATCACCTACGGCCTCGAGCGCCTGACGATGTATTTGCAGGACGTCGACAACGTCTTCGACCTCGTCTACACGACCTGGCGCGACCGCGGCGCCGACAAGGTCCTGCGCTACCGCGACGTGTTCCACCAGAACGAGGTCGAGCACAGCCGCTACAACTTCGAGGCTGCCGACCCGCAACTGCTGCTGCGCCAGTTCGGCGACTTCGAGTCGGAAGCCAAGCGCTTGATGGCGGCGCAACTGGCGCTGCCCGCCTACGAGATGGTGCTCAAGGCCGGCCACACCTTCAACCTGCTCGATGCGCGCGGCGCGATCAGCGTCACCGAGCGCGCCGCCTACATCGGCCGCATCCGCAACCTGTCGCGCACGATCGCCGCCAGCTACTTCGAGTCGCGCGAACGACTTGGCTTCCCGATGTTGACCGAAAAGCCGGCGGAGGTCGGGCGATGACCACTGCCTCGCTGCTGGTCGAGTTGCACACCGAGGAGCTGGCGCCCAGGGCCTTGGCGGCGATGTCGGCGGCCTTCGCCGCCGGCATCGAGCAGGGGCTGCGCGCGCGTCGCTTCCTGAGCCCGGAGTCGACCGCGACCGCCTTCGGCGCCCCGCGCCGGCTGGCGGTGCACATCGGCGCCGTGAAGGCGCGCGCCGACGACCAGCGCTTCCGCACTCGGCTGATGCCGGTCGCGGTCGCCCGCAACCCTGCCGGCGGCTGGGCGCCGGCGCTGGGCAAGAAGCTCGCTGCCCTCGGACATGCACGTCTGGCCGAGCTGCCGGCCGGCGCCGATGACGATGGCGCCCGCCTGGTGGTCGACGGCAACGGCAAGGACGAGTCGGTGTTTCTCGAGGGCGTGAGCCGCGGCGTTGCGCTGGCGCCGGCGCTGCAGCAAGTGCTCGAGGAGACGCTGGCAGCGCTGCCGATCCCGAAGGCGATGAGCTATCAGCTCGCCGACGGCAGCACGACGGTGCAGTTCGCGCGCCCGGCGCACCGGCTGGTGGCGCTGCACGGCGACTCAGTGCTGCCGGTGCGCGCGCTCGGACTGCAGGCCGGCAGGCGCACCTTCGGCCACCGCTTCCACGCAAGCGGCGAGATCGAGATCCGCTGCGCCGACAGTTACGAGGAGCAAATGCTGGCGCAGGGCAAGGTGATCGCCTCGTTCGACGCACGCCGCCGGCGCATCGCCGAGCTGGTGGCGGAGGCGGCGCGCGGCCTCGGCGCACACGCTGTGATGCCGGCCGAGCTGCTCGACGAGGTGGCGGCGCTGGTCGAGTGGCCGGTGGTGTACGAGTCGGGCTTCGAGAGCGAGTTCCTGGCGGTACCGGCCGAGTGCCTGATCCTGACCATGCAGCGCAACCAGCGCTATTTCGCGCTCAAGGACGACGCCGGCCGGCTGCTCGCGCGCTTCCTGCTCGTCTCGCAGATCGAGACCAAGGACCCGTCGGCGATCGTCGCCGGCAACGCGCGCGTGGTGCGCGCGCGCCTGGCCGACGCCCGCTTCTTCTACGACCAGGACCGCAAGTCGACCCTCGAAAGCCGCATCCCGGGGCTGGCGAACGTCGTCTACCACAGCCGGCTCGGCTCGCAGCTCGAGCGCGTCGAGCGCCTGACCGGGATCGCGGTCGAGATCGGCCGCCGCCTCGGCGCCGATGCCACCCACGTCGAGCGCGCCGCGCGCCTGGCCAAGGCCGACCTGCGCACGCTGATGGTGGGCGAGTTCCCCGAGTTGCAGGGGATCATGGGCACCTACTACGCGCGCCACGACGGCGAGCCGGCCGACGTCGCCGCCGCGATCGAGGAGCACTACCGGCCGCGTTTCGCCGGCGATCTGCTTCCGGTCACGCGCATCGGCGCCTGCGTGGCGCTGGCCGACAAGCTGGAGACGCTGGTCGGATTGTTCGCGATCGGCGAGCGGCCGAGCGGCGACCGCGATCCCTTCGCGCTGCGCCGGCACGCGCTCGGCGTGCTGCGCATCCTGATCGAGCTGCGGCTGC
>JBBIST010000076.1:5748-16202 GCA_037441125.1 Burkholderiales bacterium
GAGGACGCGCCGACGCACGTGCTCGCGAGCCGGCCGGTGGCGGCGGCCAGCCGCGTGCCGGCGTTCTGCCAGGTGCAGGGCTACGTCGCGCCGAACACCGGCGTCGAGCTGCGGCTGCCGCTCGAACTCGACGCGGCGCTGGCGATCGCGCGCCGCTGGCACGAGGCCGACGGCCCGCACGCGGCGCGCGCCGCGGCCGACGATGCCGGCAGCCGCACGCACGCACCCGACGCCGCCGCAGCGCGCGCGCGACCGCGCTTCGAGGCGGCCGTGCTCGTCGACCTCGAGACCTTCCTCTTCGACCGCCTGCGCGGACTGCTGCGCGAGGAAGGCTACTCGGCGCACGAAGTCGAGTCGGTACTTGCCAACCGGCCGCAGCGCATCGACGACGTGCCGGCGCGACTGGCAGCGGTGCGCGCCTTCCTCGCGCTGCCCGAGGCCGACAGCCTGGCCGCCGCCAACAAGCGCATCGGCAACATCCTGAAGAAGGCCGATGCACCGCCCGCCGCACTCGACGCCGCGCTGTTGTTCGAACCGGCCGAGCAGGAGCTCGCGGCCGCCTTCGAGCGCGTGCGGCCGCTCGCAGACAGCCGCTACGCCGCCGGCGACTACACGGCGATGCTCGCCGCGCTGGCGCCGCTGAAGCTGCCGGTGGACCGCTTCTTCGACCACGTGCTGGTCAACGTCGACGAGCCGCGCCTGCGCGCCAACCGGCTGGCGCTGCTGGCGGCACTGCGCGCGCAGATGAACCGCGTCGCCGACCTGTCGCTGCTCAGCTCCGGCTGAGCGGGCCGCGGCGATGTTCCGCCTGCGCGCGCTCCTGTACGTGGCCGTGATGACGGCCACCGTCGTGCCCTGGGCCTTCGTCGTGCTCGCCGCCTGGTTGCGGCCACCGCTGGTGCGCTACCGGCTGGCGGTGATGTGGGTGCGGCTGGCGATTCGCATGGCGCGCTGGCTGTGCGGCGTGCGCTGGCGGGTCGAAGGCGAGCAGCACCTGCCGGACGGGCCGGTGATCGTCCTGCCCAAGCACCAGAGCACCTGGGAGGCCTTCTGGCTGCCGAGCTTCCTGCCGCGCCGGATGAGTTTCGTCTACAAGCGCGAGTTGCACTGGATCCCGTTCTTCGGCTGGGCGATGGCCTCGCTCGGAATGATCAACATCGACCGCGCGCGCGGCGGCGACGCCTTCGAGCAGATGCTGGCGCAGGGCGAGCGCCTGTTGCACGACGGCTGGTGGATCGTGGTCTTCCCCGAGGGCACGCGCACCGCGCCCGGCGCCCGCGCGCGCTACAAGACCGGCGGCGCGCGCCTGGCGGTGCGCACCGGCGCGCCGGTGCTGCCGATCGCGGTCAACTCGGGCGAGGTCTGGCCGCGCGGCCTGTTGATCCGGCGCCCGGGCGAGATCACGGTCTCGATCGGCCCGCCGATCGAGACCCGCGGGCGCAGCGTCGAGCAGGTCGCCGCCGAGGTCGAGCGTTGGATCGAGACCGAAATGCGCCGGCTGGCGCCGCACCGCTACCGCGACGCCGCGCCCTCCCCGGCGCCGGTGGCCGGCCCCGAGGCGGCCTGAGCGGCGGCGCGCAACGATCTTGCCCTGACCTCAACATCTTGGGCCGGGTGCGTCGCAGGCCTCAGCATCCGGTAGTCGAGACCTGTCGCGCGCGACCATTCTCAGGCACACTGCGCGCGCCGTCTTCGCCCCCGCCCGCCGCTTGCAGCCGCCGCCCGCCAAGCTCGATGCGCGCCAGCTCCCGCTGGCGCTGTTCGCCGACGAGCCGGCGCCAGCGACGGCGGCACCGCCGCCAAGCCGCGAGCCGGTGCTCGGCGAGCGGCGGCGCCAGATCCTGCTCGCCGGCGAGCCGACCGCCTACCGGCTGCGGCGCGGCAAGCGGCGCACGATCGGCCTGCGCATCGACGACGACGGCCTGACCGTGAGCGCGCCGCGCTGGGTCGCGTTGCGCGAGATCGAGGCGGCGATCGTCGAGAAGGAGCGCTGGATCCGCACCCGGCTTGGCCAGTGGCGCGAGCAGGCGGCGCGCCGCCGGCTGCCGCAGGTGCGCTGGGCCTGCGGCGGCAGCCTGCCCTACCTCGGCGCGCCGCTGACGCTGCGCCTGCGGCCGCAGGTCGAGTCGACGCGCCTGGTCGCCACCGAGGCCGGCCACGAGCTGCACCTGGCGCTCGCCGCCGATGCGCTGCCGGAACAGATCAAGGACACGGTGCAGGCCTGGCTGCAGGCGCAGGCGCGGCGCCTGCTGGGCGAGCGCATCGCCCACCTGGGCGCCGGCCTGGCGGTGCAGCCGGCGGCCTGGGCGCTGTCGTCGGCGCGCGCGCAATGGGGCTCGTGCACGCACGACCGGCGCATCCGCCTGAACTGGCGCCTGATCCACTTCGCGGCGCCGGTGATCGACTACGTGGTCGCGCACGAACTGGCGCACCTGCAGGAGATGAACCACAGCCCGCGCTTCTGGCACACGGTGGCGCAACTGCTGCCGGGCTTCGAGGCGGCGCGCGACGAGATCAAGGCGATCGACCTCGCGTCGATGTAGGGAACGGGCACGCCGGCACGGGCGCTGCGGCTAAGCTTTCACCCCCATGAGGGTCTGCAAGCCTGCGGCGATGCGCGTCCACGCGACGCCAGCAAACCCGGCGCGCCGCCGCGCGCTCACCATCGCGCTGCTCGCCGCAGCGCCGCTGCCGGTGCGCGCGCTCAGCATCGAGCCGCCGCCGCCGGCCGCCGTGCGCACGGTCACCGACACCTACTTCGGCACCGCGCTCGCCGATCCCTACCGCTGGCTGGAGAACGTCGCCGACCTTGAGGTCCAGGCGTGGATGCGCGCTCAGTCCGACTACGCGCGCGCGCTGCTGGACGCGATCCCGGGCCGCACCGAGCTGCGCCGGCGCATCGACGAGCTCGACGGCGCGGTGGCGGCGCGCGTGATCGACGTCCAGCGCCGTCCGGGCCGGCTGTTCTTCCAGCGCCGCGGCGCCGGCGACAACCAGTTCAAGCTGTACGTGCGCGATGCCAAGGGAACGCGCCTGCTGGTCGACCCGGAAGCGATCGGCCGCAAGGCCGGCCGGCCGCACGCGATCAACTACACGGCGGCGTCCTGGAGCGGTCGCTACGTCGCCTACGGGATCTCGGCCGCCGGCACCGAGGATGCGTCGCTGTACGTGGTCGACAGCGCCAGCGGCCGCACCGTCCTCGGCCCGATCGAGCGCGCCCAGTACGGCGCCGTCGGCTGGCTGCCCGACGACAGCGGCCTGTTCTTCAACCGGCTGCAGGAAATGAAGCCGGGGATGGCGCCGGTCGAGAAGTTCCAGAACACGCGCGCCGTTTTCGTGCGCCTGGAAGACGGCGCGCAGGCGGCGACACGCGCGCGCACGGCGCTGGCGTTCGATTCGCCCGGCGTGCGCATCGACCCGGCGCAGGACGCGCCGATGGTGGTCGCGGTGCACCGTACGGCGCTGGCACTCGGCCTGATCTTCCACGGCACCGACCGCGAGCTGAGCGCCTTCGTCGCGCCGCTGGCGGATGCCGCCGCCGGCCGCGCGAAGTGGCGGCAGATCGTCGATCGCGGCGACGGCATCACCGCGCTCGAGATCGTCGGCGAGCGGCTGATCGCGCTCAGCCACCGCGGCGCGCCGCGCATGCGGCTGGTCGAGACCTCGCTCGCCCGGCCCGACTTCGGCCGCGCGCGCACGCTTGCCGCCGGCGAGCCGGGCGTGCTCACCGGACTGGCGCGCGCCGCCGATGCGCTCTACCTGAGCCGGCGCGACGGCAGCGTCTCGCGCCTGCTGCGGCTGCCGATCATGCCCGGCACGGGCACCATCGGCGCCGCGCGCGAGCTCGCGCTGCCGGTGGCCGGCAGCTTCGAGATGACTGGCGCCGACCCGCGACTGCCCGGCGTCCTGCTATCGCTGCAGGGCTGGACGCGCGGCGTGCAGATCTTCGAAGCCGGCGCGCACGGACTGACCAACACCGGCCTGCAGCCGCGCGGCCGCTACGACGCGCTCACCGACTATGTCGCCACCGAAGTGCTGGTGCCGAGCCACGACGGCGCGCGCGTGCCGCTGTCGATCATCCACCGGCGCGGACTGAAGCTCGACGGCAGCGCGCCGGCGCTGCTCTGGGGCTACGCCGCCTACGGCATCACCGAGGAGCCGTGGTTCTCGGCCTGGCGCATCGCCTGGCTCGAGCGCGGCGGCGTGTTCGCGGTGGCCAACCCGCGCGGCTCGGGCGCGTTCGGGCACGACTGGTACAAGGCCGGCTTCCAGGAGTCCAAAGCCAACAGTTGGAAGGACTTCATCGCCGCCGCCGAGTACCTGGTGGCGCAGCGCTACACCTCGCCGGCGCGCCTGGGCATCTGGGGCGGCAGCGCCGGAGGCATCCTGGTCGGACGCAGCATGACCGAGCGTCCGGACCTGTTCGCGGCGGTGATCGCCTCGGTCGGCCTGCTCGACACGGTGCGCGCCGAACTCTCCCCGAACGGCGTGCCCAACATCGCCGAGTTCGGCACGCATACGACCGAGTCCGGCTTTCGCGCCCTGCTGGCGATGAGCACCTACCACCACATCGCCGACGGCACCAAATACCCGGCGGTGCTGTTCACGCACGGCGTCAACGACCCGCGCGTCGACGTCTGGCACAGCAGCAAGGCGGCGGCGCGCCTGCAAGCGGCCAGCGCCAGCGGCCGGCCGGTGCTGCTGCGGCTCGACTTCGAGTCCGGCCATGGCGTCGGCGACACGCGCGAGCAGCGCAACGCCGAGCGCACCGACGTGCTCGCCTTCCTGCTGTGGCAGTTCGGTCTGGCGCGCGGCGCGACGCCGGCCGCACCGGTGCCGCCGAAGCGGTGAAGGTCGGATTCAGGATTCAGGATTCGGGATTCGGGGAAGGACCGGGAAGCGCATTGGCCACCGCCTTTCCCTGAATCCTGAATCCCGAATCCTGAATCCTGTTCTTGAATCCTGAATCCCGAATCCGGGCTTCACTGCGCCAGGCGCACGAACTCCGCGACCGCCAGCGTCTCGCCGCGCGCCTGCGGGTCGATGCCGGCGGCGCGGATCTGCGCTTCATCCAGCAGCGGCGCGAGCGCGTTGCGCAGCGTCTTGCGCCGCTGGCCGAAGGCGGCCGCGACCACCTGCGCGAAGCGCTGCGCATCGACCGGCGGCAGCTCGGCCGCAGGCCGCGGCACCAGGCGCACGACCGCCGACTGCACCTGCGGCGCCGGCGCAAACGCGCCCGGCGGAACGACGAACAGCCGGCGCACCGCGTAGCGCCACTGCAGCATCACGCTCAGGCGCCCGTAGTCGGCGCTGCCGGGCGCGGCCGTCATGCGGTCGACGACCTCCTTTTGCAGCATGAAGTGCTGGTCGCGCACTCGATCGGCGATCGGCAGCAGCGCAAACAGCAGCGGCGTGCTGATGTGATAGGGCAGGTTGCCGACGATGCGCAGCGGCCGCGCATCGGCGGCGGCGAGCCGCGGCCAGTCGAGCGCGAGCGCATCGGCCTCGATCAGCGTCAAGGTCTCGGGCGCGAAGCGGCGGCGCAGGCGCGCGGCCAGATCGCGGTCGATCTCGACGCAGGTCAGGTGTCCGGCGCGCGCAACCAGCCGTTCGGTCAGTGCGCCCAGCCCCGGACCGATCTCGACGATGCGCTCGCCGGCCACAGGCGCGATCGCCTCGACGATGCGCGCGATGTAATGGGCGTCGTGCAGGAAGTTCTGGCTGAACCGTTTGCGCGCGCGGTGGCCCTGCATCGGGCGTTGTCAGCCAGCGGCGCCGCGCCGGAAGCCGGCGCCCGCGGCCACGCACCGGCACGCCAGCTCGACCGCGAGAGCGAGCGCCGCGCGCAGGCTGCCGGCATCGGCGCGGCCCGTGCCGGCCAGATCGAGCGCGGTTCCGTGGTCGACCGAGGTGCGAACGAAGGGCAGTCCGAGCGTGACGTTGACGCCGTGGCCGAAGCTTGCGTACTTCAGCGGCGCCAGCCCCTGGTCGTGGTACATGGCGACGATCGCGTCGTAGCGGCGCGCGTTGGCGGGAACGAACACGGTGTCGGCCGGCAGCGGGCCGTCGAGACTGAGGCCGCGCGCACGCATCAGATCGAGCGCGGGCGCGATGACCTCGATCTCCTCGCGGCCGAGGTGTCCGCCTTCGCCGGCGTGCGGATTGAGTCCGCACACGCCGATGCGCGGCGAGGCGATACCGAACTTCGCGACCAGATCGGCATGCAGCACGCCGATGGTCGCGACCAGGCCGTCGATCGTGATCGCACCCGGCACTTGCGCCAGCGGCAGGTGCGTGGTGGCCAGAGCCACGCGCAGCGGCTGCGCGGCATCGCCGCCGACCAGCATCATCACGACCTCACGCGTGCCGCTTTTCTCGGCCAGATACTCGGTGTGACCGGTGAAGCGGATGCCGGCGTCGTTGATCACGCCCTTGTGCACCGGCGCGGTGACGATCGCATCGAACTCACCGGCGAGCACGCCGGCGAGCGCACGGTCGAGCGTGGCGAGCACGTAACGCGCGTTGCCAACGTCGAGCTGCCCGGGCACGACCGGCGCGCCGAGCGCGACGTGTTCGATCGCAACGCCGCCCGGCAGCCGCGCCTGAGCGAACAGCGACCGATCGCCGATCAGCGCGCACTCGACCCCCGCCGGCAACGCATCGAGCGCCGCCACCGAGATCTCCGGCCCGATGCCCGCGGGTTCGCCGGTGGTCAGCGCCAGGCGCAAGGATCGAGGATCGAGGATCGAGGATCGAATCATGGCGTCCGCGCGCACCAGCGCTTGCCCAACTCCCAAGTCCTCAATCCTCAATCCTCGATCCTCAATCCCGCCTCTCACCCTTCGTCCAGCCGCAACTCCACATACGTGCGGTCGCGCAACTGGCGCAGCCACTCCTGGAACGCCGCGTCCGACTTGCGCTCGCGCAGCGCCAGGCGCGCGGCCATCCGGTTGCGTTCGGCCGGCGACTCGTCGACGCGCCGCTCCATCACCTGGATCAGGTGCCAGCCGAAGGGCGAAGCCACCGGTTCGCTGACCTCGCCCGGCTTGAGCGCGTCCATCGCGCGCTCGAACTCGGGCACGGTGTCGCCGGCATAGATCCAGCCCAGTTCGCCGCCGCGCGTGGCGCTCGGATCGACCGAGTGCAGGCGCGCCAGCGAGCCGAAGTCCTGGCCGCCGGTGACCACACGCGCGCGCAGCTCCTGCAGCCGGCGCACCACGTCCGGCTCGGGCGTCAGGTCGGTGACGCGCATCAGGATGTGGCGCACGCGCGTCTGCTGCAGCGGCCCGACCGCAAGTCGGCTGTCGGCGGCGCTGCGGCTGCCGACCAGACGCAGCAGGTGGAAGCCGCCGGGACTGCGCAGCACCGGCGCCAGTTCGCCGGGCTTGAGTCCGCGCACCGCCTCGACGAACAGGGTCGGCAGCCGTTCGGCGCTGCGCCAGCCGAGTTCGCCGCCCTTGAGCGCCTCGGCCGCGGCCGAGTGGCTCGCCGCCAGTCGCGCGAAGTCGGCGCCGGCCTGCGCCTGCGCGCGCAGATCCTCGGCCTGCCGGCGCACCTGCTCGATACGTTCCGGCGTGGCGTTGTCGGGCAGGCGCAGAAGGATCTGGGCGATGTTGTACTCGACCGCACCGGCGGCGGCCGTCTGCTCGGCGAGGAAGGCTTCGACCTCGGCCTCGCTCACCTGGATGCGCGCCTCGACCTCGCGTTCGCGCAGCCGGTTCATGGCGATGTCCTCGCGCACGTCCTCGCGGAAACGGGCAAAGGGCACGCCGTCGGCCTCGATCCGGGCGCGGAAGGCGGCCAGATCCATGCGGTTTTGCTCGGCGATGCGGCCGATCGTGGCGTTGACCGTGGCGTCGTCGACGCGCACGCCGGTCTCGCGCGCCGCCTGCACTTGGGCGCGGTCGATGACGATCCGCTCCAGCACCTGCCGGCGCAGCACCTCGCGCGGCGGCAGTGCAATGTTCTGGCGCCGCAACTGCTGCTCGGCGATGCGCAGGCGCAGCTCCAGTTCGCTGGCGGTGACGACTTCGTCGTTGACCACGGCGACGATCCGGTCGAGCGCGCGCGGCGCGCGGCTGTCCGCGGCCGCCGGCACGGCCGCGGTCGCCTGCGGCAGCCGCGGCGACTGCGCCAGCGCCGGCAGGGCGCCGCCGAAAAGACCGAGCAGAAAAAAAGCGCGCGCCACAGTGCGCACCGGGATGGCAACCATCGTCACTCGCCTCTAGGGTGGACCTTGCGTGTCGGCCGCGCCGCGCGGCGCGCATGGCGGCGGCAACGCTACTCGTAGACCTCGAACCGTCCGGGCTGCTCCGCCGGCGGGTTGATCACCTGGTAGCCGGGGATATTACGCCGCAGCAGATCGCGCGACCCCGCTCCGACCCGGCCGATGCCGTCGAGTTCCAGCGCCAAGAAAAACTGCGTGGTCACGGTCTCGGCGGTGGTGCGGAAGCGCTGCGCGGCGAAGCGCACCAGCCAGCAGTCGGCGCGGTACTCGAAGCCGGCGAGTGCCTCGACCCACTGGCGGCCGCGCAGCGAGTAGTTGACGCGCCCCACCCCGAACCAGCGGCTCGACAGCGGCCACTGCGCAGCGAGGTCGAGCTGGTCGAGATCGTCGATCTTGTAGCGGTGCGCGAGGCTCACCACCGAGGCCGGGCGCGGCTGGTATCGGACATGGAAGGTCGAGCGCACCAGCCGGTCGAGCGTGTTCGAGTGCTGCAGGGCGACGTCGACCAGCCAGGCGCGCGCCAGCCGTCCCGAGAGCGCGAACAGCGCATCCGACGACGCCTCGGTGCGGCCGACGCCGCCCGGCAGCGTCACCCGCTGCGGCGCGAGGTAGAAGCGCTGGCCGACCGCGGCGCGCATGCGCTCGGCGCCGGTAGCCGGGTCGAGCCAGCGGCCGACCAGCGCCGCCGTCCACTGGTTGGCCTCGCCGATGCGATCGGCGCCGACGAACACGTTCTCGCTGAACAACTGCGCGAAGTTGAAGTCGGCCAGCGCGCTGTCGAAGTTGGGCAGCGTGTTCTGTTCGCGGTGCGGGATGTAGGCGTAGTACAGGCGCGGCTCGAGCGTCTGCGTCACCGCCTCGCCGAGCCAGCGGCCGTCGCGCTCGAACACCAGACCGGCGTCGAGCGAGGCGATCGGCAGCGTGCGCCGGCGCTCGTGTTCGAGCGCGGCCGAGCCCGGCTCCAGTTGGTAGCGCGTCGCGTGCAGTTGCACGCGCGGTATGACGAACCAGCCGGGCGCAAGCCACGGGTAGGCCACCGACGGGTTGACCAGGTAGCGGCGGCCGCTTTCCAGGCGCGGATGTTCGAAGTGCACCGCCTCGCTGTGCAGGCGCAGATCGAAGCCGCGCCAGTTGGTGTGCAGGGCGCTGAAAGTCAGTTGCGGGATGCGCTCGTAGGGCTTGACCACCGGCGCCAGCGGGTCGATCAGGGTCTGGTTGCGGGTCACGCGCAGCGCCGTGCTGTAGAACGGTCGCGCCAGGCCGAGGTGGCCCTCCTGCAGCAGGATCGACTGGCTGGCGGCAATGACGTTGGCGCCGAAGTCGGCGAAGTACAGGTCGTCGGAGACACGGTTGTAGTTCCAACCCGCCGACAGGCCACCGGGGCCGGCCCACTCGTGCTGCAGCGAGGTCAGGTCGCGCCGCGTGCCGGTGTCGCTGTCTTCGGGCAGGACGTCGTACTGGATGCGGCCGCGCCAGGTCGGCCGCAGGTAGCGGAGTTCGTTTTGCAGCAGCACGCCGCGCTTGCTCATCAAGCGCGGCGCGATCGTCGCGTCGTGGCTCGGGGCGATGTTCCAGTAGATCGGCACCGTCACTTCGAGACCGAGCCGGGTGTTGACGCCGAAGCTCGGCGTCAGCAGGCCGCTGCGGCGCTCGTCGCCGAGCGGAAATTGCAGATAGGGCGCGGCCAGGATCGGCACGTCGTAAAACACCAGCCGGCCACTACGCGCCACACCGACGCCCTCTTCCTGGTCGAGATCGATGCGCTCGGCCTTGACCCACCACGCCGGCTCCTGCGGCGAGCAGTTCGAGTAGCGGGCGTCGGTCAGGCGCGCGCGCCCGGGCGCCAGGATCTCGACCAGGGCCGCAGATCCATGGGCGCGGCGCGGCGCAAAGCTGAAGTTGGCGTTCGGCATGCGCCCGGTCTGGGCATCGACCTGCCAATCGAGTTCGGGGCCGGTGAGCAGCACGCCGTCGCGGAACAGGCGCACCTCGCCGCGCGCCTGCAGCAGTTCGTCGGCGCGCGCGTAGACGATGCGCTCGGCGCGCAGGACACTGCCGGCGCTGCGCACCTCGGCCCGGCCTTCGAGGACGATGAGCTCTTCGAGCTCGCCCTCGATGCGCTGCGCGCGCGCAAACACCGGCACGTCGCGCGCCTCGACCGCGGGCGCACGCCCGTCACCGAGCGCGCGCTCGAAGCGCAGCGGCGGCGCCGCAGCCGGCGGCGCGG
>JBBIST010000077.1:0-16163 GCA_037441125.1 Burkholderiales bacterium
GCGGGCCCTGTTTGCCGCGCTGGTGGCCGGCTCGCTCGGGCAGGCGGCGCTGGTGGTGGCGGCGGCGCTGGCGGCGCGGCGCGGGCTCGACGCGGCAACCCGGGTCGATGGCGACGCCGAAGCGGCGCTCGCCTGGCTGCTGGTGATGACGGCGGCGCTGGTGGCGATCGCGCTGCTGCGCTGGTGGAAGGTGGTGCTCGGCGAGCGCCTGGCGCAGAGCCACATCCGTGACGTGCGCCTGGCGCTGTTCGACACGCTTGCGACGCTGTCGCCGGCAGGGCGCCAGCGGCGCAGCCGCGGCGCGGTGATGCTGCGCTTCATGGGCGACGCCCAGGCGCTGCGCGACTGGGCCGCGCAAGGTGCGCCGATCCTGGTTGCCGCGGTGCTGGCCGGCGCGGCGCTGCTCGCCGGACTGGCGCTGCTGGCGGCATCGCTGGCGGCACTGGCCGCGGCCTGGTTCGCGCTCGCCGGCGTCGGCATGGCGATGACCTTGCCGCCGCTGGCCCGGCGCGTGCGCGAGGCGCGCCTGCGCCAGGCCTATTTGGCGGCCAACGTGCACGACCGCATCGCTGCGGTGCCGGTGATGCAGTCGGCGGCGCAGGCGCCGCGCGAGCGCCGCCGGCTGGCGCGCCAGATCGACCGCCTGACCGAGGCGATGGTGCTGCGCGCGCGCGCACAGGCGCACCACCGCTGGTGGCTCGACCTGGCGCTGAGCGGACTGGCGCTGTCGGTGCTGGTGGTCTGGTCGCTGGGCGCGCTCGCCCGCGGCGAGTGGTCGAGCGCGTTCGAGGGCGTGGGACTGCTGGTCGGCGCGCTCGGGCTGATCGGTCTGCTGGCGATGCCGCTGCGGCGCGTCGGCCGCGCGCTGGAGCAGCGCGTGGCGGCCGAGGTGGCGCGCGATCGCATCGCCGACTTCCTCGCCGACGCCGAGCCGGCGCCGCCGCCGACCTCGGCGCCGCTGCCGCAGCAGCCGCTGCTGCGTCTGGCGGCGGTGCCGCTGCCACTGCGGCCGCTGCACCCGCTCGCGGCACAGGTGGCGCCGGGGCAGTGCATCGCGCTCGTGGGTCCGCCGGGCAGCGGCAAGACCGCGCTGCTGGAGACGCTGGCGCGGCTGCGGCCTTTGACCGCCGGCGAGATCGAACTCGGCGACCAGCCGCTGGGCGCGATCGGGCTGCGCGAGTTCAGCGAGCGCGTCAGTTACGTGAGCGCCGACACGCCGGTGCAGCGCGGCACCGTCGCGCGCAACCTGCGCTATCGCCGGCGCCACGACACCGAGGAGGAGCTGCGCGCCGCCGCCGAGGCGGCCGGCTGGCCGGGGCCGCTGGACGAGGCGCAGTTGTCGCTGCGCGTGCGCGACGGCGGCAGCAATCTCGGCGGCCGCCAGCGGCGCGCCCTGCTGCTGGCGAGCGCGCTCGCCGGTCGCCCGGCGCTGCTGCTGGCCGACGACCTCGAGCACCTGCTCGACGGCGCCGACCTCGAAGCGGCCTTCCGGCGCTTGCGCAGCACCCATCGGGGAACGCTGATCTTCAGCACCCACGATCCGCGCCTGGCGGCGCTTGCCGACGACCGCTGGCTGCTCGGCGAACCGGCGGCGGCGGGGCCGACGGCGCTGCGCCTGGTGTCCGGAGGCGGCGCGTGACGGCGCTGGCGGCCGACGCCGCGCTACCGGCCGCGGCCGATTGCGACTACGCGCTGCCGGTCGCCGCCGCTGGCGACTACGCGCTGCGCTACATCGAACCGGCAGCGCCGCAGGCGCCGCCGCTGCTCGTCGTGCGGCCGGCGACGCTGCAAGCGCAGGCAGCACCGCTCGTGGTGTCGGTGCACGGCTACACGCGCCAGCCGCTCGAGCATCTGCGCGCCTTCGCGCCGCTGGCGGTGCGCCACGGTTTCGCGCTGGCGCTGCCGCTGTTCGACGAGCGCCACCATCGCCGCTACCAGCAGTTGCTGCATCCGCGCCGCGGCACGCGCTCTGACCTGGCGCTGCTGGCGGCGCTGGAGGCGGCGGCGCCGCGCCATGGGCTGGACGCCAGCCGGCTGTTCCTGTTCGGCCACTCCGGCGGCGGCCAGTTCGTGCACCGCTTTGCGATGTGCCATCCGAGGCGCACCGTGGCGCTGGCGATCGGCGCGGCCGGCTGGTACACGTGGCCCGATCCCGCGCTGCCGTGGCCGGCCGGGGTCGGCGCGGCGGAGCAGTCGCTGGGCGCGCCGATCGACCTCGAGCGCTTCCTGCGGCTGCCGATGGCGCTGTGGGTCGGAGAGAAGGACACCGCGGCCGGCGAGACCCTGCGCGACTCGCCCGAACTGGCGCTGCAGCAAGGCGCCAACCGCAGCGAACGGGCCACGCGCTGGGCGCAGGCCGTGCGCGCGGCGGCGGCCGCGCGCGGTGTCGACAACGCTCTGGCGGTGGCCGAGCTGCCGTCGGCCGGCCACGACTTCGGCGGTTGCGTGCGCCGCGCCGATCTGGCGCGCCGGGTGATGGCGTTCTTCGTCCGTCATCGTTGAGCGCCGCCGCCGGCCGCATCGCCGTCGGACCGCGCCTTGCCGCGCGACGCCTGCGGCGCGACCTGCGCCCGCAGCAACGGCGCGCGTGCGCTGGCGCGACTGAGCCGGTCGCCGGCGCCGCCGCCGGCGGCCGAATCAGCGCCCGCCGAGCGCCTGCAGCCGTTCGGCCGCGAACCGCGCCGGCTCGCCGTGCGCGCCGGCGCGCAGGAACGCCTGGTAGTGGGCGGCGGCGCGCTGGCGCTCGCCCATGCCTTCCAGGCTCACCGCCTTCAGGAACGCGATGCCTGGGTCGCCCGGCAGCGCGCGGTCGAAGCGGTCGAAGGCCTGGAACGCGGCGCCCGGGTTCCTGCCTTCGAGATGCAGTGCGCCGGCGAGCTTGTGCGCCTGCGCTTCCTCGGGAAAGATGCTGCGTGCGGTCTCGGCGAAGCGCAGCGCCTCGCTGCGCCGGCCCTGCGCGGCGAGCGTTCGGGCCATCAGCATGTTGGCGGCGTAGTCGTTCGCGGTGTGCTTGAGCGCGGTGGCGAACTGCTGTTCGGCTTCCGACAGCCGCCGCGCCGACATCGCCACCTCGCCCTGCTTGCAGGCCTCGATCGTCGGCTTGAGCCGGCGCAGTCCGGCGCTGCTGTCCATGAAGCGCTCGCGCTGCGCGTCGGCCTTCAGGCTGGCCGCGTACTGCGTGCTGGCCATTTGCTGCGCGCTGGCCTTGCGCTCGCTGCTCATCGGGTGCGAGGAGAACATCGTCTGCAGCAGCGACGGCGCCTCCTTCTCCTGCGCCACCAGCAGCGCGTGCAGGTCGGTCATGCCGCTGGCCGGATAGCCGGCCGCGACCATGTAGCTCTGGCCGAGCGCGTCGGCCTCGCGCTCGTTGTCGCGCGAGTACGAAGACAGCAGCGCGCTGGCGCCGATCTGTCCGCCGATCGCCGCCAGCCCGCCCCAGCGCGAGTCGGCGGTGGCCACGCCCAGCCCGATGACTGCCGCCTGCGCCACCAGCGCCCGGCCCTGGCGCTGCGCCGCGTGGCGGGCGTTGACGTGGCCGAGTTCGTGGCCGAGCAGCGCCGCCAGTTCGGCCTCGTCGTCGAGCTCGGTCATGATCCCGCGCGTCACGGCCATCGCGCCGCCCGGGAAGGTGTAGGCGTTGACGTAGTTGGCGTTGAGTACGCGATAGGAGTAGGGCATGTGCGGTCGCTGGGTCAGGCCGTGCATGTGCGCGCCGACGCCGCTCACGTAGCGGTTCAGCTCCGCGTCCTGCACCGGCCCGAAGTCGCGCGAGAACTGGTGCGGCGCGACCTCGCGGTCGATCGCGCGCTCCTGCTCCTCGGTCATGCCGACCAGGATGCGCTCGCCGGTCACCGGCGAGACGGCGCAGCCGCCCAGGGCGACGCTGGTGGCGGCGCCGGCGCCGACGCCGAACAGCCAGAGCGCGTCGCGCCGGGTCACGCGGTTGCGGCGCAGACGGCCAGCGAGGCCGGCCGGGGTCGGATCGTTCGACATGCGAGGCTCCAGGCCAGAAGCGGCCGGCGCCGGCCGCGGGACTGCGGGTCGGCGCCGATGCTATGCCGTTTTCGATCGCGCCGCCGGGCGGCGGTTCCCGCGGTGCGCGCCTGTGCGGGCCAGGTTGACGTTAACGTCAACCCTGCCTAGAGTCGGCGCGCCGCCCTTGCCTCAGCCGAGCACCGATGACGCAACTGTCCCCGCCCAACCCCGACTACGCAGCGCGCGTGCGCGCCTCGTTCGCGCGCCAGGCGGCGATGCGACTGATCGGCGCGACGATGACCGAGGTGGCGCCCGGCCGCACGACCATCGAGCTGCCGGTACGTGACGAGCTGACGCAGCAGCACAAGTTCGTGCATGGCGGGGTGGTCGCGATGATCGCCGACAGCGCCGGCGGCTATGCGGCGTTCACGCTGATGCCGGCCGATGCCTCGGTGCTCACGGTCGAGTACAAGATCAACCTGCTGGCGCCGGCCGCCGGCGAGCGGCTGCTGGCGCGAGGCGAAGTGCTCAAGCCAGGCCGCACGCTGTCGGTGGTGCGCGCCGACGTGTTCGGCGTGACCGCCGGCCGCGAGAAGCTCGTCGCCACCCTGCAGCAGACGCTGATGGTGATGTACGGCATGGATGAGGAGGCGCGCGTCTAGCGTGCCGCTTGCGGAGGACCGATGAGCACCCCCGGACTGGACTTCGACCTCGGCGCCGACATCGATGCGCTGCGCGACGCGGTGCGCGCCTTCGCCGACCGGGAGATCGCGCCGCGCGCGGCCGAGCTCGACCGCACCGACCAGTTCCCGATGGACCTGTGGCGCAAGCTGGGCGAGCTCGGCGTGCTCGGCATTACCGCCGCCGAGGATTACGGCGGCGCTGCGCTCGGCTACACCGCGCACATGGTGGCGATGGAAGAAATCAGTCGGGCGAGCGCCTCGGTCGGGCTGAGTTACGGCGCGCACTCGAACCTGTGCGTGAACCAGATCAACCGCAACGGCACACCGGCGCAGAAGAAAAGGTACCTGCCGAAGCTCATCAGCGGCGAGCACGTCGGCGCGCTCGCGATGAGCGAGGCCGGTGCCGGGTCGGACGTGGTCAGCATGAAGCTGCGCGCGCAGGACAAGGGCGGCTACTACCTGCTCAACGGCACCAAGATGTGGATCACTAACGGCCCCGACGCCGACACGCTGGTGGTCTACGCCAAGACCGAGCCGGAGCTCGGCGCCAGCGGCATCACCGCGTTCCTGATCGAGAAGGGGATGAAGGGCTACTCGGTGGCGCAGAAGCTCGACAAGCTCGGCATGCGCGGCTCGCACACCGGCGAGCTGGTGTTCCGCGACGTCGAGGTGCCGGCTGACAACGTCCTCGGCGAGCTGAACAAGGGCGTGAAGGTGCTGATGAGCGGGCTCGACTACGAGCGCGCGGTGCTCGCCGCCGGACCCGTGGGCATCATGCAGGCGTGCATGGACGTGGTCACGCCCTACCTCCACGACCGCAAGCAGTTCGGGCAGTCGATCGGCGAGTTCCAGTTGATCCAGGGCAAGGTGGCCGACATGTACACGACGCTCGCCGCCTGCCGCGCCTACTGCTACGCGGTCGGCCGCAACCTCGACCGCCTCGGCGCCGCGCACGTGCGCAGCGTGCGCAAGGACTGCGCCGGCGTGATCCTGTACTGCTCGGAGAAGGCGACCTGGATGGCGGGCGAGGCGATCCAGCTCCTCGGCGGCAACGGCTACATCAACGACTACCCGACCGGCCGCCTGTGGCGCGACGCCAAGCTGTACGAGATCGGCGCCGGAACGAGCGAAATCCGCAGGATGCTGATTGGCCGCGAGTACTTCGCGGAGACGATGTGATCGCACTTCGCTTCGGCGCGGCCAGCGTCAGCGCGGCGAACCGCCGGCGAGCGACGACCGACCTGGGGTTCGACCCGGCTGCGCGACAGAGCATGGGCAACGAGCGGGCACGGCGTCGGCGCGGCGCGCGCAGCCGCCGGTGACCCTGTTCGGCCTGGACTCGCATTCGCTGCTGCTCTTTTCGGCCGCGGTGGCGCTGCTCGCGCTCACGCCGGGCCCGGTGTGGGTGTTCCTGATCTCGCGCACGCTGGCGCAAGGGCGGCGCGCCGGCTACTTCTCGCTGATCGGCGTGGCGGCGGGAGTGTTGCTGCATCTGCTGCTGGCGGCGTTCGGGCTGTCGGCGCTGCTGCTGGCACTGCCCTGGGCCTTCGACGCGATCAAGCTCGCCGGCGCCGCCTACCTGCTGTGGCTGGCGTGGAGCACGGTGCGTGGCGACGGCTTCAGCTTCGCGCCGCAACCGCTGCCGCCGATGCCCGACCGCGTGTTGCTGCGCCAGGCGCTGCTGGCGGCGGCGGTCAACCCGAAGGTGGCGATGTTCTACCTGTCGCTGTTTCCGCAGTTCGTCGATCCGGCGGCCGGATCCGTGCTGCTGCAGAGCCTGGCGCTGGGGGTCGTTCATCTCGGCGTCTCCGCGCTCGTCGACGGCGCGCTGGTGACGCTGGCGGCGGTGCTCGGCGCGCAGTTTGCGCGGCGCCCCGGCTGGCTGCGGCTGCAGCGCTGGTTTCTCGGCAGCGCCTTCGGCGCGCTCGCCGTCTGGCTGGCGCTTACCCCGCGCGCGCAGCCGTAGGCGCAGGGTCGGCGCCGCGCCGGCGGCTGCTGCCGATCAAGCGGCGTGGCGGTCGCGATCGGTAGCCTCGTTACACTCGCCGCGCCCGCCCGCAGACCTCAGTCCACCGCATCCGCCACCCGCATGAACGCGCCCGAAGCCGCCGCCGTCAGGTTCGACCGCTCGATGCCGCAGCCGCAGGCGATCGCGCGCGCGATCCTGGAAGGCTTCGACCGCCACTACTCGCTGTTTCGCTACGTGGCGCAGCAGGCCAAGGGCCGCTTCGAGCGCGGCGAGTGGCAGCAGATGCGCGCCTCCGCACGCGAGCGCATCGACTTCTACGACCAGCGCGTGCAGGAGGCGGCGGCGCGCATCGAGCGCGACTTCGACCTGCAGGCGCTCGGCGACGACGAGCGCGACGCGCTCTGGCAGGCAGTCAAGGGCAGCTTCGTCGGCCTGCTCGCCGAGCACCGCCAGCCCGAGTGCGCCGAGACCTTCTTCAACTCGGTGTGCACCAAGCTGCTGCACCGCGAGTACTTCCGCAACCAGTTCCTGTTCGTGCGCCCGGGCGTCTCGACCGAGCACATGGACTCCGACCCGCCTTCGTACCGAAGCTATTACCCGGCCACGCACGGGCTGCGCACGACGCTGCGCCGGATCGCGATCGACCTCGGGCTCGCCTGTGCCTGGGTCGACCTCGAGCGCGACCTGCGCTGGGTGCTGCGCGCGGTGTGCGAGGCGCATCGCAGCGGCGGCGCCGGCAGCGCGCTGGCGCGGCCCTTCGACGTCGAGCCCGACTGCCAGATCCACGTGCTGTCGAACCTGTTCTTCCGCAACAAGGGCGCCTACCTGATCGGCCGCTTCATCAACGGCGGCCGGATCGCGCCGTTCGCGGTGCCGGTGCTGCGCGACGAACGCGGCCGCGTCTACCTGGACACGGTGCTGTTCTCGCTCGACCAGATCGGCACCCTGTTTTCGTTTACGCGCGCCTACTTCCTGGTCGACATGGAGGCGCCGAGCGCCTACGTCGACTTCCTGCACACGCTGCTGCCGCACAAGCCGCTGTCGGAGCTGTACACGATGGTCGGCCTGCAAAAGCAGGGCAAGACGCTCTTTTACCGCGACTTCCTGCACCACCTGCGCCACTCGTCGGACCGCTTCGTCACCGCGCCCGGGATCAAGGGCCTGGTGATGACCGTGTTCACGCTGCCTTCCTACCCCTACGTGTTCAAGCTGATCAAGGACGAGATCCCGCCGCCGAAGGAGACCGACCGCGCGACGATCATGAGCAAGTACCAGTTGGTGAAGATGCACGATCGCGTCGGCCGCATGGCCGACACCTGGGAGTACTCGCACGTGACCCTGCCGCGCGCGCGCTGCGCGCCGGAGCTGATCGAAGAGCTGCGCGCCGATTGCGCGAGCAGCGTCGAGGTCGGCGAGCACACGGTGGTGCTCAAGCACGTCTACATCGAGCGCCGGATGACGCCGCTCAACATCTACCTGGCGCAGGCCACCGACGCCGAGCTCGAGGCGGCGGTGCGCGAATACGGCAACGCGATCAAGGAGCTGGCGGCGGCCAACATCTTCGCCGGCGACATGCTGTTCAAGAACTTCGGCGTCACGCGCCTGGACCGCGTGGTCTTCTACGACTACGACGAGATCGAGTACATGACCGACTGCAACTTCCGCCGCGTGCCGCCGCCGCCCGACGAGCAGGCCGAGCTGTGGGACGAGCCCTGGTACCGGATCGACAAGGGCGACGTCTTTCCCGAGAACTGGACGCCGTTTTTGCTCGGCAACCCGCGCATCCGGGCGGCGCTGCTCAAATACCACGCCGACCTGTTCACTCCCGAGTACTGGAACGGGATCAGGACACGGGTCGCGGCCGGCTACCTGGAGGACGTTTTCCCGTACCCGACCGCGCGCCGCTTTTCGCTGCGCTACGGCGCCGCCGGTTGAGGCGGGTCAAGGCGCGCAGGCGGCGCTCGGCGCATCGTGCAGCGCGGCCGGCTCGGGGGCTACGTAGCGCGCCGGGGAGGCGAGCTCAGCCCGCAAGTCGTAGCATCGGATACCTCAAAGGAGACAGCGATGGAGAAGACCAGCATCACGGTGGCCCGCGGCGACGGCATCGGACCCGAAATCATGGACGCCTGCCTGAACATCCTCGACCGCGCGGGTGCCAACCTCGCCTACGAGCAGGTCGAGGTCGGCGAGAACGTCTACCTGAGCGGCAACACCTCGGGCATCGGCAGCGGCTTCTGGGAGTCGGTGCGGCGCACGCGCGTGTTCTACAAGGCGCCGCTGACGACGCCGCAGGGGGCGGGCTTCAAGAGCGTCAACGTCACCACGCGCAAGACGCTCGGCCTGTACGCCAACGTGCGTCCCTGCACTTCGTTTCACCCCTTCGTGCAGACCAAGCACCCGAAGATGGACGTGGTGATCATCCGCGAGAACGAAGAGGATCTTTACGCCGGCATCGAGCACCGCCAGACCGACGAGGTCTACCAGTGCCTGAAGCTGATCTCGCGCCCGGGCTCCGAGAAGATCTGCCGCTACGCCTTCGAGTACGCACGCGCGCACGGCCGCAAGAAGGTCACGTGCTTCACGAAGGACAACATCATGAAGATGACCGACGGCCTGTTCCACAAGGTCTTCGACGAGGTCGCCGCCGAGTACCCGGAGATCGAGCGCGAGCACTGGATCGTCGACATCGGCTCGGCCAAGCTCGCCGACACGCCAGAGGTGTTCGACGTGCTGGTCCTGCCCAACCTGTACGGCGACGTGTTGAGCGACGTGGCGGCGCAGATCGCCGGCTCGGTCGGCATGGCCGGCTCGGCCAACATCGGCGAGCACGCGGCGATGTTCGAGGCGATCCACGGCTCGGCGCCGCGCCGCGCCGGCCAGAACCTGGCCAACCCTTCCGGCCTGCTGATGGGCGGCGTGCTGATGCTGATCCACCTCGGCAAGCGCGAGGTCGCCGAGCGCGTGCACAACGCCTGGCTGCGCACGATCGAGGACGGCGTCCACACCTACGACATCTTCCGCGAGGGCGTGAGCCGGCAGAAGGTTGGCACGCGCGAGTTCGGCGAGGCGGTGGTCGCGCGCATGGGCGAGCGGCCGCGGCAACTGAAGGCGGTCAGCTATCCGCCCGGCCCGGCGGTGCCCACGCTCGGCGCCCGGCCGCGGCCGCCGGCCAAGCGCGAACTGCGCGGCGTCGACGTGTTCCTGCACTGGACCGCGTCCAACCGCGACCCGAACGTTCTCGGCCCCGCGGTGCAGGCGGCGCAGGGCGACGGTCTGCGACTGGCGATGGTCTCGAACCGCGGCCAGAAGGTCTGGCCGCAGGGCGCGGCCGAGACCTTCTGCACCGACCACTGGCGCTGCCGCTTCCAGGTCGACGACGACAAGCCGGCGATCACCCAGTCGCAGGTGTTCGAGCTTCTGCGCCGCGTCGACGCGCTCGGGCTCACCGTGATCAAGACCGAGCACCTGTACACCTTCGACGGCGAGCGCGGCTACACGCTCGGGCAGGGACAGTAGGGGCGGCGGGCGCCGCCCGGCGCCCGTCGCGCACCGCCGCGCTTGGCCGCCGCCGGGCGCGGTTCGACTTTTCGCTGAAGACAGGAGGCACTCATGAGCGATCCCATCGTCATCGTCTCCGCCGCGCGCACGCCGATCGGCGGACTGCTCGGCGACTTCGCTGCGCTGCAGGCCTGGCAGCTCGGCGCCGCGGCGATCCGCGCCGCCGTCGATCGCGCCGCAATCCAGGGCGAGGCGGTCGACGAAGTGCTGTTCGGCTGCTGCCTGATGGCCGGCCAGGGCCAGGCGCCGGCGCGCCAGGCCACGCTCGCCGCCGGGCTGCCGCAGTCGGCCGGCGCGGTCACGCTGAGCAAGATGTGCGGCTCGGGCATGCGCACGATCATGTTCGGGCACGACATGCTCGCCGCCGGCAGCGCCAGCGTGGTGGTCGCCGGCGGCATGGAGAGCATGACCAACGCGCCGCACCTGCTGGTGGGCGCGCGCAAGGGCTACCGCTACGGCGCCTTCACCACCTTCGACCACATGGCGCTCGACGGCCTCGAAGACGCCTACGAGCGCGGCAAGGCAATGGGCGTGTTCGCCGAGCAGTGCGTCGCCAAGTACGGCTTCTCGCGCGAGGCGCAGGACCGGTTTGCGATCGCCTCGACCGAACGCGCGCTCAAGGCCAACAACGACGGCAGCTTCGCCTGGGAAGTCGCGCCGGTCGCGGTCCCAGGCAAGGGCGGCGAGGTGAAGATCGACAAGGACGAGCAGCCGTTCAAGGCCAAGCTCGACAAGATCCCGGGCCTGAAGCCGGCGTTCAAGAAGGACGGCACGATCACCGCCGCCAACGCCTCCAGCATCTCCGACGGCGCCGCCGCACTGGTGCTGATGCGCGAGTCGACCGCGGCCCGGCTCGGCTGCCGGCCGCTGGCGCGCATCGTCGCCCACAGCGTGCACGCGCAGGCGCCAGAATGGTTCACGACGGCGCCGGTGGGAGCGATCGACAAGGTGCTGAAGAAGGCCGGCTGGTCCGCCGCCCAGGTCGACCTGTGGGAAGTCAACGAGGCCTTCGCGGCGGTGACGATGGCGGCGATGAGCGAGCACAAGCTCGCGCACGAGATCGTCAACATCCACGGCGGCGCCTGCGCCCTCGGCCACCCGATCGGCGCCAGCGGCGCGCGCATCGTCGTCACCCTGCTCGGCGCGCTGAGAAAGACCGGCGGCCGGCGCGGCGTGGCGGCGCTGTGCATCGGCGGCGGCGAAGCCACCGCGCTCGCGCTCGAAATGGCCTGACCTCGATCCTCGCCTCAATGCCCACCGTCCTCGTGATCGGCGCCAGCCGCGGCATCGGCCTGGAGCTGGCGCGCCAGTACGCGGCCGACGGTGCGCGCGTGATCGCCACGCACCGGCGGGCCGAGGATGCGGCGGCGCTGCGCGCGCTCGGTGCGCGGCCGCTGGCGCTCGACGTGCTCGCGACCGCGGCGCCGGAAGCGCTCGGCCGCCAGCTCGAAGGCGAGACGCTCGACCTCGCGTTCCTGAGCGCCGGCGTCTACGGGCCGCGCAGCGCCGCACCGCAGGCGCCGACCGCGGCCGAGTTCGACGCCGTGATGCGCACCAACGTACTGGCGCCGATGCAACTGATCGCGCCGCTGGCGCCGCTGCTCGCCCCCGGCGGCGGCAAGCTCGCCGTGCTGTCGAGCAAGATGGGGTCGATCGGCCAGATGCGCGACGGCTCCGGCTGGCTGTACCGCGCGAGCAAAGCGGCAGTCAACGCGGCGCTGCGCGCTGCCAGCCTGGAACTCGGTGCCCAGGGGGTCGTCTGCATGGCGCTGCACCCGGGCTGGGTGCGCACCGACATGGGCGGCGCCGGCGCCGATCTCGACGTCGCCGAGGCCGTGGCGAGCCTGCGGCGCGTGGTCGCGGCCGCCAACGCCTCGCACAACGGCAAGTTCCTCAACTACTCCGGCGAACAACTGCCCTGGTAGGCGGCCGATCCCGGGCCGCGACTCTTGCCGGCGGCGCCCTAGGGCGTCCCGGCCGGTGGCGCGACGGCGGTGAACGCGGGAATTGACGGTTACTTCGCTCTTGCGCCGGCGGCCTGCGCCGCTATCGTGTAGCGCCCGGACGTTCCCTGCATGCGCCGCGCGCAGGAACGACACAGACCACCGCGACCGGAGCAAACCGCCCGCAATGAGCAGCCGCACCCCGAGAGACTTCGACCAGCCCTACGGCGACGGCCTCGACGAGGAGGTCTCGCGCATGGCCGGCGCCACGCGCATCGGCGAGCGGCGCGAGATGAAGACCGAAGCCGAGCTGGCGGCCGAGCGCGATGCGCCGGCGGCGCGGCCGGTCTGGCTCGACCTGCAGTTGATGTCGGTGCCGCTGTTCGCCGGCTTCGTGTTCGGCATCTGCGGCGCGCTCGCCGCCGGCAGCGTCGAGTTCGCTCTGCGCGCCTTCGCCGAGGAGGCGGGTGTGAACCGCGCGATCTTTGTCGTCGTGCCGGCGCTGTTCGCGATGTTGTTCGCGATCGTCGTCTACCAGAACGCGCGCGAGCGCATCGCCCGCATCGGCCAGTCGATCACGCGCGGCATCCTGGTGGCGCTGCTGACCTGGGCCTCGTTCTCGGCGCTCGCCACCTGGACCTGGTGCCTGCCGGCGAACTACGCAAGCTGCTACGGCAACTTCCTGCTCGTCACCGGACTGGTCGGCGGCGGCCCGATGCTGATCGCCGCGCTCGTCGCCGGCGCGATTGTGGGATGGCTGATCAAGCAACAGAAGCTGTCCTGGGTCATGGAATAGGCGCAGCCACGCCGACGCCGCTCTCCCGCCGTCGCCCCACCGCGCCCCCAGCTCCCCCACCCACAACGTCAACATCTCCTCTCCCCACCCCAATCCTCAATCCTCCCCTTCATGCTTCGCGAAGAACACCACCTCCTGTGCTCGGCCCTGCGCGAGTTCGCGCAGACGCGGCTGGCGCCGTTCGCGGCGGCGTGGGACCGCGAGCACACGTTTCCGAAGGAGGCGCTGCAGGAGCTGGCGGGGCTCGGCTGCTTTGGTATCGCGGTGCCCGAGTCCTACGGCGGCGCGGGCATGGACTACACGGCGGTGGCGGTGGCGCTGGAAGAGATCGCCGCCGGCGACGGCGGCGTGTCCACGGTCATCAGCGTCAACAACTGCCCGGTGTGCGCGATCCTGCTCGCCTTCGGCTCCGAGGCGCAGAAGCAGCAGTTCCTGCGGCCGCTCGCCTCGGGCGCGGCGCTCGGCGCGTTCTGCCTGACCGAGCCGCACGTCGGCAGCAACGCCGCGGCGCTGAAGACATCGGCGACGCTCGAGGGCGCGCACTACGTGCTCAACGGCGTCAAGCAGTTCATCACCAGCGGCAAGCACGCCGACTACGCGATCGTCATCGCCGTCAGCGACAAGTCGGCCGGCAAGCGCGGCATGAGCGCCTTCATCGTTCCGACCGACGCGCCCGGCTACACGGTGGCGCGGCTGGAGGAAAAGACCGGCCAGCATTCGTCCGACACGGCGCAGATCGTGCTGGAGAACTGCCGCGTGCCGGCGGGCAACCGCATCGGCGCCGAAGGCGAGGGCTACAAGATCGCGCTGTCTGCGCTCGAAGGCGGCCGCATCGGCATCGCCGCGCAGAGTGTCGGCATGGCACGCGCGGCCTTCGAGGCGGCGCTCAAGTACGCGAAGGAGCGCGAGAGCTTCGGTGCGCCGATCTTCGAGCACCAGGCGGTGAACTTTCGCCTCGCCGACATGGCCACGCAGATCGAGGCCGCGCGCTGCCTCGTGCTGCACGCGGCGGCGCTGCGCGACGCCGGCACGCCGTGCCTGAAGGAGGCGGCGATGGCCAAGCTCTTCGCCTCCGAGATGGCCGAGCGCGTCTGTTCCGATGCGATCCAGATCCACGGCGGCTACGGCTACGTGACCGACTTCCCGGTCGAGCGCATCTGGCGCGACGTGCGCGTGTGCCAGATCTACGAGGGCACGAGCGACATCCAGCGGATGTTGATCGGGCGCGAGCTGGCGCGCAGCGGCGGCTGAGCGTGGCCGCGCCCGACGCCCCGACCGAACGCTTCTCCGACCGCGCGCAGGCCTACGCGGCGGCGCGGCCCGGCTATCCGCAAGAGATCGCGACCGAACTGCTGCGCGCCTTCGGCCTGCCGCGCGACGCCGTGGTGGTGGACCTGGGCAGCGGCACCGGCCTGTCGTGCGAGCCGTTTCTTCAGGCGGGCATGCGCGTGATCGGCGTCGAGCCCAACGACGCGATGCGTGCCGCCGGCGAGCGCCAGCTCGCGTTTTTCGCCGGATTCCGCTGCGTCAAGGGCACCGCCGAAGCGACGACGCTGCCGGAGGCGAGCGCCGACCTGGTGATCGCCGCGCAGGCCGCGCACTGGTTCGAGCCGCGTGCGGCTGGCGCCGAAGCGAAACGGATCCTCAAGCGCCCGCCGCACGCGGCGCTGATCTGGAACGACCGCGCGAGTGCCGGCGACGCCTTCGCCGAAGGCTACGAAGCGCTGCTGGTCGAGCACGGCGGCGACGAGTACGCGCGAGTGCGGCACCGGCACGCGCACCATGAGCTGGTGGCCGCGTTCTTCGGCCATGCCGAGTACCGCGAGCTTCAGTACGACAACCCGACGCAGCTCGACTTCGACACGCTGGCGCAGCGGCTGGCCTCCGCGTCCTACGTGCCCGCGGCCGGCACGCCGGGCCACGCGCCGATGATGGCCGCGCTGCGGCGACTCTTCGACGCCACGCAGCGCGACGGTCGCGTGCAAATGGTGTACGCGACGCGGGTGTTCTACGGCGAGATCGGATGAAGGGGCGCGCGTGAGCCGGCGCGGTTGCCGCCACTACGGTGGATGCGCATCGCTGACTTCGGCCGGCTGCCGACAGTCGAGGCCGTTGCTCGCTCGATCCCGTAGCCGGCGCTCAAGCGGTCGCTTCTGAGTGCCGGGCTCTGGACGCCCGTATCGAGCACGCTGGACAACATGGTGATCCGATCCTTGGTGTCCTTGGCCTTACGGGTGACCTTCAGCCGCCGATCGAGGTCCAGGTGCTTGACGCGCAGCCGCAGGCACTCCATCTTTCGCATGCCGGTGCCGGACGTGGCGCAGCCGCTCGCGCAACTGATCGTGCAGCCGGCCCGAGCGCAGCGGTGGCAAGGTGCCGGTTATCAAGGGTGCCTGCGCTGTAAGCGCATGCGGTTTCTACATGTCAAGCCGCGCCGCGCAACGATCTGCAGCGATCGGCCGAATTCGGGTGCACGGAGTCCGGATCCGGATAAATCGAAACACTGCCGTGAGCAACCCAGTTAGGCCGCTGGCGAATGTCCTACTTCTACTTCGATGAAACGCTTCGAGAGCGCGGTGAGTTCGTCATTGGAGCGCTCGTCGTCTCGGATCGCGACCTTTCTCCAGTCGTTGCCGAGGAGTGGCGCCGCCTGGGTTTGGATCCCGAATCCGCCGAGTACAAGAGCTCTGACCCGAAGGACGGAAATCAACTGGGCATAGCTCAGCGCGCTGTGATGGCGCAACTGCTTCATGAATTGAAGCTGGGGCTAGCGGTTGCGCCGATCTCGGATCGCAGACGCCTTGGCGAATACTGCGCGAGCCTTGTGGTTCAGCTAATCGAGGTAGGCTCTATCCTAAAGAGAGAGCATTTTCTCTTTCTGGACCAAAGCATTTCGATGGACGCGGTCCATCGCGAGCGCCTTGCGAAACTGAAAGTATCCGTCTCCCTTAGCTCCGACTCGAGAGTCATCGGTGGTATTCAGGTAGCTGACCACGCCGCGCATGCTCTCGGAGGTATGCTTCTTGAAGAAATGGGCATGCTGAGAATGAAAGTCCGAGCAGTCGAGGATTCCGGCTACCATCCGGATGAGTTACCGGATCTCGGGTTTGAGCTTTGGGCTTCTCTTCGGTATGCGCTGATGGGTCGAAACGAATACATCGAAGGACTGTCTCCCCCACCGGACGAGGAAGTGTTCAGAATTCTGTGTGCTTGGCGGGTTGAAGATTCTTTCTCAATCG